>JAZLKI010000109.1:0-31675 GCA_045597485.1 Treponema sp.
TCATGTTTGATGCTGCAAACTCTTTTACTAATTCTTCTTTTACTCGTTTTACTGGAAAAATCATAAAAAAATCTCCTTGCTATGAGGAGATTCTATTGCATGTTTGATTTTATTCGTAGGGGGTGTTATTTATACGCTTACATATTTATAGGAAAATAATAACCCCTACTAATTCATATGTTCGGGACGATTTTTCCATGAATTCTATAACTGGCTCAATTTTTCTCTAATAAATTCAGATTTTTCTTTAAGTCCAATTTTACCAAGTTTAATAAATAAAACATTTGGTAATTGAGGATTTAATCTTACAGTTCCAGGATTATCTTTAATAAGTTTAAGGATTTTATCTATTGAAAGATTTGAAACCTGCATAAACTCAACTTTAACTTCTCCTTGACGTTCACGAATTGAACTGATAGAAAGCTTTTTGCAAATAATTCGAATTTCAGCCAAAGCTAAAAGACTTGAAACTTCATCCGGAATTGGACCAAATCGGTCTGAAAGTTCACCAAGGACTGCATCAAATTCCTGATCATCTGTGATAGAAGCAATTTTCTTGTAGATTTCCATTTTAATCTGAGGATTTGTAATGTAGCTGTCTGGAATAAAGCCTGTATATTCCAATTCCATAAGAACTTCTGATTGTTCTTTGTAATCTTTTTGTTTTGAAAGACGATTTACTGCATCGTTTAAAAGTCGAACGTACATATCAAAACCTACAGAATAAACATCTCCAGACTGGTCACGACCAAGTAAGTTTCCTGCCCCGCGAATTTCCATATCTTTCATGGCAATTTTAAATCCACTGCCTAATTCTGTAAAATCACTTATAACCTGCAAACGTTTCATTGCTACTTCAGATAAGGCTTTGTTTTCAGGGTAAAGTAAATAAGCATAAGCCTGACGATCGCTTCGGCCTACTCTACCTCTTAACTGGTAAAGCTGAGAAACGCCATACATATCTGCACGGTCAATAATAATTGTATTTACGTTTGGAATATCAATACCGTTTTCAATGATAGTTGTGGCAATAAGCACGTGGAATCCGCCATTTTTAAATCTCTGGAAAATATCTTCCAATTGTGTACTGGTCATTTGTCCGTGGGCAATATCAACAATTACTTCTGGAACCAGCAGTTCAATTCGGCGTCTTATTTCCTGTAATGATTCAACCCTGTTGTGAAGATAGAAAATCTGCCCTCCTCGTTCAATTTCACGGCGGATTGCTTGAGCTACTCTTTCATCTTTAAACTCGTCAACAACAGTTTCAATTGGCTGGCGATTCTGTGGAGGTGTTGTAAGAAGGCTCATATCACGAATCTTTAAAAGACTCATGTGCAAGGTTCTTGGAATTGGAGTTGCAGACATTGTAAGACAGTCAATGTTGTTTTTCATTACTTTAAGCTTTTCTTTATCTTTAACTCCAAAGCGCTGCTCTTCATCAATAATCATTAAACCAAGTTTTTTGAAAATTACATCTTTCTGAATGATTCTGTGAGTACCAATTAAAATATCAACATCGCCTTCTTTTACCCGTTCAAGAATTTTTTTCTGTTCACCTGGAGCCACAAAGCGGGACATTCTTTCAATTTTTACAGGAAAATTTTTAAATCTCTGCTTGCAATTTTCGTAGTGCTGTTCTGCAAGGATAGTTGTTGGTGCCAGAAATGCAACCTGTTTTCCACCCATTACAGCCTTAAATGCCGCACGCATAGCAATTTCAGTTTTACCATATCCAACGTCACCACAAACTAAACGGTCCATTGGAACAGGCTTTTCCATATCCTGTTTAATTTCTTCTGTTACTGTAATCTGGTCTGGAGTATCTTCATATGGGAATGCTGCTTCAAAAGCCGCCTGCCATTCAGTTTCTTTAGGGAAAGCATAACCTACAGAAGCCTGACGACGGGAATACAAATCTATAAGTTTTTGTGCAATATCTTCAACGGCCTGTTTTACCTTATTTTTGCGGTTTTCCCAAGATTTACTTCCAATTCGATCAAGACGAGGCTTTTCACCTTCGTTACCAATATAGCGTTGAACTAAATTTACCTGTTCAATTGGAACAAAAGCATATTCCTGATCTGCATATTCAAGTTTTATATAATCACGTTCGTTTCCTAATGCTTTAACTCGTTCAATACCGTGGAAAAGCCCAATTCCCCAGTTTACGTGAACTACATAATCTCCAGGATTCAATTCAACAAAGGTATCAATTGCCTTAGATTTAGCTTTATTTACTGATTTAGGAACATACTGTCGGCGACCAAAAATTTCATTTTCCTGAATTACAAGAAGTTTAATATCTGGAATACCAAAACCTGCGCTAATTGGTTTTGGAATCAGCTGTACCGGATGAACTTTTCCATCATCATCAATATCTACATAATCTTTGAAAATTTCGTGAATACGTAGCTGTTGATTTTCGTTATCGGTGTAGATATAAATATTCCAGCTGTCATCCTGAAGACGTGTAAGCTCTTCTTTCATAAAATTAATATTACCAAAGAAACTTCTAGGAGGCTCTGCAGGAATTACCAGATTTTTATCTGAATCAACATCTTCTGCTTTATTTAATGTTCTAAACAAAACGCAATTGGAAAAAGATTCCAGCATTTTTTCAAAATTTAATAAAAGGGAATCTGGAGGTAGAACAGGAAATTCTTCGCGAGTTGTTCTATAAAGTTTTGTATATTCACGATTAATAGTTAATTGCGCATTAAGCTGTTTGTCATAATTAAAACAGAATAAGAAAGTGTTTGGTTCAAGGTAATCAAGGATTGTGTAAGTTTTATCCCACAGTAAATGATAGAATAACTCTTCCCCTTCACTTTCATTTGAAATTGATAGTTCTGTAATAAGATTATCTTTAATTTCCAGAGCTTTTTCTGTAAAAGGAAGATGAACAGTTGTGTCTAAATCTGCAACGTTATCTACATTTGTAATTGCAGTTTTCTGGTATTCATCAAGTTTTTCTGAAAGTCTTGCAATTAATTCTTCATTCCAGATAACTTCTTTCATTGGATAAATAATAACATCTTCTTTATTTCCAATTGTTGTTTGAGTATCGGTTTCAAAAATCTTAAACTGTGTAATTTCGTCAAAATCAAAAATAATACGTGTTGCATGTTCGTCACAAGGAAGGAAAATATCAAGAACTTCACCGCGAAGACTGAATTCTCCACGTACATTTACTTTTGGAACCCGATTATAGCCAAGTTTATTTAATTTTGAAGCAATATCTGTTGTGTCTAAAGTATCACCCTTTTTAAGTTTAAATGAAAATGCCTTAAGATAATCTGGTGAAGGTAAAGGCGAGATAAAATCTCTTTGTGTAAAAATAAAAATACGAGGTTTACCCTTGTAAGTTAAAGTCTGCTCTTTTGTAAGTAATGTTGAAAGAACCCCTGCTCTTTTGCCAAATACTACAGACCCTTTTGCTACAGGTCGGTAAGGAACAGTTCCCCAGTTTGGAAAAGAATAAACTTCTGCCTCTGGAAAAATTGTATTTAAATCGTTTTTAAGTTCCTGTGCATCATTTTCTGTAGGAACAACAATCAGTAAGTCTGATGAAAAAAACTTATAAGACTGAGAACTTTTACTTGAAGCACCATATTGTTGAGCCTGCAAAGAACGAACGTGACTTGCATTACAAACAGCTGAAGTAAAATATGAAAATAAACTTCCATGAATACCTTCAATGTTAATTGGAAAACTTGTTGTTGGTTCAAATACAGTATTAACAATCTGAGTTAAATCTGGCCATTTATTTAATATTTCTTTTATAGAAGTTAATGATTTCATTTTAATTTACCGATAAATATATAAGAAAAGTAAAACTTTTTTTAGGAGAATACGTTGAAACTTCGTAAACTTTTTACAATTATATCAGTTCTTTTTGTTTTTGGCCATATTTCAGCTTTTGCGGCAGAAAATACACCAGATTTTAGCAAAGCAAGTATTTCAATTAAATATTATAACAGATCTATATATTATCCTGGAAATGGCGTTGACAGCCCAATTATGGTTCATGTCACAATCAAAAATAATGGACCTGAAACTTTACGTTTTAAGCTTGCTGATGACCGTTCTTTCAGTATGGATTTCAACGCATACACAGTAAAAAATAAGCGTCTTGATAATACAGAAGTTCTTATTGAAAAGAGAACAACAAATCAGACTGTTTATTTTAGAGAAATTGCTCTTGAACAGGGCGAAGAATATTCTTTTGTAGAAAATGTAAAAGATTTCTTGAAAGTTGATGAAGCATCTGTTTATTATCTTGAATTATTTTTCTATCCAGAATTGTATAAATCAAAATATCTTGCTTTGAAATCTAATAGATTAACTCTTGAAGTTCGCCCTTCTCCATCTGCTGGAGCATCTAACTTTGTTCCTGTAAAAGCAGAAACTATTGAACTTTTAAAACCAGCAGATATTTCTCCAGATAAAGTTGTTGAGCAGACAATTATTGCCCGTCAGAAATCTTTATGGGATCAGTATTTCCTTTATATGGATGTTGAATCTTTATTGGAAAGAACACCTTCATTGAAGAAAAAATATGTTTCTGTTTCTGCAGAAGAACGTAATCGTATGATTCAATCATTTAAGAGTGATTTGATGCAGAGCCGAATTGAAAACGATATTATTGCTGTTCCAGAAAGTTTCCAGATTGAAAAAACTACTTACACTCCTACAGAAGGAAGCGTAACTGTTATTGAATGGTTTAAGTATCCTAACTTCAGCGAAAAGAAACGTTATACATACAAAGTACGTCAGCGAGAAGGAATCTGGCAGATTTATGATTATAACGTTGTAAACTTGGGAACTGAGTAATTAAAAATGAAAGCACTTATTATTTCTGATAAACAGGAAGTTATAAAATTATTACAAAAACGTCTCGAAAAAGAAGGATTTGATATTATAATCTACCGCTGGCTATTAAAAGCTCTTGATAATATCGAAGAAATACGTCCTGATTATATTGTTTTAAGTGCACAAGAATATCCTCGTCACTGGAAAACTTTGGCATCTTTTGTTCAAAGTGGTATTGGTGGAAATGATGTGCGTTTCTGTCTTTATAATGATGAGGTTCTTTCAGCAGAAGATAAACAAAAAGCTGAACAGCTTGGAGTTGAATTTTATAGTGATCTTCGGGAAATAAAAATAGAAGAAGAAACTGAATCTGTTGACGAAATAGAAAATTCAATTGAAGAAGAATCTGATATTCCTACTGTTACTGATATTTTTATTGATAACAAAAAAGATATTAAAGATATAAACAAGAATTATTCAGTTGTATTTACAAATCCTGAAAATAACAGTTTTATTTGTGGTAATTCTGTACAAACTTCTTTCGATACATTTGAATGTGCTGCAAATAATACAGGGCTTTCGATTAATCAGAAGATTAAATATGTAACAGTATCGAATGACAACAATTGTATTAGTTTCTGCGGTGAAGTAATTAGTCTTTCCAGCGATAAAGTTTCTTTAAAGGTTTTAAGTTACTATGAGAAATAAAAAAAAAGAAGCGAAATTCTTTTGTGAAAGTTGTGGTAATGAAGTTCCTCGAAATTCCAAAACTTGTCCTTCCTGTGGAAAATTTTTTGCTTCAGTAAGGTGTCCCCATTGTGGTCGCACAGGCAATAATGATGATTTTATAAACGGATGCCCTACCTGTGGTTATGCTGTAAATCCAGATACTTTAGGTGGCCGTGGACACTATACGCCAATATTAGGTAATTCAAAGAATAATAATAAACGATTTAATTCAAATGGATTAGATATGTCTTTGTTTACTCGAAGAAATAAAGCTACATATCATCCAGATTCAGGGTTACCTATCTGGGTATATGCTTTTACAGTTTTTGTTCTTATTGTTTTAGTTTTCTGTCTTTACAGTTGTCTATAATTTCAGTAAAATAATTAAATAATTTAGCCCGGATGGCGGAATTGGTAGACGCGCCTGGTTCAGGTCCAGGTGAAAGTAATTTCATAGGAGTTCAAGTCTCCTTTCGGGTATTCAAATTCAATTTTTGTTGCAGAGAATTGCAAAGCTGAACTGTCCTTTTGAGGACAGTTTTTTTTATTTGAATTGTATAGCAAATCTCCCAAAATTGGTAAACCTGCCCATGCTAAATGGCAGCGTACCTGATGTCTGTAACCTTCTGTAATTTTGCATTCTACTTGGACAAAATCATTTTTTTCGGTAATAACAGATACCTTAGTTTTATATTCTTTTAATTTTCCAAGTTTCTTTTTTGCTGCTTTTCCTGAAGAATCTGTTACAGGGCGAACTTCCCTACCACCGTCACCATAACTTCTAAAATAACTTGTAATTGTCATATTATTTGAATATGGAACTTTTTCCTTTGGAAACCCACCAAGAATTACAGCATTTTCAAAGGATTTTTCGCAAATTGCAGAGTAATATTTATAAAATCTTCCATTTTTTTGTTCTTCTGCCATAAAATCATAAAAATCTTGAGTTTCTGCAATAAGCAAAAGCCCGTCTGTTGGAGTATCAATTCTATGCAGAAGTCCATATTCAATATCTTTTTTTCCCTTTACATTTTTTAATGATGGGAATTTTTGAATACATTGCCACAGGGCATTATTTGTATCTTCTTCTGATAAAGGAGCTGATGGTAGACCTTTTGGTTTATAAATAACGAGAAAAGGTTTATCTGCAGAAGGTTCATGGATAATTCTAATTTGTTCCATGTTTTGGCCCTTTTACTGGTGGCATTACAGTTTTAGGATATTTATTTCTTAGTTTTTTTTCAATTTTCTGAAATCGACCGGGAACCTTTGTTCTAAATGTTGTGTAATCATTGTGTCCTGGTAGTTTGATTTTTAACTGAACAGAATGAAGCATTAAAGTTGCATTAGGAAAGTTAGAATCTGGCTTATTATAAACCGAGTCGCCTAAAATAGGACATCCTAAAAATTTCATATGAACTCGAATCTGATGAGTACGGCCAGTTTTAATTCTTACACGGATTAAAGAGTAATTTCCGTAAGTAGCAATACAATGATAAATAGTTCGTGCATATTTACCTTCATCTGTATCAGTAACAGCTTTGAACCGATGGCGATTTTTTGGGTCACGAATTATTTGAGTTCTAATATCACCAGTTTTTGCAGGTGGCTTTCCACAAACAATAAGAATATATTCTTTTTGAAGTGATTTATCTTTGAATTGTTTTTGGAGGTATTCTTCTGTGTCACGATTTTTGGCTGTAATAATAATACCCGAAGTTTCTTTATCTAGACGATGAACTATACCAGGTCTTCGTCTTTCCATTATTTCAGAATCTAAACCTTCTTTAATCTGTTGAATAGATTCTCGCCCCCAATGATACAGTAGTGCATTTACAAGTGTTCCAGTCCAGTTTCCGCAGGCAGGATGTGTTACCATTCCTTGATGTTTATTAACTACAGTAACATTTTCATCTTCATAGATAATATCTAAAGGAATGTTTTCTGGATCAATATTATCTGGAATGTTGTCTTCCCATTGAATATCTATCTGGTCTGCTGCTTTTACTTTTTGAGAAATTTTAACTTTTTTCCCATTAACAAGGATTTCCGTAACTCCACTTTTAAGCTTCGAACGGTTCATTCCATTAGGAAGAGATGCAATGTATTTGTCTAAGCGTTCCTGCCCTTCAAAATCTTCTGGAACTTTTGCACTGAAAAATGGCATTAATCTTCTACCTCCATTACTTGAGTGTCTGGTAGAGGAATAATAGTTGCATCTGGATCATCTGAAATGGGATATATATGAATATCTTCGTATTTTTTTTCTTTTTTTTGTGCTTTAGATCGTTTAATTATCTGAACAATATAATCTGTTAGTCCTATTCCAATGGAAATTCCAACAGAAGTAAGAATAAGATTTCGTTGTTCTTCTGAAGAAAAAGAAGATTTTGAAAAAATATCTGGCTTAAATGCGGAATTGTAGCCATGCTGGGCATAGCGTATTCCAGAATATACTAACGTTGTATCTAATGTGACAAAGGGTAATGAACCTAATGAAATAATTTCAAAACGTCTTAAGTCCTGTAAACCTTGTGGAAATTCATTTTTTTCATATGGAAGGGGTGAATTATCTTCGGCAAAAGCAAAACTTATAAAAAGAGAAAGAATACATATAAGGATTAATAACAGTTTCTTTTTCATTATTTTGAATAGTCTCTTTCTCCAAAGATTGCAGTTCCTACTCTTACAATTGTTGCACCTTCTTCAATTGCAATTTCAAAATCACCAGACATTCCCATGGAAAGCTCTTTGAAGTTAAACATAGGATACTGTTTTTGCAATTTTTCAGAAAGTGTTCGCAAGGTTGAAAATGAATTTCTGATTAACTTTTTATCATCTGTAAATGGAGCCATAGTCATAAAACCAATAGGATTTATATGAGGAAAATCTCCGTTTTTACAGGCATTTATAGATTCTAAAAGAGTTTCTTCACTTTCATATCCAGATTTAGATTCTTCACCTGTGTGAACTTCGAATAAGATATCAATATTTTTATTTAATTTTGAACATTGTTTTTCAATTTCTTTAAGAAGTTCAATTCTATCTACAGACTGAATGCAGGTTGCAATTTCTACAGCTTTTTTTACTTTATTAGTTTGTAACTGTCCGATTATATGAAGTTCTGTTTTAGGATAAGTTTTATAAACTTCAGAAAATTTTTCTGCAGCTTCTTGAACTCTATTTTCTCCAAATGAATTTTGACCAGCAGCTATAGCATCAAAAACTGCATTTACAGGGTGGAATTTACTTACTGCTACAAGTTTAACAGAACCTGCCGGTCTGCCAGCTTTAGTTTCAGCTTCAGAGATTTTTGTTTTTATTATCTGGAGATTTTCTTTTATGCTCATTTCATGCCTTCATTAATAACATCTGAAAGACGAAGCAATTCTTCTACTGTTAGAACTTCTGCACGTTTCATTATATCAATATTTGCTTTATTTAAGTATTCAACAGCCTGATCATTATTTTTTAAGAAAACTGAAAGATTGTTTCGTACTGTTTTTCTTCTTGATGAGAATAAAGCTCTTTGTACTTTTACAAATAAGGCTGGGTTTTGACAGTTAGGGAAATTTTCTCTTTTTGTCATAACTACAGCACGTGAATCTACATTAGGTTTAGGCCAGAAGTTTCCGCCTGTAAGGTCAAGTAAAGGTTTTACATCGTAAGCCCACTGGCACAATACAGAGAAAGATGAATAATCTTCTGAACCAGGTTTTGCAGCCATTCTAATGGCAACTTCTTTTTGAACTGTAAAAACACATTTATCAAAACGAATATTATTTTCGATTGTATCTGCAATAACAGTTGCTGCAATGTTATATGGTAAATTTCCAAATAAACGATAAGGCTGACCTGCTGTTTCAAACTGTTTTTTCCAGGTTTTAAGAACATCACCTTCTACAATTCTAAATTTGTTTTTATTTTCATATTCCAGGAAAAACTGTTTTATTAAACTTGCAAAGCCTCTGTCAATTTCAAAAACTGTAAGGTCTGCACCTCTTTCAAGAATTTCATTTGTCATTGCACCTAAACCAGGGCCAATTTCCCAAACTTTCTTTGAATCATCTATTTCTAAAGCATCAATTAATTTTGTACGTGCTTCTGCATTAATTAAGAAATTTTGTCCGAATTTTTTCTGCATAGAAAAACCATTTTGATCAAGGACATTTTTAAGTTCTGTTGGGGAATTGTAATCGGGATGTTTCAATTAAGACTCCAGTTAGGTACTTTTGAAAATACGGATACACCATATTTAATTATATTATACAAAAAATTTATAAAAATTGCACTATATCCTGCTAAGCCTGGAATAATCAGACATAAAATTATGAGAAATAGTCCGGAGTATATGAATAAGGAAACTATAGGAGAAATTATTGTAGTCGCTAAAATACCAATTGGTGAAAAACTTCCAAATAATTTTAATGATATAGGCATAACAAATATTTGTGCAGAAGTTGATGAAGATAAAGAATTGGCAACAAAATGTGGCAGAACTTTTATATATAAAGTATTAAATAATTTATTAAAGATTAAAATACCAGCTAATGCACTGTAGGATAGAATAAAACCTGTATTTAGAATATCTGAAGGTGAAATAATGCATTGAAGTAAGAATGAAAAACATAAAATCATAAGCATGTCAGGCTTTTTTGTTCCTGCAATAGATGCTGTTAATGTGAGCATTGCGCATATATATGCCCTTAATAACGAAGGCGAAAAACCTGCAAACCATACAAAAAGAAACAAAGCGATTATTCTAATAATAAAAGAGATTTTTTTTCTTTTAATTTTTTTTCCTAGAAACATTGCTATGGAAGAGAACATAGAAAGATGCATTCCAGATAATGCAAGAATATGTGATAATCCTGCATTTCGAAAATTATCGGTCGTAGTTGAATTAGTATATTCTTTTGCACCGCATAATAAAGCCAGTAATAGACCACCGGCTTCGCCCCAACCATACATTAATCTTTTAAATTGGAGTCTGCAAATAGCCCGAAAGTAGTCAATTTCTCCATAAATATTTTTTTGCCATGTAGAAGTTTCACAATTTGTTACATAAAATCTGTTGGAACTAAATTTTCCTTTTAATAAATATATTCCACCAGCCTCATACAAGGCCTGCTGTTTAACTTTTGTGGCAGAATATAATTTACCTGGAAAATAAGCTTCCGCCATATCTGAAGGTATATATATTTGAATTCTTCCCTTCGCTGTAGATTTTAAATTATCTTCAGAAATTGTGAACATAAGGTCAGATTTACCTACATAAAAAGTTCCATTTGTAGTTTTTACAGGAGAATTAATTAGCTTACAGGAAATGTATGAAACCTTATCTTGTGGAATAAGTGAAGCATAAAAAAATTCTTCTTTAGTTTTTACAATTCCAGAATAAAAAAGAAATATACAAACTAAAGAAGATAAAAAAACAGGTCTTTTGAAATAATTATAAAATTCTACCATCTAAGTCCTGACAGTGCTTCCTGGGAAGCATGCAGAACAGATTCAGGGTAATTCAAGTAAGTAACAGCAAGTAACGAATCAAATGCAGCCTTATCGCCAATAGCACCAAGAGTGTTAATTACAGCTAAAACAGTGTTAGAAGAAACTGTGTTTCCTCTTTCTGTCTGACTGTTTAATTCTTCAAGGTATGCTATGAGCATAGAAACTGAATCAATTGGTGCAACGTTGCTTAATGCTGAAATAATTTCAATGAAATAAGCTTCTTCCATTATTCCAGAATTATAAAGTGTCTTTCCTAACTGGAAATAAGAAATAACATTAGATGATGCTCTTGTCCATTTATTTTCAGAAAGAATTTTTAATGCAGCAGAAGGAATAGTCAAATACTCTGAAGATACTTTCGAAGAATTCTCTATAATTAATATAGACTTAGAAAGTATATTTTCGGAAATCTCGCAGAGAGAATTTTTAGAAATATTTGAATTATTTGTAATTAAAGTGAAAATACTGTTCATTTGAGCCATGTCAGACTGCTGAATAAGAGATAAAACTTCATTCATTGCAGAAGGCAATAATGCTACAATTGCTTTTTCAATTTCAGCTTTATATTTTGAATATCGTGAGTTATACAGAAAATTGTATAAAATAACAAATGATTCGTTATTTCCAATTTGTTCAAGAGTGTTTAATGAAGCTTTGAAAACACCTGCATCTGTAACATTTATATTTACAGAAGTTAGATATTCATTTAATAAAGCTGTAAATTTTTCTGTTGGTAAATAAGATTTAAGCGAAACAACTTTAGAAAGAACTGCAATCTGAACACTTGGACTCTTTGAGTAATTTGAGAAAAGCTGCTGTAATTGTTCTGCAAGTTCTGATTTCTGAATGTCTGTTGTATATTTTACATAATCTGTAGAAACAGAATAAATTGCGGCAACTGTAAGACCTTCTAATTCTCTGTCATTGCCAATAATTTCATGATTTTCTAAAGCAAATTCAATAGCCTTGTTGCTGAGCCATACAGCATCTTCCTCTGTTGCCTCTTTTACTGCAGCAGTTTTATCTGAAATATTGCCTTTAAGAAATTTAATTTTAGATGAGGAATTAGCACCCCAGATTACAAATGTAAAATTTAATAAAATAAATAAAACTGCAAGTTTCTTAGTCATAAGTACCTCGTTTTACTAGAAGATGTTTAATTCATCTTCACTAGAACTTGTGGATTCTAATGTTGGAATAACTATATTGGTATCTGCTTCATCTGAATTATTTGCTTCTGCATTTTGTTCTGATATCTGTTTTTTTACTTCTTCATTAGTTGATGGAGCATCTCCAGAACCGTTTTCAGAATCAACAGAATTATTTTCTGCCTCAGAATCAATATCATCGTCTGTTTGGGCTAATGCTTCAAGAATTTCTTTTTCACTTTCTGGTAGCATATTATAAACGTAACTTAAAATTTCATTTTTCATTATTGGATCAATCTTTGTACACTCGAAATGAAGTAGAGACTGATTCTGTTCTTCGTTATATTCAACACTTCTAATAACACCACTCATAAGAATTAATTTATTCTGAATGCTGTACTGAAGTTTAATTTTAATATTTTCAATACCCTTTCCACCAATTCTAATTAATGCACCAGATTCAGAAATGTCTTCGATAAGACATTTATAACCATTTTGTGTCTCAATTGAATCAGTTGGTTCTGCACCATTTTTCATAATAAAAAGCTGTCCGTAAATCTGACAGGCAGAACGTATAGACTTTCTTTTTTGTGTTCTTACAAGATTATAAGAATGTTTAAGGAACAAGGCAGATTTACCAAGGAAAATACCCTGCTGTTCAACTGTAGTGTCGAATACATAACGGGCATCACCTTTACGCCAGAGATAAACACTTATAACCTTACCTACCCAGTCTTCACCTGCAATTGAGATAATATTTTTTTGTTTTGGAACATTAATTACCATCATGTTTCCGTTGTTTACCAACTCTGTAGCAAAAACACCTTTACCTGGCAAAATGATACGTAATTTCTGTCCTTTTTCCAAAGATTTTGTAGAAGACAGGCCTTTTTTATCATCAGATTCATTCTGGATTTTTGTTCTGTAATCAAAAAGTTTCGAAAGCAAAAGCTGATTACGAGGGTTATTATTGTCGGCAGAAGCTTTTGTTTCGTTCTGGATTTGGGTCATGCATTTTGTAAGTGAATTAAGTGAATAAAACAATGAGGTTGGCTGTTCAAGATCACAAATCTGGGCAGTATTCCACAACAACACTAAATCGTGAATAGAAAAGCCTGCATCCAATCCGTTTACAAAAAAACTGATTTTACTTTTGAATGCAGAATAAAGAGCGCCTAGTCCTATGAAAATAAGTGCAATAATTATTATGCCAACAAGTGTGTACATAATTCCCTCAACAATATAATATTATAGCATAATGCAGTTGAAAAATCATAGTTTTAAGATTGAAATATTAATATTTTCTTCTATTTTGTTGCTATTCATTTTGCCTCCTTTTTTTACACCTTTATTAAATAATCAGACTTCTATATTCATAGAATGGAGCTTCCCTTTTCAACAGATTATTTACGGTTTTATAGCGGCTGTAATCTTTTTTTCACTAAAAACACCTTACGAAAAAATAAAGTTTTTACGTTTTCCCGTTATATTTACAGTTGGACTATTACTCTGTTCATCTCTTGTAATAAAGGCCATTTCTGTTCTAATAGAAAAAGACTCTGCAGAAGCTTTGGTTACAGTACCACATACATTTTTTCAATGGGTGGCCTGTGTACTTACTTTTTTACCTGCAGCTTTTTACGAAGAAGTTATTTATAGATTTTATTTACCAGATGCATTGATTTTACTTGTTTTAAGGAAGACTGAAAAAAAAGTTTTTATTATTTTATGCGAAATTTTAAGCTGTCTTATTTTTGCATTTTCCCATTATTATATGGGGTATTTTTCTGTTTTAAATGCTGTATTTGGACATTTAATTTTAAGGCTTTGCTTTAAAAAGAATGGCACAATATGGCCAGGAGTAGCAGCTCATTTTATTTATAACATGATTTCTTTAATCTTGTTGTAAGTCCAGGAACTGATTTTGGAACAAGTGTAATATTTAGAATTGTCTGCTCCAATATATTCAGATTTGATTATAAATTCAGATTCTAAATTTGTTGAATAAAATTCAAGATTTATAAAAGACTTATTTCCAAGTTCAAGATTAATTTCCATTACAATTTCTTCTGGAAGGGCAACTGTAAAATCGACAAAACCACCATGTCGTAAATCTAAAAGTTTTGGAATATCTGTGATTCTTGAAATTGAATTATCGCTGTAAACTTTTACCGACTGTACAGAATCTTCTGTAATTTTACCTAGAACTTCCTGGGAAATAATATATGGGTCAGTCCACATAGATGAATTTACTGTAAGGTATTTATCTAAACTGGAATTAATTTCGTACACCTGAAGATTTTTGTCTGTCATTAAATATCTGGCTGTTTGTGCGAAATCCTGGTTACCAAAATAAATGCTGTGTGAACCGTCTGAATAACTGTAAAAGATTGTAAAAGTTTCGTCGGACTGTAAGCCAAAAGAGCTGTTTTTTGAAAATTTGTCTGATAATTTATACATGTTCCGAACAGATATAAAATCTTTAAGGAAATTTTCCACTCTTTTACCTTCTGCAGGAATTGTAAGTTCACTTTCGTTTTCGCTTACAAGCCAGTTTTTATTTGTTTTTTGAAGAATGATTTTTGAACTGCCTTTAGAAAGTTCAATTCTGTTTATAGATTTTTCATATTTTTGATTAATAAGTGCAGTTTTGACAATCTCTCTTTTATCTGTAGTTTTGCAGCTTTTTGTAAAGGAAACAGGGAATAAAATAGCAAGTATAATTACGGTTGCATAAATAATACTATTTTTTTTGTTTGACATAGAAAATTACTCCCCCTATTAAAATTAAAAGCGGAATAATAACAAATGCTATTCCATAGATAATTAGTTTAAGCAGTGCAAATTGGCCTAAATCTGAAACTTTATAAAAACTATTGTCTCTGTTAGTTTTGGAATGAAGATGCGATAGTTGTTCTTCACCGTTCAAATTTAATAATGCTGTAGTAATGAATTCAAAGTTACGGTAATCGCCGTAGTCTCCACCAATGTATTCGTTCATAAGGGAATTAAGCATATATTGGTCTGGTATTACAATGATATTTGATTCTTTAGTTTCGGCTGCATTAAAAAGTCCGGATAGTGGGCCGGTAATTTTGGCGGCGATTGTAAGTGTTCCTTTTTCCTTATTTGAAGTATTTACTGTTTGCAAAATAAAGGGATTTGTTTCAATTAAAGTTTCTTTGTTTCCCTTTTCAATTTCGTAAGTATAAGCTAAAGGTGTAGAATAAAGATATGGTTCAGCATTTTGTTCCAGTTGCAAAGGTGTTGCCCAGAACATTGTAACTCCTAAACTTGTGTTATTCTGCTGAAGAACACTTGGCCACAAAGGATAGTTAATATTTTGAGTTTCAGAGTTATCTTCGGCGTACATAGTAATACGGGCACAAGAAAGATCTGCGGCAATTTGAGGTTTAAAAATTACACCCCAGTTTTCGAGTATTTCTATAAGATTAGTATTTCTGTTTGCGGTAAGGTACCAGTTTTCTTCAATGTCAACGGAGTATGGGTTTACCATAAACAGTGCATTACCCTTGTTTTTTAGAATATAGTCTTCAATTGCAATTGCCTGTTCTATTCGGACATTTTTATCACCAATAATAAGTAGTGGACCTGTGGAGTTTGCAAGGTTCTGTGTAAAGCCTGGGTCAGTAATATAAAGAGGATTACAAATAAAGCCCTGTGAATTTAGCCATGGCATAAGATAACTGTAATCTTCTGTTAAAGACATACCGTTGCCAATTACTATATTTACTGTTCTTGCAACCCCCGTAAGCAAATGTTTAATTCTTCCGTCTAAATCATATTCAAGTGTAGAAGCTGTCATTGTAAAAGGCAGAAGCTCTACATTGCCGTTATATTCAATTGTAATTGCTGAATAAACATTTACGTATTCTGTAGAAGTGGAAGAAACAGTTCTCATTTGCTGACTTTGAATACCATAATTTTCAAGTAAAGTTCTTGTAGACGAATCTTTATCTGGATCTTTAATAATTAAACTTACATTTTTGTTAAGATTACTGTAAGTAATGAGAAAGTCGGTAACATCTCTAATCTGTGGATAAAGTTTTAGTATGGAGTTTGAACGGTAATATGTAATTTTAATATTTGAATCTGCAGTGCGTAATAATTCTTTTGTATACTTAGATGGTGAATAAGTTTTATTAGCAGAAAAATCAACGCGAAAATACCAGCGGCTGCCATTCAAAATAACTAAAACAGCAAGTGCAATTTTCGCATATTTTGGGAGGTCACTTTTTAATGAATATACATATCCTTTTTTATATTCTTCTACAGAATCAGCAAGAAGAAGAAATAAAATTGCAGTACCAAACAGGCATACAATATCACGGGAATCGAAAATGCCTTTACTTGCAGCATCAAAATGCCAGGCAAAGCTTAACTGCTTAAAAATAGACGCAATTGCATTTGGAACTGGAACGTAAACTGCGAATAAATGGGCGCTGTTAAAAATCCCCAGTAATAAAGCTGAAATTACGAAAGTTATAATTTTATTTGTAAAAAGCTTTTCTACAAAAGTACAAAGAGAAATAACTGCAGCACCATAAAAGAAAAGACATAGAAAACTTACAAAAAACTGGCCAAAATCTATTTTACCAAAAAGGTTTACTGCAATAGTTACTGGCATAAGAAGTACCAGCATAACAGTAAACAGAATTAGACGGCATATAAAAGTAAGAGTAATTTTTTCCAGATTTTTGAGAGGAATAAAATTATCGTATACTGTAAAACTTTGCTTATAACAAAGGGCTGGAATAATAATAATGCTTATATAAGGAACTGCAGAAAAGAATAAAAGAAGATCTGTAGTACCGCTTCCTGTAAAAAACTGATGGCGTATAAAATAATTTACCGAAAGAAACACTGTAAAGAGCAAGTTTAATATATAAAATGCGGGAGAATTTAAATTATTGAGAAGATTATATTTTAAAAATGCCTTTTGTTTTTGTCCTTTCATTTAATCGTCGCTTCTTGTTGTAAGTTTAATAAAACAATCTTCCAGATTATTTGCCTTATTTTCTTTTATAATTTCTTCTTCTGTTCCACTGGCAACAATTATTCCTTCGTTCAAAATATAAAGATTTGAACATAGTGAATAAATTTCCTGAAGAATATGGGTAGACATTAAAATAGCTTTAGTTTTTGAAAGTTTTGAAATTAATTCACGCATTTGAAGAATTTGCGCAGGGTCAAGACCACTCATTGGTTCATCTAAAATCAAATTTGGAGGATTGTGAATAAGGGCCTGTGCAAATGAAACCCTCTGTTTTTGACCTTTGGAAAGTGTTTTAATCTTTTTATTAAGAAATTTTTCCAGCGTACAATCTTTTATAACTTTTTCTTTTGCAGATTTTAATTCGTCACCTTCCAGCTTTTTAGTTTCTCCAGCGAAATCCAGGAATTTATTTACTGTCATTTCTGGTGGTAAGGCTGGTGTTTCTGGTACATACCCTATAAGTGACATAATTTTTTCTGGAGTTTCTGATGTATTAATTGAATCTATAATTATGTTGCCTTCTGTCGCATAATGAATACCGCAAATGCCTTTCATAATAGTAGATTTACCAGATCCATTAGGACCAATAAGTCCTGTTACACTGCCCTTTTCTACCTTAATAGAAACACCTGTAACAGCAAAATCAGCATTTTTAGAATATTTTTTTGAAAAATTATTTAATTCAATCATCTTTTAAACTTTAGTCTATTAGAGGAATTTCAATATGCATTCTGTCGTGTGAAAGTTCTGCTTTTGGCCATATAGCTTTTGCTTCTTCTTCCAGAATGTGAAGTTCCTTATCGGTATAACGTGGACTGTAGTGAATCAAGCACATACGTTTTACATCTGCTTCTTTTGCAATAGTTGCTGCCTGGCCTGCTGTCATATGTTTTTTTTCTTTAGCCTGGTCAAGTAAAGCTTCTTCAAACATACCCTCGCAAATTAACAGATCTGAACCACGAACCTCGTCAATAATAGAACGTTTGAAAAGTGTATCAGTTACAAAAGAAAACTTTCTTCCGGGGCGTTTTTTACCAAGTACCTGGTCTGGTTTTACAGTTGTACCATCTGATGCTGTAACTTCGAAACCGTGTTGAAGCTGTGACCATAAAGGTCCTACAGGAACATTTAATTCCCGGGCTTTTTCAGGATTAAATTCACCAGGACGGTCAAGTTCTTCCAAAGTATAGCCAACACAGGTTTTTGTATGATCTAAAGGAAATGCACGAATGTAAAAATCTTCGCCAGAATGAACTACGCAAGGCGCAGTAATTTCTTTTACAATAATTGGATAGTTTATGTACATATCAAGAACTTTACGACTAGTTTCAATATATTCTTTGATTTTTGGAGGGCCGTAAATGTACAAAGGTTCTGTTCGGTCTACCTGAGCCGAAAGCATAAGAATTCCTGGAAGCCCTGTTACGTGGTCTGCATGAGTATGGGAAACAAAAATGGCATCAATCTTTTTCCATTTAAGATTAAGACGACGTAAACTTACCTGAGTACCTTCACCACCATCAAAAAGAAATAAATCACCGTCTCGTCTAAGCAAAACTGAAGTAAGGTGTCTGTAAGGTAAAGGCATCATTCCGCCACAACCTAAGATAAATGCTTCCATATTCATAAATCAAATATTATCAGAAAATAATGTATTAAGGAATATATGATTAAAAATTAAATCTACAGTCTTTTTATATAGATATTATAAAAAATAACGTTTGCAACAAAAGTTAAAATCCAGCTGATTGGATACGATACAAAAATTGTGAATGGAATATGGAATGCTGGAATAAGAAAGACGGTAGAAAGCCATATAATTCTGAATAAACAGGCACCGCATAAAGAAGAGATTACAGGCATTAAAGAATGACCAATGCCTCGTATTGAATTAGCCATACCATCCATCATTCCGCATAAGTAGTAGGTAGTAAAAATAACCCAAAGACGTGACATACCAGCTTTTATAACTTCAGGATTTTTTGAATAGAACCCAAGCAGTTGATTTCCAAATAAAAGAAATAGTGCACCTAGGACAGCCCCTATTACAATAATGGAGATTTGAGAAATCCATACTTCTTTTTTAATGCGGTCTGTTTTGTGGGCACCAAGATTTTGCGAACAGAATGTGAGGGAACCCTGAGAAAAACCATTCATTGCTGTATAAATAAAGCCTTCCAGGTTACATGCAGCAGAGTTTCCTGCAATCATTATGGCACCAAAGGAATTTACAGATGATTGAATAATAACGTTTGAGAAGGAAAACATAATTCCCTGGAAACCGGCAGGAAGCCCAATTTTTACAATCTTTCTAAAAACGTGAAGGTTAATTTTTAATTTACTCAGATTTAAATGGAAATCGTCATCTTCTTTAATCAAAAGATAAATAACAAGCCCTGCTGATAATACCTGTGAAATAACTGTAGCCCAAGCAACGCCTGCAACGTCCATATGGAACACAATTACAAAAATCATATTAAGAATAAGGTTTATAACACCGGCTAAAAGCAGAATATACAAAGGACGTTTAGTATCACCTTTTGCACGCAATAAAGCACTACCAAAGTTATAAACCATAGTAGCAGTAATACCTGCAAAGTAGATTTTCAAATATAAGGCTGCAAGAACTAGAACTTCTTCAGGAGCCTGCATAAGAATAAGTATATAACGTGATCCAAAAACTCCAACTACTGTAAGAATAATACCACTGTAAATTGAAAGTAAAACCGAAGTGTGGACTGTATCCTGAAGATCTTTACCACGATTTGCACCAAAATAATTTGCAGCTACAACGTTAGTTCCAATTGAAAGGCCTGTAAAAAGATTAATAAGAAGATTTACTAAGGAGCCGGTAGAACCAACTGCTGCCAGGGAATTGTCGCCTGCAAATCTACCAACAACAACTATATCTGCCGCATTAAACAAAAGTTGTAATACACTGGAAAGAATTAATGGAATTGAAAACTGAAGTAATTTACCAAGAATTGGTCCTTCAGTAAGGTTAATCTGGTTTTTAGCGTTCATAAAGTCCTTTATAGAATATCCAGCATATCTTTGAAATAGGAATTTTCAACTTTTGCAGTATTCATAAATTCCCCAAGAGAATCGTATTTTTTACCTTCATATAGCTGTCCGAAAACAATTTTATAAGCTCCATTTTCATCTTTGTCATAAGTAAGCTGGTAAGTCTTACCATTATAGGAGAATTCCAATTCTTTTCGAATTTCAATCATGTAAAAAAAGTCATCTTTTGTCATCTTTTGTATTTTAGTGAATTGCAGTAAAAGTGAATAGTGAGTTTTTTGGTGGGTGATTTTAAGCAGTAAGTATTAAAATATGCTATAATACTTGTATGTCTAAAATTAACGAAGTTTCAAATAAAATAAGAACAGCCTCCTGTGAAGTTTTTAAAGGCAATATAGATGTAGTAGATATGATTCTTGCCTGTATTTTTGCAGGTGGTCATGTTCTTCTGGAAGATGTGCCAGGAACCGGTAAAACTGTATTGGCAAAGTCAATTGCAAAGGCCAGTGGATTACCTTTTTCTCGAGTTCAGTGTACACCAGATTTGATGCCTGCCGATGTTACAGGAAGTTCTGTATGGCTTCCTAAAGATCAGAAATTTGAATTCCGTGCGGGGCCTGTAATGTCATCTATTGTTTTGGTAGATGAATTAAACCGTGCTACTCCACGTACTCAATCAGCCTTACTTGAATGTATGGCAGAAGGTCAAGTCAGCGTAGATGGGGAACGTCACCAGCTTGATAAACCATTCTTTGTAATAGCAACCGAAAACCCTGTAGATTCAGAAGGAACATTTCCACTTCCTGAAGCTCAGAAAGACCGTTTTATGATGTGTCTTTCTATAGGTTACCCAAACGAAGAAGATGAAGCTGCAATTATTACAGCCCAGCATACAATGGTGCATCCTGTAGAAAATATTAAGGCTGTTGTTTCTAAAGAAGATATACTTTCCTGTATGGAAGAAGCATTAACTGTACACGTAGATGAAACTGTTTTGTCTTATTTATTAAGTTTAGTAAAAGCTACTCGAAATGATTCAAGACTTGCCGCTGGTGTTTCTCCACGTGGTTCTGTTGCATTCTACAAGGCATGTCAGGCTTTTGCTGCAGTAAAAGGTCGTAGTTATGTTACACCAGAAGATGTAAAGCTTCTTGCAGAGCCTGTGTTCCGTAAAAGAATTATTCTTGATACAGATTCAATGCTTAAAGGTTATAATGCAGAAAAGATTATTGCAGAATTAATAGAACAAGTACCATTACCTAACTTTAAGGCCCACGTATAATATAAAAAACATTAAATGAAAGCCACAAAGTTACTTTACATTCTGCTAGCAATATGTATTTTTCTCTATCTTCTTATTCCTTATAAAGTATGCCAGTTTTTATTGCTTTCGGTATTATTTGTTGTAGCAATAAGTGGTGGTTATGCCCTTAATCTTAAGAGAAACATTAAAGTTGTCCGTATTACAGAAGATTTAAAAATTGCCTGTAAAGAAAAGGTTGAAATCTCTTTTACCCTGAAGAACTATTCCCGTTTCCCGGCTTTTACAGTTTATTATTTGGATAATGCCCCTTACTTTTATATATATGGAGACGGTAATAAAAATCTTATTTCGTTACGACCATTAGAGATTAAGAAAGTATCTTATTACGTTTCAATGCAGGATCGGGGAAAATATCAGATAGGACCTGTAAATATTAGAACCTACGATCCTTTGGGGTTATTTCAAGTAAATATAGATTTGCCAGCAAATATGAATGTTATGGTACGTCCTGCAAGAATTAAACTTATTACAGAAACAATGCCAGGGTTTCCACAGGGAAATCTGCCAATTGACAATGTCTGTTATGAAGATATAACTATGCGAAGATCTATACGCAACTATAAAAATGGTGACGAACTAAAGCGCATAAACTGGAGAGTCAGTGCAAAGTTTGGAGAATTGTATACGAATCAATATGAAGATTCCTATGATGCACCAGTATTTATATTTTTAAATCTTGCAGAAAACGATTACGACCTTCATGATTTACGATATCATACAGAAAAAGCAATAGAAATTGCAGCAAGCATTGTAGAAAAGGCCCGTTTTTTACGCCAGCGAATTGGTTTTGCAGCTTACGGAACCGATTTTCCTTTTTTGAAGCCTCAGGCAAATCAAGCAGATGCAATTTTAGATATTCTTTCTACAATTATGATTGAAAAAGGAAAACTTGATTATAATCCTGAAAAGCAGTTAAAAAATCAGTTGCCTGCAGGAACTTTAATTTTTACAATTGGCCCGGAAGAAGTAAGAAATTATTTTAATATGGTAGATGCGAACCGGCAGAATATAAACACTGTAAATGTAGGAATAATGAAGTAGTTATGGAAAATAAATCAGAAAAAGTAAAGCCTGTAAAAATTGAGGCTTTTACGGAACAGTTTTTAACCTTCTCTATTACATCTACATTTTTCTGCAATTTTATATATATGCTGGGAATAACTCTTTTAAAAAGTGGCAGCGTTACTGCAGATTTATTTATGTATTCTGCAGTTGTAATTTCGGGGCTCGTTTTCTTTTTTGCTTTATATATTTTTGTAAAAGAAAAGACAAATGTTGTTTTTTTTATCTGCTTTATTTTCTTTTACGAAGTTTTACTGAGTTTAATCTGCTTTATTTCTGGTAAAGGTACTTATCTTTTTCTGCTTGTACCTCTTTCTGTGATTCATTTTATTGTTTCTGTAACGTTTAATAAAGTTTTTGTAATGCATAATGCTTTTACATCAATTTGGGAAGGTAAAACTGGAAAAGATTTGGAAACGTTTCTTTACCACAACAACGTGGAATCTCAGGAAATGGCAGATTCTATAAAAAAGGTAAAATCTTCAATCTATACAATTTTTTTCTTATTTCTTGTTGTTTCTTTTTTTATCGGTAAATATGGTAAAGGTTACCCTGTTCTGCTTATAGCTAATACCCTTATATTTATTTTTAGTATTTTTTATTGCTATTATAAAATCTGCTATTTTAATAATGAAGCTCTTTTTGCAAATATGGGGTTTGCCACATTTGTAAAAGATAAACGTAATTTATTTAAATATGTGTGTATAATTTTTTTAATTTCATTTACAGCTGCAGGAATTTGTTCTCGTAATGGAGCTTTTATTAAGTTTAAGTATACTGCTCCTGAAAATAATGCACGTTCTTACGCAACACAAAATATAACTTCCAATAGTATTAAGGCAGTCCCAGATGAAAGACCAGATTTAGAAGAGGTTTTGGGAGAATCCAACGATAATTTGATTTTAGAAGTGATTGTAAAAATTGTAAGTGTTGTTTCTGCAAGTTTGATAGTAATACTTCTTCTTGTTTTTTTATTGAGGCCTTTATTTTCTTCTGGTTGGAAGGAATTTTGGAAAGAAAAAAAACTTGGTAAATATATTATAAAACTTTTAGCTGATATTAAGGCATTTTTTCTATTCATTAAGAAAAAAGATAAGGAAGAATATTCTACAATTCAGGCAAAAACTTTTAAAAATTCAATTTCTGATTATTTAAAAACTAGTAAAAAATCTCGTGAAAAAAAAGCTGAACTCGACAGACTTACAAAACAGTTTATGTTACTTATAAATTGGGGAGCAAAACATAATATTTTGTATAAAAGAAGCCTTGCTCCTGCTGAATATACTGCTTTAATCTGTTTATATCTTGAATCTAATGAAGAATTAAAAGAATATACTAAAATTTCAGAAAGTTGCGGTTTTCTTTTTGAAAAAGCACTATACGATAAAGAACTTCTTACAGCTCAAGAAGAAAAAATATATTCTGAATCAATAAAAAAGATGCTTATAATTGCATAGTAACGGTGAATTATAAATGAAAATTGTTTTTTACAGTACTAATTCTAATATTTTTGACTCTTCAACTTTTAAAATTGATGTAAAGCCTTCCAATGAAAGTAAATATTCTTTATTTATAAAAAATCACCCTGAGCATCAATTTTTTTGCGTTACTCAGGCTCCGGGAATGTTTATGCCAGAAACTACAGCTATTGTATTACCTCAAGATGCTGATGTAAAAACTTTTGCAGAAAAAATAATTTCTTTAAATCCTGATTATGCAATTTCCATGACTTACTGGGTAGCACCTTATGACTGGCTTACTGTAAATGATGCTTTAGTTGCAGAGGAACTGGAAAAAGCAGGAATTAAAACTGTTTGTAATTCTGTGGAAACTGGGCTTATATGTTTTGATAAATACAGAACCCAGCAGTTTCTAGAAAAAAACGGATTTAATATACCAAAGGGCATTTTCGTAGATCACGATTTATATTTCTGTGCAGGAAGTCATAAAGAAGTTTTGCAAAATGTCTATAAAAAAAGCGTTGAAAATCAGATTAAAAAATTAAACTTACCGCTGATTATTAAAGATACAGTAGGCCTTAGCTCTTATGGAATGACAGTTGTTCACACTTATGGTGAAGCAATGTGCTATTTGAATTCCAAAAGAAATAATTCCAACCGAATTGTAGAAGAATACATTACAGGCCAGCAATTTGGCTGCGAAATTTACGGTACTCCAGGAAATTATACAATTATTCCGCCTTATGCCTTTACAACAAATCAGTATGGAATAACAAGCCCTAAGCAAAGCTCTAAATTCGGTCCAATCACAGATGAAAAAACTTATAAATTAGCTGATTTGAAAGCTACCCTTACCCACCTTGCAGAAACCCTAGAAATCAAAGGGGCAGCTCAAGTTGATTTGATTTTTGCCGAAGATAAATGGTACATAATTGAAATAAATCCTCGTCTTAGCGGTATGACCTACTTAACTTGTGAAACATGCGGTATATCGGTATGGGATTTACTCTATTCTTCTTGTATTGAAAAAACTCCTTTGCCTTTTGTGGAAGGAAAATTCTTGGATGTAAAACTTCCTTTAATGTCTGTTGCCGCTATGGAAGAGTTAATTGCTAATTCAAACATTAAATTATTAAATCAGACAAATGATTTGGCAGCAAAACAGGAACGAGAAAAAGGCTTTTGTGAATGTATTATTCAGGGAAAAACTGAGGAAGAAATAAAAGCTGTAATAGAAATGCTAAAGGAAAAGTTCCCAGGTGACCCTATAATACAACAGTCTGAATCAATGCTGAAATAGAAGGATCAGAAAGTTCATTTTTTTCTACAGCAGAAATAATATCTTCTTTTGAATATTTACTTTCCGGGTAAACAATTACAACTGCTTTATCACCATTTTGTAAAAAGTTACTTTCACCCCACTGAGTATATCTTGTAGCTCCAATTGAAACCATAATCTGTGCAGGCTTTTCAGATTCCATTAAATACTGGTGTATATTTTCTGCTGGCCCTTCATCTATCTGAGAATTAAATTTTTCCAAAAGCCACTGAGTAAGCTGTTCGTAAACATAACTGTAATCTCTAACAGCACTGTCTTCGCCGTAAGGGTAAACTACATTGTCTCTTACAAGGAAACTTGCAATTCTATAATCTTTAAGGGCACATTCAGGAGTAAAGCTTTCAAGGGAAATTACATGGTCTGCAAAACCTTTAGAAGCCTTGCACCAGTTTTTCTTTTCACTAATTTTTTTTGCTCCTTCTTTACGAATAGAACAGTCATTAGAAGCACCAAAGCAAACGGGAGTAAGTGAAGTTAAAGTATCTCCTTCCCATGTGGCATTAAAAATTAAAGCACATTCAGGTTCAATCTGAAGCTTTTCTTCCCCTTTAGGAAAAATTATTTCCGTTTTATTGAAAGGAAATGTATGTAAAAATTCAGGAGTAATTCCGTTCGCTTTTTTTGGAAGATATGTAGGAAACACTGCCTTTGGAGCTTTTGCTTCTTTTGTTTTAATATTAACAAAATCTACTGCTTCCCCAGCTTGTTCCAGATGACCTGTAAAATTTCCAGCTACACCAAAGCTTGGAATTAAATTCTTTTCAAAAAAATCTATTAATATACTTCTCATTGCTGATTCTCACTATTCACTTTTTTCTATCTACCCTTAAGTTTTTTTACAATCTTTTTGTACCAGAATGCACGAAGTTTTTCCACACAATTATAAGGTCCATACCAGAAAGATGTAGGATAATCCCAGCTGCCTGTACGGTGAATATTTTTGCCACCAAAGTTAGCTTTAAACATATATAAGCCGTGCATTGGATGATGCTCGTCCTTACCCTCTGGAGGCATTCCGTACATATCGTAGAATTTACTTCCATAAGCTTTAGCATCCTTCATTGCTGTCCATTGCAAAAGATGATTTGGCATTAAGTTTCGTTTGTTGTTACTGCTGGCACCATAAAGGTAAATTGCTTCATCTTTGCTGAACAAGGTCATAATGCTTGCAATTTCATCTCCCTCATGTTCTGCAATGTAAAGTGAAATTTGAGGAACATCCTTACCACCGTCAATTTCCTTAGCGGAGCTTTCAATTAAATCTTTGTAATAAGACTTTGCGTGGCTGGAATTACCGTCGCGAGCATTAGTTTCTTTTGTTAATTCATAGAATTTGTCTAATTTTTCAGACAGTTTAATATCATTTCCTAAGTATTTATGAACAGTTACACCTTTTTTTTCGCTTAAGCGGATATTGTAACGCCATTTTGAATGCATGCGGGAAAGAATTGTTTCTTCATCTGCAGTTAAATCTACTAAAGTGCTGTCTGGTGGCTGAATATCAACCTTGTTTTTTTTGAGCTTAAGCTTATCGGCCCAAATAACGGTTTTCATTCCAAAGTTAAAAAGGTCTCTATCCTCTGGGGAAGAAAAGCTTACATCCGGGTCAAAACGAATTGCAATTGTATTTTTAGGCAGCATTGGTTTAAGTGCTTTTGCCAGGTCGGCAAGGTATGCTGCAAATTCTATAGTTTGAGTTTCTGGAGTTACCAGCTCCTGTTTAATTGTAGAAGAAGTTTCATCGCTTTCTAATGCTTCATTTATAATTTCTTCGGGAGTACATTCGTAAGGAAGTTTTGGAAATAAAGGAATATAAGCAATAGAAAACATACCCTTTGCAAAAGAACGATTTAAAACTGCAACTTCAAAAGAACGGACATCATCTTTTTTATCAGCTTCGCTTTTTGAATGTTCACAATGTTCATCATCTTCTATAACCGGATATTTTACTTCAAGAGCAAAACGTTTATAGCTCCAGGCATGACGGGCTTTAAATTCACACCAGAAAGGAGTCTGTAAAAAAGTTCCATCATTTGTGTGTGTTGTTTCATTTATTTCTTTTACTTTAATTTCAAACATAACAAACCTAAAATCGGAAGTTTTAATTAAAAATCAGAAGGATTTTTATCTGCAGGTACAAAGCAAGGAAGATTTAATAATCTGCGTTTAAAAGCCATGCCATCAAGTTTTTTCTGAATAAGTGGCACTTTTGCTGGATCTACAGTTGCTGTATTTTTCAAGGCAACGTTTTTCAAATCAGCATAAGTAAAACCAAGATTATCTTCATCTGTTTTACCAGACATTCCATCTGCTGGTGCTTTTACACACAAATCTTTAGGAAGTCCTAAATCAATGCCAAGCTGCACTACTTCATCTACAAAAAGATATGCTAAAGGGGCAAAGTCACCAGCTCCATCTCCCCAAATTGTAAAATAACCGGCAAGACGTTCGCTAAGGTTTCCGTTGCAGGAAATACGGGCATTACCATCCATTGCGGCAATTCCGTACAATGTAGACATTCTTAAGCGGGCTGGAGTATTTGTATTAAACTGAGGTGGAGTTGAATCTGCTCCAGTTTTAGCTTTAATTTCTTCAGAAAGACCTTTGTATGCTTCTGCAATATTGATTGTATAATTTTTAATTCCAAGAAAAGCACACAATTTTTTTGAATCTTCAATATCGGACTGAACTCCATTAGGCATCATTACACCAATTACCCGGTCTTTTCCTAAGGCTGCACAACAAAGAGCTGCAACTGTAGAGGAATCTTTACCGCCGGATATTCCAATAATAGCCTTAGTATTTTCATTACCATTTTTTGCAAAATAGTCTTTTACCCATTCAATAGCCTGCTCTTTAATTGTTTTCATTAGTGATTTAATCTCCAGTCAATTGTTTTTCTTAAATATTCAACGTATTCATCGTCTTTACACATAGTTTTACCTTCTGCATTAGAAAGCTTTGCTACAGGTCTGTTATTGCAGGCTGTAACTTTCATAACAATGTTCAAAGGTTCTACATCTGTATCGTTGGCAATATAAGTTCCAATTCCAAAAGCAACTTTAATTCTATCTTTAAAATGAGAATAAAGCTGGCTGGCACGTTTAAAGTCTAAGCTGTCACTGAACAAAAGGGTTTTATTTTTAGGATTTACACGTTCATCTTTATATTTGTTGTAATAATTTTCGTAGTGCTTAATCCATTCTTCACCCCAAGCATAAGGATCTCCAGAATCGTGGCGAACACCACTAAAACTGATAGAATAAGTGTACCCCATATCAAGGTGAGTTGTAGCATCGCCAATTGTATCTGTAAGGTATGTACCGTTTAATACACCATATTCAGTTGTCCAGGCATCCATAGCAAGTTTATTTGAATATGCTGGATTATACATTGGATTCCCCTGACCTACACACATTACAAACTCGTGAGCCATTGTTCCAACTGGAGTTGTATTATATTTCCATGCAAGATAAACATTAGAAGTACCTACACAACGGGAATTTTTATATTCACCATTGTTGGCAATTAATTCTTTTACGGCTAATTCCTGTGCCTCTGCAGAAAGACGACGGCGTAACCCAAATTCAGAGAAAAGTCCAATATTGTAAGTGCCATCTTTAAGCCAGTTGATTTTTTCGTTTAACTTACGTTTGTACTGTTCAATTAAATTTGAATAGTTGTAAGCCATACGGAAATAAACTTCATTTACAATTGCAAGAATTGGAATTTCATACATGGAAGTATTAAGCCATGTTCCCTTTGCTTCAATGGCAAGGCCACTAGGAGAATCTGTAGAAATTTCAAAATCAGCAAAACGTGGCTTCCAGATTCTAAGATGATCAATGTAATCTTCGTGGAGCCATTCAATTTTCTGAAGATATTCAAGTTCTTCTTCTGTAAAACGAAGGTCGCAGTAATGTTTAATCTGCTTTTTGATTTCTTCTACCATCTCTGGAGTAAATCTTTTACCTTCGTTACGGCACTTAAATGTCCAGTTAGTTTTGTATGATGGAAACTGGTGATAAATAGCCTGTCCCATTGAAAATTTGTATAAGTCTGTTTCAAGCAGGCTATTTATTAAAAATTGTTCCATTTTATACTTCCCGTATATTTATATTAACCAATTTCGCTGTTCAAAGCCTTTTTAGTGATAATCTCTTTTCCGTCTGCAAGAAGTTTTTTGCCGGCAATCTGAACAACACCATCTTTTGCTGCAATCTGAACAGCAAAGAATTCATCACCAGTAATTTCTGCTTTCTTAGTTGCGTTTACATCGCTGCCTTCAAGAACAACTTTAGTTCCAGGAGCAGCCCAAGAAACGTCAAGAACTTCTACACAATCCTTATCTCCATCTTTATAGTCACCTGCCAAAAGCATACCACGGCTTTCTACACCACGCATTGTTCTAGGAGCAAGATTTGAAGCAATTACAACGTGTTTGCCAAGTAAATCTTCTTCTTTAAGATACATGCGAAGTCCAGACTGAATTGTACGAGGTGTACCAGAACCATCATCCAAAGTTTCAATAAAGAGTTTTTCTCCTTCTGGATTAGGTTTTACATCTACAATTTTTGCAACAGTTAATTCAATATTTGCATTAAAGAAATCTGCCTGCTGTTCAACTGGAAGAACTGTAGGTTCAGCTTTTTTCTGTTTCTTTTCTTTTTTATCAGCTTTCTTTTCTTCTTTTTTGTTCTGCTGACCACCGAATTTTTCGCGGAATGCAAGCATTGTTTTCTGGTCTAAAGGTTTAAAGTAAACTTCTGTTGGTCCTACAGTTGTAAGGCCTTCAGTTACTCCAAGGTCAGCCCATGTATAACCAGGTTTTGTTTCCATGCCAACTTTCTTTTCTTCAATTGCTTTACCAAAGTAAGACATAATTTTCTGTGTGTACTGTGGCATGTAAGGATTCATCATAATCATTAAATCCTTAATTACATAACAAAGATTGAAAATTAAACTTTCTGCAACTGCAGGATTTTCTGTACGAGCTTTCCAAGGTTCTGTTGCCTGGAATTTTTTATTACAGATATCAGATATTTCAAACAATGTACGGAAAGCGTCTTTTAAATCTGCCCATTCAAGGTAATCTGTTGCTTTCTTTTCAAGTTCTTTTACTTTAGTCCAAAGTTCTTCATCTACAGGTGCAGAAGGAATTTTACCATCATAATATTTATTTACGAAAAGCAATGTGCGGTTTACAAGGTTTCCAAGGTTACCAATCAATTCGCTGTTAAGCTTTTCCATAAAGTCTTTCCAAGTGAACTGGTAATCCTGTTTTTCTGGACGGTTGTAGAAGATGTAGAAACGCCATGCATCAGCTGGAATTCCTGTTTCAATTGCATCAGAACCAAATACACCAACCCCACGAGACTTAGAGAATTTTCCGTCTTCGTAGTTCAAATATTCTGTAGAAGACATATGGTGAAGTTTTGTCCAATCGTGAGGTGAACCAAGCAATGTACAAGGGAAAATAACTGTGTGGAATGGAATATTATCTTTTCCAATAAACTGGAACAAATCAACCTTTTCTTTTTTACCGCCGGTTGCTGAGCCTGTCGAAACATCTTCAGATTCTGCAGGCATCCACCATGATTTCCAGTCGAAACTCTGTTTTCCTTCTTTTACAAGTTCATCTGCAAGCTGTTTTGTAATAGAAATGTAACCGATTGGAGCGTTGAACCAAACGTAGAATACTTTATCTTCATAACCAGCTTTAGGAACTGGAATACCCCATTTAAGGTCACGAGTAATACCTCTTTCCTGAAGACCATCACGAATCCATGCTTTAGTCATGTTAATAGCGTTATCTGACCAACGGCCTTCTTTTGAAGTTTTTTCTACCCATTCATTTAATTTATCGCTAAGAGCTGGAAGATCAATGTAAAGGTGCTTTGTTTCACGAACTTCTGGAGTATTTCCACAAGTGTGGCATTTAGGATCTTTTAATTCAATTGGGTCAAGTAATGAACCACATTCATCACACTGGTCACCACGAGCTTTAGTTGAACCACATTTTGGACAAGTACCATCAACGTAACGGTCAGCAAGGAACATGTTACAGTGAGGACAGAAAAGCTGTTTATTTACATGTTCGTGAATCAATCCTGCTTTATCAAGATCGTTGAAAAGATCCTGTGTAATTTCTGTACACTGTTCATTAGATGTACGGCCGAATTTATCAAAGTTGATGTTGAACCATTTGTAAATGTTTGTATGTTCTTTGTAATAATGGTCACAAAG
>JAZLKI010000110.1:0-8009 GCA_045597485.1 Treponema sp.
GAATATAAAATTTCTTATGCCTATTTATTTGGTTCATATGCAAAGGAATCAGCAAAGGAAACTAGTGATGTAGATTTACTAGTTTCATCAGAAGTAAAAGGTTTGAAGTTCTATGGATTTGTAGAAAAAATAAAAAATGCCTTACAAAAAAAAGTTGATGTATTAGATGCAGATGAGCGAAGCGAACGTACGAACGCAATGAACCTTCTGGAAGAGCTATTAGCGGCGTACATGATCAGGCTTACTAACAAGAAATTAGAATTTCAACTGCAATATTTATATATACTCCATCAATTTTTAACTATATAATTTAATATAGAAAGAAATAGGTGGGGTATATATGCTTTATAGAAAGGATAGATTTGGTACAGAAATTTCACAACTTGGTTATGGTTGTATGCGATTTTCTAAAAAAGGAAATGCAATCGATTTTGATAAAGCCGAAAAAGAAATTCTTGCAGCAATAGAAAAAGGTGTTAATTATTTTGACACTGCCTATATTTATCCTGGTAGCGAAGAATGTCTTGGCAAAATTCTTGCAAAAAACGGATTACGCGAAAAAGTCTATATAGCAACAAAACTCCCTCAATACATAATGCGTTCGCCTGCCGCAATCGAAAAAACCTTTAATGAGGAATTAAACAGACTTCAGACAACGTATATCGATTACTATCTTATGCATATGTTTACCGATTTCCATGAATGGGAAAATCTGAAGTCTCTGGGAATTGAAGATTGGATTAAGGAACAGAAAAGTAAAGGTACTATTAAGAATATTGGTTTTTCTTACCATGGCGAAACAGAAATGTTCCTTAAAATTCTTAATGCATACGACTGGGATTTCTGCCAGATTCAGTACAACTATATAGACGAAAATTCACAGGCAGGAAAAAAAGGGTTACTGGCTGCGGCAGAAAAAGGTATTCCTGTAATTATTATGGAACCATTACGTGGTGGTAAGCTTGTAAATATTCCAGAGCAGGCTAAAAATCTTCTTGCTAAAAATGAAAAGAAATATACTGCTGCCGAACTTGCATTCCGTTGGTTATGGAATCAGGAAGCTGTTACTTGCGTACTTTCGGGAATGAATTCTCTGGAAATGGTAGATGAAAATATTCGCATTGCCAGCGACGCAACTCCTGGATCTTTTACCCAGGCAGATTTAGAACTTGTTGAAAATGTTAAGAAAATCATTAAGGAAAAAGAAAAAGTTGGCTGTACTGGATGCCGTTATTGTATGCCTTGCCCAAAAGGTGTAGATATTCCTGGTATTTTCCATTATTACAACTTAATGTATATAGACAAAAAATCTAGCGCACGTTTTGAATTTGCCCAGAATATGGGGTTGCGCAAGGAAGTAGGTTTTGCCAGCCAGTGTATTAATTGTGGTAAATGTGAACAGCATTGTCCGCAGCATCTTAAAATCAGGGATTTGCTTAAAGAAGCAGATAAGGCTCTACGCCCATTGCCATACAAAGTTGGTATAAATCTGGCACGAAAAGTTTTAATTCGTGATAAAAAATAACCATTTTATAAATATATAGATATGAAGATTGCTGTAATTGGTGTTGGTAATATGGGGAGCCAGTATGCTTCTCTTTTATTCAATTCTCAGATAATAAATGGAGAACTAGCAGCCATAACACGGGTTGGTAAAAATCAACAGGAAAAAATGGCCAAAATTCTTAATTCTGGTATTCCTGTTTATCAAACTGCAGAAGATTTGTATTCTCAGGTGGCTGCAAGGAATCTGGAACTGGATGCTGTGATAATAGCAACTCCTCATTATTCGCATGAACAGCAGATTATAAGTGGATTCAAAAACAAACTTCATGTTCTTTCAGATAAACCTTTAGGAGTCTATTCCCGCCAGGCTCGAAATGCTATTGAAATTCATAATCATTATGCAGAGGATAAGATTTTCGGCACTATTTTGAATCAAAGGACTCTGCCAATTTATAAGCAGCTCCGAGAAATTGTTCAAAGTGAAAAATACGGTAAGCTTAAACGTTTATTATGGGTGGTTACAGACTGGTATCGGCCCGAAAAATATTTTTCAAGTTCCAGCTGGCACTCTACCTGGAAAACCGATGGTGGAGGCGTTCTTTTGAATCAGTGTCCCCATAATCTGGATTTGCTTCAGTGGATTTGTGGAATGCCAGTTTCAGTTCAGGCTTTTTGTCAGGAAGGTCGTTATCATAATATAGCTGTTGAAGACAATGTAACTGCCTATATGGAATGGGCCAGCGGAGCAACAGGAACTTTTATTACTTCCACAGGGGAATTACCGGGAATAAACAGATTAGAAATCTCTTTGGAAGAAGCTATGATTGTTTGTGAAAACAATAAACTGCATATTTGTGAACTGGCCGAAGAACTTGGAATGCCAGAAACAGAATACAGAGCTACATCTACAGATTTTTTTAAAAACATAAAAGGCCGTTGGAAAATTGTTAAACCTGAATCGGAGCCTGAGCAATACAAAAAGACTTTGCAAAATTTCGTAGATGCGTGTTTGGGTAACCAAGAGATTCTTGCTAGTGGCGAAGAAGGTGCCAAAAGCCTTTATCTTTCCAATGCTATGTATCTTTCTTCCTGGAAAAGCAAAAAAATAACTCTTCCACAGGATAAAGCTGAACAGGAAGCGTTTGAACGAGACTTTGAAGAAATATTAAAAACAAAGGGTTAATATGTGGGTAAAAAAAGGTAATGCTTTATTAGATGAAATTTACAACGCAGAAACCTGTCAAGATTCTTTTTTAATGTGGAGAATCGGGCAGTGTGGTTATGTAATTAAATTCGACGGAAAAATTATTCTTATAGACCCGGTATTGAATGATTTATTAGATGAAAATGGTAAAACAGTCCGTCTGTATTCGTATCCTTTTACGGCCACAGAAATTGCTGCAGATTTTGTTATTTGTACCCATGGGCACGCAGACCATCTTGCAGAAGAAACAGTAAAAGAATTTGCCCATAAAACTTGTCCGCCAGTTTTTATAGTTCCTGCAGGTTGCAAAAAACAGATGGAAAAACTTTGCGTATCGGAAAATAAAATTATTTATCTTTCAGATGGCGAAGTTTCAGAGTGTTCTTCAAATAACGGTTCATTTAAGGTTAGGGCAATTTCTGCAGCTCACCCAGACCACTATTTTAATAAAGATGATGAACGAATGGCCCTTAGTTACCAACTGCAATTTGGAGATAAAACTTTAGTGCATTTGGGAGATACATATTTAACTGAGCGCCTGTTGCAGAGTTTGGAGAAGTTGCCAGCGCCAGATGTTTTTCTGCCACCAATAAACGGCGACGATTTGTTCCGTAAAATGATTAATTTTATTGGCAATATGGAGGCAGAAGAAGCTGCAAAACTTGCGGTACGTCTTGGCGTAAAAATGGCAATTCCAACTCACTACGATATGGTAAAAGGCAATACAGCAGATCCGCAGCGATTCGTAAATGAAATGGCTCGACTTGGAAAATCAGAAAATTGCAGAATTCTTGAACTTGGTGCAAAACTATGACTGAAGTAGATGAAATAATTTCAAAAATAAGTGGCACCCATGAAGCAGAGATAATTGCAGCAGTTGCAGAAAAATATAGTAATATTTCCGAAAAGCAGAGAGAATGGTATGAAAAATCTAAATTTTTATGTCCTGAAGCCTGTGGAGAATGCTGTAGAAATTTTGAGCCAGATTTATTGGAATGCGAAGCTTTGTATATGGCGGCCTGGCTTATTCAAAATCAACCAGAAATTGCCAGTCAAGTAGCCCAAAACCATTTTCCATTTCCACGAAGCAGTGCCTGTCAATTTTGGAACGAAAATGAAGCATACCACTGTTCAATTTACGGCGGTCGGCCATTTATTTGCAGACTTTTTGGCGCCTGTGGAAATCGTGGTAAAACCGGTGAAATAGTGTTCAAACCATGTAAATTTTATCCTGCAGAAAAACTGGCAGACTATTCTCCAGTATTAATACATCGTCAGTACAGCCAGAATGAGACAGAACAAATTTTTGGTACACTTCCACCAATAATGAGCGACTTAATGGAAGGTACCATATCTATAACTCCCGATAATCAGGAAACAAGCCTTATTCGAGAAATCCTTCCAGCAGCAATTCAGCGCCTGTTATGGATTATTAGTATGAATAAAGATATGCACTAGTATAAAAAAAATGTTTTTTTCGTTAGAATAGACCTATGTCAAAAATGAACGATAAAACAGAAATCTTTGAAAACTATTCTATTCCAAAGGCAGTTGCCACTCTTGCGCTGCCAACTATGCTCAGCATGATTGTTGTTGTTATCTACAATATGGTAGATACATTTTTCGTAGCAAAAATTGGGGATCCTAATCAGATTGCTGCAGTTTCTCTGGCTCATCCGGCTTTTATGCTTTTTATGGCTGCAGGAAATATTTTCGGTATCGGTGGTTCAAGCTACCTTTCCCGTTCTTTGGGCGAAAAGCAGATAGACCGTGTAAAGCACATTTCCAGCTTTTGTGTGTGGACTTCCATTGTAATCGGTATTTTAATGGGAATTCTGTACCTGGTATTCCTTAATCCTATTCTTAAACTTTGTGGTGCCAGTGAGGCAACTCTCCCTTATGCTCAAACTTATTTAAGCATTGTTGCTTGGGGTGCGCCTGCTACAGTTCTTTCTTTTGTATTTGGTAACCTTTGCCGTGCGGAAGGTGCTGCTAAAGAAAGTATGTTTGGTCAGATGCTTGGTTCTGTAATTAACATTATTCTGGACCCAATTTTTATTTTGGGTTTTGGATGGGGTGTTGCCGGTGCCGCTATTGCAACTATAATTGCCAATATTCTTTCTGATGTTTACTACATTGTTTACATTATTCACAGTCACCGTTCACAGCTTACATTGAATCCAAAAAAATTTGCAATTAATGATGGCATTTTGGGAAACGTTCTGGCAATTGGACTTCCTGCCAGTTTTACAAATCTTCTTATGTCTGCCAGTCAGATGGTAAGCAACAATTATCTTGCAAGCTACGGAGATATTCCTGTTGCCGCCATGGGTATTGCAGGTAAAGCCGGAATGTTTGTAATTCTTGGAATGATTGGTCTTGCCGGTGGTGTAGTTTCTTTAATCGGTTACAACTACGGAGCTAAAAACTTTGACCGAATGCGTGCCGTAACTCGTTTTGCTATGTTCTGTAATGTATGTATAGGGACAGGTGTAGGGCTTTTGTTCTTTGTAGCAGCAAGATTTATTATAGGCATCTTTATTAATGACGCGGAAGTTATTGCCCACGGTGTTCCAATGCTTCGTGCTATGATGCTTTCGGCACCTTTTGTAGGCTGCCTTTTTGTTATTAACAACTGCTTCCAGGCTTGGGGAAAAGCTAGTCCAGCGCTGATTCTTTCGGTTTGCCGCCAGGGTCTGGTGTTTTTGCCAGTTTTAATTGCAGCAAACGCAATATTTGGCTTAAACGGAATTATTTACGCACAGCCAATTGCCGATGTAGTTTCGGTTGTGATGGCATTTATAATGTACATTGTGCTCCGTAATAAAGTGATTAAAGCTAGCGCTTCTTAATGACATTTTTTCACAAAATCACAAATCAATTTTGCGGTTTCTTCGTAAGATTGGTTTGTGTTGTCAATGAATAGCTGGAATTTCCCGGCATTCCGTTTGAACCAGTTGTTATAATCAATCTGACCTTTTATAAATTCATCGGTGCCACAGTTTCGTTCTGCAGGGCGAGCTTTTAGACGGGCGGTAACCTGTTCATCAGAACAAACTAGACCTATAAAATAAGTTGCTGTTACGCCTGGAACTGCATCAACATCTCTGTAGTAGTTTAAAGGATTCATACAAGTAACAAAAAACAAATCTTTGTTGCCAGAAAGTTCTACTGCCTTTGCAAAACAGTCACTCTGATATTTATTCTCATGATCTGTGCCAGCATAATCCCACCAGTTTAATCCAACGTCATCTGTATCAAGGCAAACATGGTCTGGCAGCATATTATTTTCTTCAATAAAGACCTTCATGGTAGATTTTCCAATTCCGCAAGCAGCACACAAAACAATTACATTTTTCATGATTATTTCCTTCTGAAGTTAATTATAACACAATATAGAAGTTTGTCTTAGATTTGACTAAAAAGTGGGGAGGAACGGTATTTTCGGGCAATTTTTCCTTAAAATACCGCGCAGGAGTTTGTGTTAAGAGGCAAGTTTCGAGTGATGTGCGGTACTTTTTTGAAAAAAAGAATGATTGTACCGCATGATTGCTTGGTTCGCGAGGCCAATTTTCAGATAAACGCGGTACCTTTTGTTAAAAAAAACTCAAAATACCGCAAATAATAGCAAATTACCAAAGAAAAGGCGGTATTTTTTATTAAAATTTCTCAAAAGTACCGCACAGCAACAAGCATTTAGAAGAATATCTTAGAAAAACGCGGTATTTTCTATCAAAACAATCTCAAAATACCGCATCCCTCATCATAACCATAACTTCAATCCACAATCTTTTCAAAAAAAATCTCTTATCTTTGCACTTTTTGTTACTTCAAAGACAATATTATATATAGAGGATTAATTGTGAAAAATTTTATTGAAGAAAAACTATCCGTAGACGCCGTTCTCCAGTATGCAATACGTCGAATGCAAGAAATAGAAGATCTATTCCAAAAATATGAATTAGTAAAACCCCAAAAGAACGGAACTCTTAAAGTAACAAAAAACAAAAATAGGTATCAGTATTACATTAAAACTTCAGAAACACCTAATGGCAAATATTTGAACAAAAAATCAATGCCGCTAATAAAAGAACTGTGCCAAGCTCATTATGAAAAGAAAATTTTTAAGACACTTGCAATTCAATTAAAAATTTTAAAAAAGTTCACAGCTACTTACAAATTACAAAGCGCCGAAACCATATATGAAAACTTAAACGAAGGAATAAAAAAGTACGCTACGCCCCTCATTTACAATGAAGAAAAATTTTCCGAACTTTGGAACAACTCCAATAATAAATACGAGTCACTGGCGTTTTCAACCCAAAGCCCAGAATTAATATCAACTGCCGGCATACGCGTTCGTTCAAAATCAGAAATGCTGATAGCAGATTGTCTCACCAAAAACAAAATTCCATTTAAATATGAATTTCCAATAAAAACCACCAATGGAATAACACTTCATCCGGACTTCATTTGTCTTAATACAAAAACTCACCAGCAATTTCTATGGGAACATTTTGGATTAATGGACAATTCTGAATATGCGGTAAATATGGTTCAAAAAGACAATTTATACCGCAAAAATGGCTTTTTTCAAGGCAAAAACTTGATTTACACTTTTGAAACAAAGCAACAACCTATTACTTCCCGCGAAATTGAGACTATTATCCAAAGATACTTACAATAAAATTATGTGTATTTCTACTTGACGAGTTTTACCTACAAAAAGAGGGCTGTCCAAGTAGTTCAATTTACAGTGGTTGAACTTTTTGGACAGCCCCTTATCTTAATAAATCGGCCGCCTGGCGACCTTTACAAAACGGAACTAGTTAATTTTTGGTTCAAACTGTTCAACAATTTTTCCGCTTAAACCTGTGTAGTTTGATGGAGTTGCGGCCAAAAGTCTTGCTTTTACTTCGTCGCTTACATCGAGGTTTTTAGCCAGGTTGTGGAAATCTTCGATAGAAACTTTCTTTCCGCGAGTAATTTCCTTAAGTCTTTCGTAAGGTTTATCTACACCGCTCATACGGAGCAAGTTCTGGTAAGCTTCTGCCATAACTTCTGGAGTGTTTGCAAGAACGTCAGAAATCTTTTCTGCATTAACTTCAATTTTACCAAGACCTTTCTGGAGGCTGGCATAACCAATCATTGAATGAGCAAATGCAACACCAAAGTTTCTTGCTACAGTTGAGTCTGTAAGGTCGCGCTGGAGACGGCTGATACAAAGCTTGCGAACAAAGAATTCGAACATTGAGTTTGCAAAGCCAAAGTTTCCTTCTGCGTTTTCAAAGTCGATAGG
>JAZLKI010000111.1:0-4549 GCA_045597485.1 Treponema sp.
CCTTTGATTATTTCTCGTTTGCCTTCTGTCATTTCCACTTTGTGTGGGGGAATTTTGTCTTTTGCCATAGTTGGCTCCTGTGTTTTATTATATCACAGTCCTACTATGTTTTGAATTTACAGAAAGATTTTCACAGTCTCGTTTTTATACAATATAATCCTTCGGATTATATTGTATAAATCCATCCTTCTGGAGCTTCAATGCGGCCCATCTGGATTCCTGTAAGTGTTTCGTAGATTTTTGTGAGTACTGGACCCATTTCATCTTTTCCGTCGTTGAACTTAATTTCTTTTCCGTGATCGTCAATCTGGCCAACTGGAGAAATTACAGCCGCTGTACCACAAAGACCACATTCTACGAAATCTCCAAGTTCATCTTTTGAAATCTGGCGTTCTTCTACTTCCATCTTCAAGTATTCTTTTGCTACGATAAGCAATGAACGGCGAGTAATAGAAGGCAAAATAGAATCAGATTTTGGAGTTACCAATTTTCCATCTTTTGTAATGAAAATAATGTTTGCTCCACCTGTTTCTTCCAAGTATGTGTGTGTAGCTGGATCCAAGTACATGTTTTCAGCATATCCACAGTTATGTGCATCTACAATGTTATGCAAAGACATAGCATAATTCAAACCTGCTTTAATATCACCAGTTCCATGAGGAGCTGCACGGTCCATATCAGAAAGACGTACTTTAATAGGTTTTACACCACCTTTGAAGTATGGTCCTACTGGAGTTACGAGAATACGGAACTGATATTCATCAGCTGGTTTTACACCAATTACAGCACTTGAACCGAACATATATGGACGGATGTAAAGTGTTGCACCTGAACCATAAGGAGGAACCCAGTCTTTGTTAGCTTCAATTGTCTGGAGAACAGCTTCAATAAAGCGTTCTTTTGGGAAAACAGGCATTTCAAGGCGTTTACAAGAAGTTTCCATACGATCTGCATTCAAATCTGGACGGAATGTAACGATATCGCCATGTTCTGTTGTGTAAGCTTTAAGACCTTCAAATACAGTCTGAGCATACTGAAGTACACCTGCACATTCACTAATTTTTACAGTGTGGTCTTTTGTTAATTTACCTTCATCCCATTCACCGTTTTTCCAGTTAGCAACGTAACTTTTTGTTGTAGGCATATAACCAAATGGTAAATTGCCCCAATCAAGATTTTTCTTTCCCATCTTTATATCTCCTTAAGAACTTAAATTATACTAAAGTAATTAAATGTTACTTAATAATTATATCCCTTATTTAAAAGTGAGTAAAGAGTTTTATATTAAAGTTCTTCTATAATAATGATTGAAATAGTATGTTCTAATGAATCAAAAAAAATGTTATATTAAAAATATGCAGGTTTTTTACTGGAATGAAATTTTAAATAATCCTCAATTAGTAGCTGGTCTTGTAATAGCTGGAACAGGGTTGTCTATTGGCAGTTTTGATGGAATTCATTCTGGTCATAGAGAATTATTAAATACTCTTGTTTCAAATTGCAAAAAGGAAAGTTTACAGGCGGGAGTTTTAACTTTTGCTCGTCCGCTTCCAAGTATAAAGCGTTCTATAAATTACCCTGGGGATCTTACCACCTTGCAACAGCGCCTGGAAATCTTTGCTAAATTTAATTTAGACTTTGCAATTGTTGTTGATTTTGATGAAAATTTTGCCAGCCGAACTGGAGAGGAATTTTTTGATTTAACTAAAAAACTTTTTAATCTGAAACTTCTTGTGGAAGGTGTGGATTTTCGCTGCGGTTATAAAGGTGCTACTGATTCTGCTGCCATTAAAGAGTGGGCTTCCCAAAATGATGTTCAAACTTTCTTTGTAGAGCCGGTTTTTTATAAAAAAGGTGAAAGTGTAAAGCAGCGTATTAGTTCTTCATTTATTCGTGAGCTGATAGTAAAAGGGCAGTTAGATATTGCAAAATCCCTTTTAAATTATGCCTATGAACTGGATTTAACAGCAGTTGATTCAGGTAATTTGCTTCAGGTTTTGCCGCCATGTGGGGTTTATAATTGCAAAAATGAAGAAGGTAAAGAAATTAAAGTGGAAATAAAAACGGCGGATATTACGCTTAGCAGTCCGTCTAAAAAAATTATATTTTAGGAAGTAAAAAATGGGAAATGCACAGACTCAACCAAAAGGTGTTTTAATTCTTTTATTAACAGCAATTATTTGGGGAACTTCATTTGTATCTCAAAGTGTGGGCATGGAAAATGTTGATGCTTTTACTTTTATGGCAATTCGAACATTACTTGGTGCAACAGTTCTTTTGCCAGTAATTTTAATTAAAGATAAAGTTACTGCAAAGCAGATGACAATCGAACAGATTGCAGAACGTAAAATTCAGACTAAAAAATCTATTAAATGTGGAATGATTTTAGGACTCTTCCTTTGTGCTGCAACAAACTTTCAGCAGTTTGCATTTTATTATTCTACAGCCGGAAAAATTGCATTTATTACTGCAATGTATATGTTCTTTGTTCCATTATTCGGATTAATTATTGGAAAGCGCATACCTCTTGTTACTTGGTTGTGTATTCTTCTTGGCTTTGTAGGACTTTATTTTTTAAGCTTTAATTCAGGTGCCGGCTTTAGCGATTTGAACCGTGGAGATATTCTTGCATTTATCTGTGCAGTTTTCTTTTGTTTCCAGATTTTGCTCATTGAAAAATATTCCCAATATTGTGATGGAATTAAACTTTCCTGTGTTCAGTTTTATACAGCAGGCCTTATTACACTGATTTTAATGTTCATTTTTGAAAAGCCACAGTGGAGCTTAATAAAAGCTGCAGCACTTCCTATTTTGTACTCAGGTATTATGAGCTGCGGATTTGCATACACTTTCCAGATTATTGGACAGAAATATTGTGAAGCTACAATTGCATCTTTGCTTATGTGTATGGAATCTGTTTTTGCCGCAATTTCAGCTGCAATTATCATTCACGAAAAAATGAGTGGAAGGGAAGTTACAGGTTGTGTAATAATGTTTGTCGCAATTCTTATTACTCAACTTTCTGATATAATTAAAAATAGAAAAAATAAACAGGCTTAATTCATAAAAAAAAGTCTTGCTCCTTAATTGAAGCAAGACTTTCTCAAAACTAGATTTACAAATAAAACTACTTGCGCAATCCGAGTTCTTTAATGAATGCACGGTATCCTTCGAGGTCTGTGCGTTCAAAGTATTTAAGCATCTTACGGCGCTGTCCTACAACTTTAAGAAGAGCACGTTTAGCTGTTGCATCCTTTGGGAATGTTTTAACGTGGTCTGTGAGCTGCTGTACGCGCTGTGTCATCAAAGCGATCTGAACTTTTACAGATCCTGTGTCTGTGTCTTTAGCACCGTATTTTTTTACAGTTGCTGAAGTTGTTTCTTTTGTAAGTGCCATATTGGAACCCCTTAAAATAATTTGATATATCTGTAATTCGCGGTAAACCTGTTGGTCATATTCCGGGTTTCTGGAATAAAATCACAAGGTATCCGTAGAAACAGATAGTATAAATATAATAAAAAAAAATTATTTATTCAACAGAGAGATGATTTCAAAAATTACCCAGGTTTAAATTATAAAAAGGAACATATATGAAATCTGATTATTAATAATACCACTATCATTTTTTTTAGAAAATGCTCCCGCAGAAAGTCACCTTGATTTTGCCAGCTGGGCTCATCGCTTCGCTCTGTACTTTCTCTACCTCGTTGTGCGTAGCACTATCGCCCAGAACCAAAATCAAGTCGATTTCTGCGACCCTTTTTCTAAAAAATAATCCCCTAAATCCCCTTAATCTGTGGTTCTTATCTTTCGAATTAAACTTACATAAATTATAAAAATCGCTTCTTGTAGGTAAACAAAAGCATTTATTTGATGGAGTAGTGATGTCAAAAATCTCAGAATTACCTACAAAAGCGAAAAAGAGATTTCTTGTAGGTAAAAAAAAATTAAATTAAGATGATTATTTGAGTGATATCTTCTTTTTTTTACCTACAAGAACTTTAATTTTTCTATTTTGTATGTAAAAATTATATTTTAGCAGAAAAAAAAATCTATTTTTAATAAAAAATTTACCTACAAAAACTGGATTTCAACGCCTTAGTAAGTAATTTTAATAAAATAATCCTTATAATTTCCATAACTGCTGGTTTATTTTTTTAATTTAAACCTAACAATCCAAGACTACTTCATTGAATAAAACGAATTCTTCTATTAAAATATAGAATAATCACAGATAAGACACAGATGCGACACAGATGAGATTAATAAGATAGGGAACAAAATTAAGTAGACAATTAATTTATCTATTTAATTTTGTTTCTTATTGCCATCAAATCTGTGACCTATCAGTGTCAAATCTGTGGCAAAAATAAAAAACATAGGCGGACGAAGTGTCCTATGTAGGAGAAAATTATATGTCTATCGAAAGAGTAACTTATCAACTCGGAGATGCCGAACTCATCCTTGAAACAGGAAAAATCGGTAAACAGGCTAATGGTTGTGTTTACGCTCAGTGGGGCGGAGCAGCTGTTATTGCAACTATTTGTG
>JAZLKI010000112.1:0-15975 GCA_045597485.1 Treponema sp.
GCTATGTACCTTGCTTTGGAAAACTGGGCAAAGAAAAACAATACTTTCAAAATGGAAGCAAACTTTATTTCTAACGTTGACCCAGACGATGCTGCTGCTGTTTGCAAAAAATTAGACATTTCTAAAACAATCTTCATTTTGGTTTCTAAATCAGGAACTACACTTGAAACTCTTACAAACGAATCATTTGTAAAAGAATTTATTAAGGCTGCTGGTTGCGATGCTTCTAAACACATGATTGCTGTAACATCAGAAACTTCACCATTGGCTCATAACCCAGATTACATGGCTGCTTTCTATATGGATGATTACATTGGTGGTCGTTACTCATCAACATCTGGAGTAGGTGGAGCAATTCTTTCTTTGGCATTTGGTCCAAAAGTATTCCAGGACTTCCTTGACGGTGCTGCAGAAGAAGATAAACTTTCTTTGAATAAAAATATCTGCGAAAACCCAGCATTAATGGACGCTTTAATTGGTGTTTACGAAAGAAACGTTCAGGAATATCCTTCAACAGCAATTCTTCCATATTCACAGGCCCTCTCACGCTTCCCAGCTCACTTACAGCAGCTTGATATGGAATCTAACGGTAAATCTGTAAACCGCTTTGGTGAAAAAATTGACTATGTAACTGGTCCTGTAATTTTTGGTGAACCTGGAACAAACGGTCAGCATTCATTCTACCAGTTGTTGCATCAGGGAACTGACATTGTTCCATTACAGTTTATTGCTTTCCAGGAAAACCAGACTGGTGACGATGTAACAATTAAAGGTTCTACAAGCCAGACAAAACTTTGTGCAAATGTAACAGCTCAGATTGTAGCTTTTGCTTGCGGTAAAAAAGATGAAAATCCAAACAAAGCATTTGCTGGTGGCCGTCCTTCAAGCTTGATTTTTGGTAAAGATGTAAATCCTAAATCTTTGGGCGCTTTGCTTGCTCACTATGAAAACAAGGTTATGTTCCAGGGGTTTGTTTGGAATGTAAACAGTTTTGACCAGGAAGGTGTTCAGCTTGGTAAAAAGCTTGCAATGACTGTACTTGATGGTAAAGCTGAAGGTGCACTTAAGGCATTTGTAGATTTGATGATTAAATAAACTACTTTACTACGTTTAGTAAAAAAAGGGGCTGTCCAAAAAGTATAGTTCGTAGTGTCATTCCGAACTTGTTTCGGAATCTCTGTACTAAATATAGTGCAGATGCTGAACCAAGTTCAGCATGACAGAACTTTTTGGACAGCCCCTTTTTTTTTGTCTTGTGCAAAATTACAAAATGTCTTCCGGTTCTTTTAAGTTATTGTATTTTATGCAATTCTAATGTATATTTTATGTATAAATATACATTTTTGAGGAAAAAATGAAAGAACGTCAGTCTCGCCTTAAGGCAATAAAAAATCTTATTAAAAACAATACTATTGAATCACAGGATGATTTACTTGCCCTTTTATTGAAAGAAGGTTATGACGTTACTCAGGCAACTTTAAGCCGCGACCTCAAACTTTTGAAGGTTGGCAAAGTTCCTGACGGTCAGAATGGCTACAAATATGCTCTTCCTGGTGACGACGAAAATGCCGAATCTGAGGCAATTTATGTTCAAGATTTCCTCCGTGGTTATATCAGCATTGATTTTAGCGGGAATATTGTAGTTATAAAGACTTTTCCAGGTCATGCTAACACTGTTTGTAATGCAATTGACAATCTTAATCTTGATGAAGTGTTAGGAACTGTTGCCGGCGATAACTGTATGTTTGCTTGTCTTCGTGAAGGAGTAACAGGCGACGAATTTATGGAAAAACTTAAGAAGCATATTCCAGGAATTGAAGATTAAATTACTTCTTTAAACTTATTGTTACAATCTTTTTTTTTAGTTAAAATTGCCTCATGTTATTTACGAGTACAAGAAATAGAGATTTATCAGTTCCATTTTCAAAGGCAGTAAAAGACTGTATTCCAGAAGGCGGTGGTGTTTTTATTCCATCTTCAATCGAAGATTTGCGCCGTTGGATTTATTATATAGATGAAAAAACTTCATTTTCTTCAATCGCCGGGTCTTTAACTTCTGCTCTTATTAACGACGAATATTCTCCAATCATTTGTGAAACTATTGCAACCGATGCCTTTCCTGTAGAGCCTGTTGTTCGCCAGCTTGATGACAAATTATTCTTTATGGAATTATACAACGGTTTTACCGGCTACCATCGTGACTATGGAGTTTCATATCTTTGCTCTTATCTTGAAACTACTTTGCAGCTTACCGGTGGCAATGTAACATTCCTTGACTATACTCACGGAGCTTTAGGCGCAATTCTTTCAAAAGTACTTAAAGGGAAAAAGCATATTAAAGCTGTGCTGGTTTATAAAAAAGGAACTGTTCGTGGTTTAGACGAAGAAGATTATGTATGGAATGGTGGAAATATTCTTCCTGTTGAAATTGATGCTTCTGAGTCTGAAATTAAAGCTTTGCTTTCTGGAGTTTTTGCAGATAAGGAATTTGTTCGCGCACATAACCTAACTGTTGCAAATACAACTAATGTTTGCCGTCTTCTTTGCCAGTTATTCTTCTTTCCATATTCTTTTGCGCAGATTAAACACAAAGTTGATGGCGATATTTACTATGCAATGGATGCTGGAAACTACGGTACTATTATGGCCGGTTTGTACAGCTGGCGCTTTGCCCTTCCTGTAAGTGGATTTTTTGTGCCAAGTACACCTATGCTTGCTCGCAGTCCTTCTGGAGCACCTGTAGTTCCAGATGCAATGGTAGATTTGAATAATCGCCGTGGAATAAATCCAACTGTTCCTGCAAATATTGAACGTTTGGAATCTTTCTTTGGTAATAATTCTTTAATGATGCGTAACTTCCTGTTCCCAGTTGATGTTTCCGAAAAACAGCGTGAAAAAGCTGCTAAAGAATTGTTTATGAAGTACGGAGTTTTTGCTGATAGAGCTACTGCAAGTGCCTATGCAATTGTTCGCGAGTGTGGTGAAGAAGTATTTGCTGACGAAGGATGTATTGTTCTTGCAGCACATAATCACCCTTGCCATGACGCAGAATACTGTCGCCATGTTTTGGGTGAAACTCCTGAAATGCCAGAAAATATTAAAGCCAGCTTAAAGCCTGTTATTTTGAATCGGCCTTTGGTTTCTTCTGTTGACGAGTTGAAGAAGTTGATTTCTTCACTTGTTTAGAATTAGCTGTCTTTTTAACTGTCACTTTCTTTGTCTTTTTTACCACTGGTGCAAAAGGTTTTACAAACAATTCACATTTGTATGCGGCCTTAAGTTTGGCTGCATTCAAAGTTTTGTATAACTTTAATACTTCTGGCAATTTTGCTTCTGATGCAGAAAGAGTCATCATCATTGTAATCTGATTAAGGCTTTCTTCTATGAGCTCTTTGTTGAACCATTTTACATTATCAAAAGTATTGGCACCGCTAAGGTAACCGGCGTATTTACTGTCTGTAAGGAGAGTTACCAGTTTGTATGCAACGGCCTTAGAATCTTTTGGAAGTTTCTTTGAATCTGCATATGAAGCAAACATAAACAACTTCTGTAAAAGACTACGCAAATCTTTCTTTAAGTATTCATTAAGCTTGCGACCTAAGTTCCATTCAAACGCCATTCCATTTTCAGCGTATTCGGCACTTAATGCCCAGCATGGCAAACAAGGTCCCAAATCCTTATTAGCCTGAATCATAAGTTTTGCAAAATTTTCTGCCGCTGGGCATTTTGCAAGGGCCTTCTGCAAATCGGCAGGTGCTTTTGGTGCTGGCAGATTATGTGTAGCCACGCAAGTCTTAATTCGCTTTTTAAACAAAGCATAAGATTTTTTAGCGGCTTTGGTGATAGATTCCTCGACAAGCTCGGAATGACAGTTTTGTACTTCGTTCTGAGCAGTTTTATATGCTACCTTATAGAATGCAACAGCTTCTTCTTCACAATCTGCAAGAATCTTGTTTATTGTTTTAAGATTTGCTTTGTGAGGTGCAGGTTTCTTTGCTTTTACTGGAATTGCAGGTGGTGCAAATTCTTTTGCAATTGGAAGCAATGCCTTTTCGCTGAATGCCTTTAATGCCACGTACAAATCTTTATAAATCAATTCCTGATATGCAGTTTCAATCTCTTCGCATCCAGCACCGTTTAAGAATTCGCAAAGAATCTTGTAGCGGTGATCTGCTGTATCTGTTACCTGCTGAATGTTCATGTAAACCTGGTATTCAAAACCATTAAGCATTACGAACATACCTTTTTCGCAGATTTCAGAAGATTTGCGGATAAACCACTGACGGCTTCTGTGTTCCTGTAAAATAACGTATTTATCATCTTCTGCTGTAAGATTTAAACCTTCAGAAATTGAACGGCTTTCCAAACGGATTTCGTCTCCATTGCCAGTTTTTACTGCAAATGGGTCAGACTGTTTAATCCATCCGTGTGCCTGTTCATATTTATTATTGTAAAAAACAAGAGTTCTTTCGTTACCGCAGCCGTTAGAATAGGCAAATACGTTTTCGTTTACATGGCCATCCTGCCACAAATCGTAAAGATAGAAATTTTCTACTCCACTAAAGAGGTAACGCTTTTTCATAAGAGGGAATATATCGTGCCAATGGCGGTCTACAAGATACTGATTTGGTGTTTCATTCTTGTAAGCCTTTGTATATTCCATTCCATATTTTTCTGTATAGCCTTCAATCTGGCCGTGACCAAACATTGGAAGACCTGGCATTGTAATCATTAAAGTACAGCAACCAAAATATTTATCGCCATCACCAAACTGAGCAATTGCTGTTTCTTCATCAGGATTGTTCATGAAGTTTACATAGCGCTTCAAAATCTGAGGGTCAAAATTAATTGTATTTTTGATTGTGTCGCGGTACTTCTGGTTTTCTTCCTTTTTTAGCATGTTCATAAATGCTGAGTTATAAACACGGTGCATACCAAGAGTACGGACAAAATATCCTTCCATCATCCAGAAAGCTTCTGCCAAAAGTAAAGTATCTGGGCATTCTTTTGCAACGCGGTCTACAACTTCCCGCCAGAATTCATTTGGAATTGCGTCGTTGAACTGCTGAGTGCTAAGACCAGTTTCTGAACGAGTTGCAATGTCTCCTCCATGTCCTGGTTCTGGGTACCACAAGCGGCGAATAGATTTTTTAGCAAGAACCATAGCAGCATCAAAGCGGATGATTGGGAAGTTCTGTGCAACGTGTAAAATTTCCTGCATTACTGCTTCACGAGCTTCTGGATTCAAAAAGTCAATCTGTGCTGTATCATTCCAAGGGAGGCCTGTACCGTCGTTTCCGTGGTAAATGTAGCGGGTGTCTCCAGTCTGATTGTCTACACGTTTAAATACAACGGAACAGTCATCTTTAGAATAATAATGGTCTTCAAGATAAAGAGAAATTCTTGAGTCTTGCGAAAGGTTTTCTCCATTGTAAGTGTACTGTGGGAAAGGATTGTCCCTGCGTTGAATAAAGCGGTCTGGGTGATTAATTACCCATTCTCCATCCATACCTGTGTGATTTGGAACCATGTCGGAAGCAAGACGGATTCCACGCTGCCACAAACGCTGGCGAAGATTTGCCAAAGCATCCCAGCCACCAATGTTTTCTGCAATTTCGTAATCGTAAAGGGAATAAGCAGAGGCAGCGGCTTCCGGGTTACCACAAATCTGTTTAATTCTTTTTGAAGATTTTGAACGTTCCCAAAGTCCAATGAGCCAAAGTCCTGTAAAACCTTCGTCCCGCAAACGGTCAAGTTCTGGGTCTGGAATCTGGTCCAGGCGGGTAATAGGGTAGCCGTACTGTTTTGTAAGCTGGTCTAACCATACAAGAACAGTTTTTGCCATAAGAATTACGTTAGGCATCCATTCACTGTCGGCAGAAAAGCGTTCGTATTCGTTCATTAAGTTTTCAAAAGAATAAGCCTGCATGTCTGGAAGTTCACCGCCACCAAAACCATGCCACATTGCCTTTTCTTCTTCGGAAATTGTGTCCATTCCTGCAAGAATGCGTTTAAGCCATTCCCCCAGGTAAGTTTCCCAATATTTCTGAATGTATTCCAGCTGGCCTTTAAGGCTTTCTGGTGCAAAAAGCATTGGTTCACGAAGAAGATTAATTAAGTCGTGGTCGAAAGGTCCAAAATTTGGCTGAGACTGTGCAAACTTTTGGATTGTAGCCCAGGATTTTGAATACAACTTATTTTTTGAAAGTTCAGCATCGTCAAATAAAAGTGCAAAAGGTTTAAATGCAGGGTTTTCGTTTGCCAGATGAAGCAAAATCATTTCTTCAAGAACCTGTTCACGGTTTGGACGCATTTTTCCAGTGCCAATATCAATAGTTGAACGTTCAAGATATTCCTGTGGAGTACAACGTTCGTTATAAACTTCTACAGGAGGGAATTCTTTCATAAAATCAAGGAGTAACTGGTTGGTTTCTTTTTCTGTAAATTCTTTTGTAAGAACAGCCAGCAACTCTTCCATAAATGCAGGAGCCTTGTCGCGGCGGTACATCATACATACCTGGTGGAAAATTTCGTCAATCAATCCCATAGCATTGAGCTGACCGGCCGAAACTTTTTTGTTTTCATCGCCAGTTTGAGTTTCTATGTAATTATTAAAAAGGAGCTGGAAATTTCTAACGTTTTGCATATTTGCAAAAACAACATTTCCTGAAGAGGCAAAAAGACCTTTTTCAAAATCACACAGGTCACGTACCTTTTTGCTGATGTGGAATTCGTTGTATGAAATTTTCATAGGCTGCTCCTTATCTTTTGCTGACATTATTTATTTTTTCTATCAACTTTTTATTTTTCATTAAATCTTCAATGGAAACAGGGATTCTGTATGTCCAGTTGAAGGTGGTTACTGTGCCTGGAATATTGATACGTTCATCATCGGCATTTTCAAGCCAGTATTTTTCTTCCATAAATAAGAAATCTTGCAAAGGAGAAATGTGCCACTGACTTGCAGACTTTGAAGCCAGTTTCATAATCTTTTCTGCAGTTTCTGGTGTAAACTCTTCGTATTCTTCACCGAAAGCTTCAGGATTTGCTTTAATAAAAGCCTGAGCACTTTCTTTTTCTGTATTCCACCACTGGCGGATTGTTGAAGAATCGTGAACAGAAGTTGTAGTTACAGAAAGTGGCTCATAATCTGCAAAAGGAACGTAAGGCTGTCCTTCTTCTGCCCATTCACGGCTCCAGCGAACAACTCTAAGTCCTAAAATATTATGAGCTTTCATTGTTTTTGGAACGCAGGCAATGCCAACTCCTAAATCTTCGCCGCAAGGTACCATTTTCACAGTTGAAGTTAAAGCTGTAAAAATTTCGTCGGCCTGCTTTTTCCACAGTTTTTCATTGCTTTTGTTTAAGGCTACAAATAATTCTTCCAGCCCTTCTTTTTCCTGATCATTTAAACTTCCCCAGCTGGTAGATTTGTTGTAAGTCCACAGAGGAATAAATTTATTTTTTGCAATTTCAAATAAAGTACGGTTCGACCAGTAATTAATTAAAACTTCTTTTACCCGAGGTTCTGCTTCTTCTGTGCAAAGACCTGTAAGGGAAGTTTCCAAAATTGCTTTAGGTCCTTTTAGAGATTTATCAAAAAGCCACAATTCTTCGTTGCCAATTCGGTTAGCGAAAATTGCAAGAATTTTGTGGGAATTTTCGTGATTCCAGGTAATGTCTTCAATTGCATTTGTTGGAATATGAGGCTGACTTAACCATCGAATGCGGTCGTCATCAAATCCTAATTCGTATAATTTATCTTTTTTAATGGCAGCATATGGCTCTGTGTGACCATTTAAAGCATTGGTATCTGTATCTGGAATTGCCCAGATTCTAAAGAAGCCTAAAATATGGTCTAAACGGTATGCATCGTAAAATTTTGAAGCATTGATTAAGCGATTTTTCCACCAGCTGTAATCGTCTGTTTTAAGGTTAGGCCAGTTATAAGTTGGAAAACCCCAGTTCTGTCCATTAGGATTATCTCCATCGGCAGGAGAACCTGCCCGCAAATTCTGATTAAAATACTGAGGGTAAGCCCAGGCATCGCAGGAATCTTCGTTCATAAGAATTGGCATATCGCCTTTAAGAAGAATTCCGTTTTTCTTTGCATAAGCAACTGAAGCTTTAAACTGCTCTTCTGCAATCATCTGGAGCCAGGCATAAAATAAATGTTCTTTTTTGAAAGCTTTAGTTTCCCAAAGTTCAAGAATTTCTGCATCAGTTTTTTTCTGGTCTTCCTTATGCCATGCTTTCCAGCTAGCCTGCATGTAATTCCACTTAAGGTTTTTATAAACCGCATAAGTAACTACCCAAGGATTTGCTTTAATCCACTTTGAAAGGGCTGCATCAGGTTTACCAGTTTTTCCAGCTTCTGTAGTTTCGTACACCTGCTGAAGAAGACTGATTTTTGTATTCATAATTCCGTCGTAATCATAACGGAGAGTATATTTGAAGTTTTTAGTAAAGCTGTTATATGATTTTTTGAATTTTTCATTGGAATCGTAGAGCTCAGCAAAGCCAGGTACATCTTTTATGCGAATATAAATAGGGTGAAGGGCAAAAGCTGAAAGTCCGCTGTATGGTGAACTTTGAGTTCCTGTATCATTTACAGGAAGAAGCTGAATTAAGGAAAGTCCAGAAGCCTTACAAAAATCTACGAAAGGAATTAAGTCTGGGAATTCACCAATAATAGGATTTTCTTTTGTATATAAAGCTCCAAGAGGAACTGCAACGCCAGTTAATTTTTTGCTCATAACTTAACTATTATAACACAAGTTATAGAAGGATTGGAAAAAAAATTAACAATGCCAAAGTGGGCGTGCCAGTGCGTTACTGAAGGGTTGTGGTCGGGTAAAATCTGGCAACCAGCTGGTGTCGTCGCTTAGTTCCTGGTAAAAAAGGTAATCAAAGTCGTAGGCTTCTATTAAATCTTGAATATCTTCATCTTCCTGAGGAGTAACAAGGCGGTTTTCAATGGCGGAAAGGGCAGCCTTACGGTTTTCCAGCTTTGCAGAATCTTCGGCAAAAGGTACTGGTGTATACTGATTCATAAGGGAAAGACAGGCTTTACCATCTGCATTTTCTTTAAGCCATTGCAATACATCGGCAGTTTCTTCAAAACGGCCAGGCATAAAAAGATGACGGATTATTACACCAGAAAGCATTTTTTCGTGGTCACTGTCAATTTCTGTAATTTCCAAAGGATTGTTTTTTATCATCCATTGAATAGCTTTTGAGGCAACTTCAGGGTAATCTGGCGCTTTAAAAAGTTGATTTGAAAGATTGGAATTAAGAGTTTTTAAATCTGGCAGCCAGATGGTAACAAGACCTTTTAAAAGCTCCAGCATTTCTACCGATTCATAAGCAGAAGAATTCCAGCAGAAAGGAAGAGTAATGCCGCTGTCTCGAGCTGCTCTAAGGTATTCTGCAATAATTGGAATGTGGTGGCTTCCTGTAACAAGATTTATATTTTCAGCCCCAGCTTCCTGCAGCTTTTTACAAATCTCTATAAATTCTGCCTTATCTACCACCTTGCCAAGTCCGTTTTGGCTAATCTGATAATTCTGGCAGAAGGCGCAACGTAAAGTACAGCCTGTAAAAAAGATAGTTCCACTGCCGCCTTTTACTGTAATTAAAGGTTCTTCCCCAAAGTGAAGTCCTGCAAAAGCAATGCGAAGCTCTGCAGGTTCTTTGCAAAAGCCTACAGCTTTGGTGCGGTCAATTCCACATTTTCGGGGACAGGCGTTACAGTGTTCGTACATTAATAGGCACCTTTAGCTACAAGAACTTTCATTAAACTCTGGAGAATGTCGATTGGCAAATCATCTGCTTCGTAATTTACAAGCTGGCCAATTTCTTCCCAGTCATGTTCTGTAAGGCTAGCTTGATATTCGTCGCTGTCTTCCAAAAGTGCTAACATTGCAGTAAGGCGCTGTGCATTTTCTTCTGAAGGTTCAGCTGCAACATCTGCAGATTTAAATACATATTCATTTTCCCAGTATTCAAAAAGGGCTCCTGGCAAATCTGTTGGACAGGAAGTTGAACGTATAAAAAGCTTTCGTAAATCACCATAAAAACGGTTGTAATCACTTTTGCCGCTGTTATTCTGGCGGTCGTATTTTACGATTTTCTGAAGGTCTGTAAGAAATTTATCAATATTTGTCATAAATATATAATAGCAATTTGACAGGATTTTGTGTAGGATTGTTGCATGTTTAGTGATACTCATTTTCATTTTAGATTGCTGGCAGAAGAGTGGGGAGTAAATGGACCTGACACTCTTAAGGTTATGGCTCAGCGGGATTGTAAATTTGGTCTTGATATTGGCACTAGAGCTCAGGATTTACCTGGAAGACAGACTGCAGTAGAAAAAGCAATTGCAGGCATAGGTGATGCGGCTTTAGAAGATAAGGCAAAGAATTTTATTTATTATTCAGCAGGGATTTGGCCAGATATTGAAAGTATTCATGACAGAGAAAATCAGATGAAGCTTTTGCGGGATGCAATTACTGCAGATAAAAGTGGAAAGATTATTGCTATTGGGGAAGGGGGATTGGACCATCACTGGAATCCTAGTGGAGTTGATGGTCGCTGTGAATCGGATTTTGACGAGAAAACTTACCAGGGCGAAAAGGAGCTTTTCCAAATGCAACTGGAACTGGCCCGGGAACTAAACTTACCATTTTTAATTCACAGTCGCGACGCCTTTGCAGAAACTTTAGACTGCCTGAAAAATGTAGGCTACCACAGGGGAATTGTTCACTGTTATAGTTATGGCATAGAGGAAGCCCGACAGTTTTTAGACTTAGGCTGGCATATTGCCTTTGGTGGTGCTGTTACTTACACTAAAAAAAGTAAAATGGATGCAATGCTGGAATTACTTCGTTTTGTACCAGAAGACCGTATTCTGTGCGAAACAGATGCCCCTTACCTGGCCCCTGTTCCTTTTAGAGGCACACCTAACAGTCCGGTTTTAGTTGAACATGTTTATAATTTTATAGCACAGGCAAGAGGAACAACCGCGGAAGCACTTTCAGATTTGGTTGATGCAAATATTAAGAAATTATTTTTTTAGAATTTCTATGTAGGCACCAGGCTCCAGATTTTCTGGCAACTTATAAGGCCCCATACTAATTCGCTTAAGTTCTACAACCTGGTTTCCAAGTGCCGTAAAAATGCGGCGAACTTCATGGAATTTACCTTCGGTAACTGTTATTTCCCAGGTGGTAAGCTCAGTGTCCAGTGGTCGGAGCCGGGCAGGACCAGATTTTTGTTCCGGGGCTTTTTTTTCCGGTGGTAGGGTAAGGCCCGAGGCCGCCAGTGGTATGTATTCTTTTGTGCCTGGTTGGGAAAGTTTTGCAATGTAAGTTTTTTCTATGGCGGCGTCGGGGGTGGTAAGGCCGTGAGAGAAGGTTCCGTCGGTAGTGAAAAGCAGGAGGCCGGAGGTGTCGCAGTCTAACCTTCCAACTGTGTGAAGGCGACTTCCCCGTTTTGCATTTTGAACCAGATTTTGCAATTCCAGGGGCAGCAGCTCATATACGGTTTTGTGAGAATCTGAAACCGCAGAACAAACATAACCTGCAGGTTTATTCATTAAAAGGTAGATTTTGTGTTCCGTTCCCAAAATACACCATCCCTGTATCCCTGAATAGTTTTATCTTCATCTGCCAGCATAAGTCGTTTTTCTGCCAGCATACAATATTCTTTGCTAAGTTCAACTCCACAATAGTGGCGGCCAAGTTTTTTTGCAGTAACACTGGCGGTGCCACTGCCTAAAAAAGGATCAAAAACAATGTCGCCAGGTTTGGAAGAGGCAAGAATCAATTTGGCGTAAAGCTTTTCTGGTTTTTGAGTAGGGTGGTCTGTATTCTCTGGCATAGACCAGAAAGGTATGCTTATATCATCCCAAAAATTTGAAGGATAGGTTAAGCGGAATTTTCCATCATCTGAATCTTCCCAATCTTTTGGCTTTCCATTTTCTTTGTAAGGTGCAATTACTTTACGTTTAAGCTTTACTGCTTCCACATCAAAATAGTAATCTTCAGGATTTTTTACAGCATACCATATGTCTTCCATGGCATTTTTCCAGTTAGATTTAGCACCACGCCCTTTTTCCCGCTGCCAGGTAATTCGGTTAAGAATTGTAAGCTCTTTTTCAATTGCACGCTGAAGTGAAGATGTGCATTTCCAGTCGCCGCACATGTAGAGGGTGCCGTTTGATTTAAGCTTTTTGCAAACTTGTGGGAACCATGTTGCAAGGTATTCATCGTATGAATCGTCGGAACGGGCATTGAAAATTTTGCCGTTGAAATTTTTTGTAAGATTGTAAGGTGGATCGATAATTATAAGGTCTGCAAAAGAGTCTGGCAAAAGCGATACTGTTTCCAAAATATCACCATTTATGGTCTTGTCTGTAAGCTGCTCAACAGAAATTGGCGATTTTGGAGTAATTAATTTTGATTCTAAAGCTGGAATTTCTTCTTCTGAAAGAGTAAGTGTTCTGTTTCTGCCAGCCCGTACTTTTTGATCCATATATTAAGTGTATCATAAATGAAGATTTTTAAAAAGAGGGGGAGGAGTTTTCATACCTTATATCCTTGAGGTCTAGTCCTATTCGGCGTATACTGTGGTTATGATTCAAATATTTGGTACAACAAAAAGTTTTGATACAAAAAAAGCTCAGATGTGGTTTAAAGAACGTCGTATTCCATTTCAGTTTATAGATTTAAAAGAAAAAGAAATGAGTAATGGAGAGTTCGATTCTGTAGTAACAGCCCTTGCCCGTGAATATGGAAGTAGAGCAGATGCTATAGAGGCTCTTATTGATAAAAATGGAAAAGATTATAGTACCATTGCTTATTTAGATGATGCCGACAAAGCAGATAAGTTACTTGAAAGTCAGAAACTTTTGAAACAGCCAATTTGCCGTAATGGTAAAGATAAGGCTACTGTAGGGTTAAATACAAAAGTCTGGGAAACCTGGAAATAGATTGCCCAGACTTGAAACAAATTAATGTCTTAATTATTTGTTTTTTAAGATATCGCGAATTTCTTCCAAAAGCTGAGCTTCGTCAGATTTAATAACTGGAGCTGGTTCTTCTGGTTTTGCTTCTTCCTTCTTCTTGAATTTTTCAAAGAGACGAATAACGCTGAAAATACAGATTGCGATAATAAGGAAGTCAACAATTGTCTGGATAAAGTTTCCGTAGGCAATTTTTGCTTCACCAATAGTTACACACAATTCTGAAAAATTAAGTCCTCCAATCAGCAAACCAATTAAAGGCATAACAATATCGTTTACGAGGCTTGTAACGATTTTTCCAAAGGCACCACCGATAATTACACCGACAGCCATATCAACTACATTGCCACGTGAAATAAACTTTTTGAATGCGCTGAGCTCTTTTCCGGCAGCTCCAATTCCATCTTTAATACTAGCCATAATGGCCTCCTTCTATATTTATTTTATCTACTTTTTTCTTTTTTTCAATGGAGTTTTGGATTATAATATATAGATATGAAGAAGAAAATTGCGGTATTAACTTCTGGTTGGACTGTTGATTATATTCTCTCAGTTTTAGAAGGTATGAAGAAAGTCTGTGAAAAAAATGATACAGACTTGTATGTTTTTACTTGTTATAAGTTTATTGAACCTTCTGGAACTCCAAATACAACCAGTTTTACTGTTTTTGATTTAATTAATTTTAAAGATTATGACGGCATTGTAATTACACCTGGTCTTTTTAATGATGATGAACTGGTTAAAAAATATGCCGAAAAAATTTTAGAATCTAAAGTTCCTGCTGTTTCTATAGGTCAAAGATTAGATGGTTTCCATTTTGTTGGTTCAGATAACCTTGATGCAGCTAAAGAATTAATAAGTCATATTATTAAAGATCATGGTGCAAGAAGATTTGCTTTTATTGGTGGACCTGAAGGTGATATAGGTTCAGATTCAAGTCATACTGTGTTTTTGAATTCCCTGGCTGCTGCCGGGTTAGATCCTGTAAAAGCCGAATTGTATAATTGCCATACAGACTGGAGTTTTAATTCTGCATATGAATTAGTTCCTTCTATCTTTGAAAATAAAAAGGAATCTCCAAATGCAATTGTGTGTGTAAATAGTGCAGTTGCAATGGCTACTATAAAGATTGCTACAGAACTTGGGTATTCTGTTCCAGATGATATTATTATCATTTCTTTTGAAGATGACAGCAGGTCTTCTAAAATTATTCCTTCTGTTTCTACTGTAACTGTTAATCCTGAGCAGATTGGAGCTTCGGCAATTGAATTGTTGTTGGAAGCGCCTGTAGTAATGTCGGCAAAAATTGTTCCATCATCAATTTTCAAACGACAGTCTTGCGGTTGTAAACGAAAAATTACTCCTGAACAGAAAATTTATAGTCAGGGGTTTGTAAAAGAACTTGATAGGGAACAACGATTTGCAAGTCAGCTTAGAATTGTGGAAGATAGATTTTTACGCAATTCAAGTATTGAAGAATTATGCAAAGATTTGCAAAGTCATTTTGAAAAACGACATTTTTTTGAAGGTCCCGATTTTACACTCTTTATTGATAAAAAAGTTATCGACGATATTACAGTTACATTAAATGATGATAATACTCATACTTCATTTGGAGATACAATGCAGAGTTTTGTAAATATCCAGAATGGAGTTGCAGTTGAACAGTGTGAAATAAAGACATCTGAATTAATTCCACAAAATATGAAGAGCGAAAAGGGTAGTTTGTATTTGATTCTGCCAATTTTCATTCAAAAATATGTGTATGGATATTATGTTGCAAAGAACTTTACTGGTCTTCTTTTAAGCAAAGCTGCCTATAACTGGACAAGAAATGTTGGTACTTGTATAGAAAAGTATCGGCAAACTTCCATTTACCGTAGTATGAGCGAGCAGCTGCAGATTCTATCTACACACGATGCTTTGTCTGGTTTGCTTAATCGTTCAGGGCTTCATACATATGGGAATGATTTATTCTACGAAAATAATGAAAATGGACGCCCAACCGAAATACTATTCGTGGATATAAACGATATGAAATATATTAATGACCGTTTTGGCCATTTGCAGGGAGACTTGGCAATTAAAACTGTAGCCGAAGCTATAAGTTCCTCTGTTCCAGAAGATTATGTTTGTGTTCGTTACGGTGGAGATGAATTTGTTATTGTTGGATCTCCAAAAACTGAAGCTGATTATGCTTATAGAATACAGCAGCAGATTCAGGAAAAAGTAATTAAAATGTCTTTGCCATATAAGTTGAGCGCAAGTATGGGTTCTAAAATATTCATGCCTAATGAAAAAGTTTTAATAAATGAGGCTATTAGCGAAGTTGATAAGATAATGTATCTTCATAAGGCTGAATATCATAATTCTCAGAAATAAAATATGAAATATCAAAAGATTGTAACAGGCTCTTTTGTGGAACGTCCAAATCGCTTTATAGCTTATGTGGATGTTAACGGGCAGATAGAAACTGTACATGTAAAAAATACTGGCCGTTGCAAGGAATTACTTGTTCCTGGCTGTAAAGTTGTTCTAGAAGATTTTAGAGACCGTCCTGGAAGCGAAAAACGCAAAACAAAGTTTGACTTAATTGCAGTTTACAAGAAGACTGAAAAATCTACCTTACTAATTAATATGGACAGTCAGGCGCCAAATAAAGTTGTTTTAGAATGGCTTTCGAAACAAAATTATGATTTTATAAAACCAGAATACACTTTTGGTAAATCCAGAGTAGATTTCTATATGGAAAAAGATAATCAAAAATATCTTATGGAAGTAAAGGGATGTACTTTGGAGCGAAACGGTATAGGTTACTTTCCAGATGCCCCAACAGAACGGGGAGTAAAGCATCTTCATGAGTTAGCTGCAGCAGCTAAAAACGGATATAACTGCTATCTTGCATTTGTTATTCAAATTCCAGATGTAAAAGAAGTTTTAGCTAATATTGA
>JAZLKI010000113.1:0-5252 GCA_045597485.1 Treponema sp.
CATTCCGAAATGAACTTGTAGGTATTGTTCATAAACAGATTTCAGAATTGAATCTGGAATTAACTCCTGTTCACCTTGTTCGACAGCATGTTTTAAAATTTCAGAATATTGAAGCATTCAAGAATCTTGAAGAATCTGATGCAGACAATCTTTCAAAACACGTTGCTGGTCTTGTTTATATGGATGAGTCTGATTTGTATGCTAAAGGATTTGATGACATTGTTTATGGTCTTGAAGTTCTTAAAATGCAGAAAAAAACATACAACAGACAGCAAGCTGAAATTGTAAGAGATGCTCAATTACTTCTAAATACAAAGGCTACCATAGACCAGGTTAAACAGCAGATTCCTTTACTTACAAGAATGATAGATGATGCTTATTTCCCTAATGCTACAATTCTTAATCTTGAAGAGATGAGAAATCAGATTAGAGATTTGATTAAGTTCCTTGTAGAAAGTAAGAAGAAAAAGGTTCGCTACACTGATTATGTAGATACAACTTTGTACATTGGCGAAGGTGAACCTGTTTATACAGCAGATAATTTTGAAGCTTACGAAAAGAAAGTTAATTCTTATATTAATGAACATCTTGAAGATGAAGCTATTTTCAAACTCCGAAATAATGTAAAACTTTCGCAGTCTGATTATGACAAGCTTAATGAAGTATTTACAAAGGAATTAGGCAGTCAGGAACAGTTTGATAAAATCAGAGATGGTAAGCCTTTAGGTGTTTTTGTTCGCTCTATTGCAAAAATGGATAGAAAAGCAACAAATGAAATGTTTGCAGATTTTATTGCAGAATTTAATTTGAACATTAAGCAGATTGAATTTGTGAAAGTAATTGTTGAAAACATTATTGAGCAAGGTGAAATCAATCTTGAACGTCTCGGTTCTGGTAAACCTCCATTTGACAGACCTGGTAAACTTTTCAGCCTGTTTGGAATGGATGCTCAGAAACGGCTGATTACTATTATTCGTACTGTGAATGATAATGCACGTGCGGCGTAACTTTAGAAATACAATTTAATAATTAGGAGAATTAAAAATGCACTCACCAACATTAGATAAAATGTCAAAAGAAGATAGAAAAACTCTAGAAACAAGGCTGTTTGAAAGACAGGAAGGTGTTTGTTTTATCTGTCGGAAAAAAATTGAAATGACTCTTCATGAACTTGATGTAGATCATATCATTCCTCTATCAAATGGTGGTAAGGATGAAGAAATAAATTTTGCTTTAACACATGCAACTTGTAATCGTTCTAAAAATGATTCTAATTTGGAAATTGCACGTTCTATTTTCAGAATTAAAAATATTCAGGCTGATGTTTCTGCAAAAGAACATAGAGATGCAAATCTTGATGACTTATTAAAAACTGTTGGTGGTGCACAGTATGATTTTCAATACACAATTGAGGGAAATCAAATAAAATATACATTTGATAAAATTGGAGATTCAACAGTTTATACTAGTCCTATCTTTACTGATAATCTATCAAAAGAACAGACTTGTTTTGTAGAATTGCCTTTGTCTTACTTATTCCATGATCATGAAATAAATCCTCGTGGTATTAATTCTACAATTTCAAAATTAATCAAAGAATTCTATTCTGGAAATCCACAGTTACATACAAGTCTTGCACGTATAAAAGATGGCAAAGTTTGTATTTTTGATGGTCAGCATAAAGCTGTTGCTCAAATTGTTTTAGGAACACAAAAACTTTTAGTACGTATCTTCTTGAATCCTAATTTTGGAAGATTAAGAGAAACAAATAAACGTGCTGGTTATGAATTGAGACAGGTTGCTTTTGACAAAGGAATTCTTACTCAACTTAACAGTGCCCAGTACAATGAGAAAGTAAAAGAATATCAAACAAGTCATAAACTTGCTGAAGATGATTTTTCATTCTCAGAAATGGATGTTGCTGAATATTTTAAAGGTGACAAGATTAAAACTTATATTACAGATAATCTGAAAGAAAATGTTGTAAAATCTCCTGAGAATAAACTTATACAATTTATAGACTTTGAAGGTCGTGGAAAAGATTTACCAATTTCATACAATGCTTTTTCTAAGACATTCCTTTCAATCTTTATTGATACTAAAAAGATTTTAACTGTTCCTCTTGATAGTGATAACAATCCAAGAAATCTAGAAAAAGAACAATTAATTCGTCTTGAAAATATGATTGCAGAAAACCTGTTTATTGGAAAATATAAAGCGGAAGTTGGTGTTGCTCAGATTGAAAATAAACTCATTTCTGGGAAAGATGCTGAAATATCAGATTCTCACTTAGTATGTACACGCTTAAGTCGTGAACATATTATGTGGGCTTGGCTTACAAAACTTGGGGAAATTATTGAAACAAATTTCTATGCTAATGGTAAGGCTGCTGCAGTAAAAGATGGAAATGGAAAGAACTTGTCTAAGACGGAATTCCCTGAACAGCTTTGGATTAATATTGATAACTATTTGAAAAATCTTATTGAAATTCCATTATGGAAGGACAGAACTAAGGCTTCTAGTACCTTTAATGGAAATCCTGGTAACTCATATTGGCAGAATATTTTTAATACTGGAAAAGATGATAATGGTGTTGAACTTATTCCAGGTGGAATTGATGTTAATAAGATTGTTTATAGGGATTAAATAAATTGTAACTGGTAATAAGAAGGAATTACATTACACTTTTATCGCTTATCACTACTTTTTGACTCAGATGATTCCAATGGTATATCATCAGCACTCACAACAGTTTCTGCGGGCAGTTGCTTTTCAATAATTATGACTTCTTGTATTGGTTGAAGGTCAACTTTTTGTCTGTTTTTATAAAGATTATATATATAAAATGATGTATCACCAATTAATATTAAGAAGACAATTAAATTAAATATAATTGGAACTAATTTGCTTATTTTTAGTTCACGATTTGTAATTTTGGATATAAACTCGGTAAGTAGCCAAATAATGTCAAAAAAAGTTACCCCAATGAAAGATGTAATTGCTATCAAGCGATATACACTGATAGCATTTATATTTTGAAATACAGATGATGTAAACGTTAAACTACCAACAAAAGCTAAAACAATAGATGCAAAAATACCTAAAACAGCCACATAGTCAATTTTTGAATTTTTTAATTCAGATTCTAATTTTATATTTTTATCTTCCAATTCTTTTAGTTGATCTTTTGCTTTATTTAACTGTTTTTTAAGTTCATTATATGTTCTTTTGGATTCCTCTAACTCTGGTTTAAGTTGAGATAACTTAGACTCTGATTCTTGCTTTACTGTAAGAGAATAATTCAACCTTGATATTTCAAGATTTGTATGATCAAAAAGTTTGTTTAATTCAGTTGAAATATCAGAACGATTTTTTTTGTAATTATCTTTTAGAAATTCAAGATTTTGAGCCAAAATATCTAAGTTTAAATCTTTTAATCTAATTTGTGTAAGAGTCGAATATATTACTGAATAATAATGATGAAATCTTTTTCCGTCTAAGGGACAATAAATTTGCTCAAGACGATTAACAATATCATTGAAATTTTCTTTCAACACTAACTGATTAGAAGATAATTCCATTAATATCTTGGAAAATTCAATATTTTGTTCTTCAGAAAAATAATCAACATATTTTTCTGAAGAGGGCTTATTGTTAGCTACGTCACTTTTTGATTTAGCCACAATCAACCTCTTGTTTTTATCAATTCTTTTGATATTATTTGATGATTACCAGCACCGTTCTTGTAAACATAAGCCCAAGCTTTTTGAGGTTGATGCGTATCTTCTACTAAAGTCCAAGGATTTTCTTTTCTTTTTGATTCAACTATAGTATCAATTTTTGAAAAAATGGCTTCATCATTTGAATAAGAGGTAGCTTCCTGTATACGAATTTTCATTCCACCAAAACCACAGTATTTGTAATATACTTCGGGAACAACTGGTCCAAATTGCCATGCCTCAAAATCTTCTTCAAATAAAGCTTCAGGTGTGTTCTGCAAAAAATCACGCTGAATATAGTACATTATCTTCTGTAACTGAAGATTTGAAATTGGTGACGACTCTTTAGTACATTTTGAAAGAATATAATCTGCAATTTGAATAGCTTTATACATTATATAACATCCCCACTTATATTATAATATAAAAAACTAATTATGGTTACAAAAAAGTTCTATGAATATAACATATTTATTAAAAAATTTCAATTTTTTAATAAAAAATCTCCACCCAACTATCATCCCCATCGGGATCTCCCATCATTTCAGCAAGTTCATTCCCTATGGCTATTTTCAATTCAGGATTTTCGCAGTTTTCATAGTAAAGCATTTTATCTTCTAAATCTGGAACATAAAGAAGCCTGCCATCAGGTGAAGCTTGTTCAGGAACCTCCAATAAACTGTAACGGTTACGTAAAATGTTGTTACGGTCTTCTTTGTTCATATTTGGATAAATAGTCATAAGTATTCCTAAAAAAATTAATTGTCTTTTCTTTGTGAGATACTGTCAAAAAGCACAACTTCTTTGGGAGTTTGAAGAAATGTTTTTTTCTTATAGAGTAATGCCATTGTTATTTGATTCTTAGAATAATCAAGTCGATTATCAGAAAAGAAAGAACGACAGAAACAGCCCCCCTCTTGTTTATATGCAAGAAATAAGAATAAATTGAATTTTACATTCTTATTCATTAATAAGAAGTCAGCTTTTATTTTCGAATATGGATTTACAGTTTCTGTATATTTGAAGATAGTATCATTGCTGTCTATAAAATTTTCAAGAGTAATAAGCTGATTTATACGGTCTGTAATTTTATCAATAAAACTTGAATTTAGAATCTTTATTCTGAATGTATCGTCCGTAACAATGCGATCAAATAAGACTGAGCGATTTGCTTTTAACTCACGAATATCTTTGAGATATTGCAGACCAGCAACATGATAAAATTCATGCTTTTCAAAAGAAATTGTAAATGTTGTAGTTTTGCCTTTTTTACCAAGAACAATTTCGTACTTAATACCTAAAAGCCTATTAAATGCTGTTGCTGCCTTACCTAAAATATCCAAATTGTAAACCTTTAAAAAAAATCCTGCTTTATGAAAAAAGCAGGATATAAAAATAAAGACATTTTCTTTTGACTGTTACCAATCTAGCCGACTGGCGGTAAATGTCGAACCCTTATGGAACTGATAAGGCACTGCTTGTCGGCACAACACCTTACTTCAACGCTCGCGCAGTCACACTTGTTGCCTGCAT
>JAZLKI010000114.1:0-5670 GCA_045597485.1 Treponema sp.
GTAAAGATGTTCTTTTGTGATGTCTCCATTAGCATTTTTTTCAGAATCTGTATAAACCATTTCTTTCCAAACATTAGAATAATGTTTCATGATATTTGGACAATACTGTTCAACTAAAGGTTTGATATCGATAAGACATCCAGCACCCTGGAATTTTTCTGAGTCTACTTCAACGAGGTCTGGAAGGTCTCCAGAAGCGATAAGTACACCAATTTTCTGGTCTTTATCACCAACCAAGATATCCCAAGAGAATGTTACACCGAATTTTTCTTCGATCCACTTATAGATTTTGTTGTCAGCAGGTGGCTGCTGGCGCTGCTGAATTGTGAAAACGGAAATGTTCATAGACTGTTTTTTAGCAGCCTTTTTTCCGCCACAACTTACCATTGTTAATGCCAAAATTGCACCGAGTGCAACTGTCATTAGTTTTTTCATAAAAGTCCTCCTATTTTGACTTTTCGTAATAAATAGGCTTTGAAAACCTACGTTCTTAAATTATATTACGGATTTATTTAAAGTCAAACGATTAACTAGAGAATTTATGATACGAAAACGTTATAGTTTGAGGAATTTTCTGCTAATTTAAAATAAATTCTTTGAATTGATGATTGCCGCTTCCTTTGAAAGTAAAATATAATTCGCCGATTCCATCTGGAATATTTATTTCTGAAGAATAAGTTGTCCAGATATTATCGCAAACTGGAGTAATTTTTGCTAATACAGGTCCGTCCCACTTAGTTCTTACTTCGTAATAACCGTAAACGTAACCGCGGGTAGTTATAGAAATCTTCTTTACATTTTTAAAGTCGAAGAATTTAAAGCCTAAAGTGTAGTCATTCTGAACATTTGTAATGTAACCAATTTCTTCATCTCCATCGCGACCGTCTTGTGTTACACGTGGATGTTTTAAATCTACATATGGGAACTTTTCGGTAGGGTGGAAAATATTACATACAATATAGGCAGGGTAAGCTCCTTCGCCTTTGAGAGGGCCGCCGTTTAATCCACATGAAGTAAGCTGAACCTGAGGAATTGTACCATCTTGCAATACTTTAATTTTTTCTGCACAATCCTGACGGTTGAACCAGTTACCATTTGTGTGGCGGTGGTAGAAGATGTAGTATTCGCCGTTAATTAATTCAATGCCACCATGATTATTTGAACCGTAAGCTGCAGGCATATCTGCTGGTTTATATGAATCTATATTTAAGTCGCAGTTACTTATAATTATACCCTGGTATTTAAAGCCTGAAGTTGGATTTTTACTTGTGGCATAACAAAGTTCGTGCATTACCTGAGATGAGAATACAAAATAGTAGGTGTCGCCAATTTTACGAATTGATGGTGCTTCAAAGAAAGCGTGATTTTTATAATCTTTCCAGTTTTCGATAGAATCCTGTTTATAAGTACATTCAGTTTTTACTGGTTCTGCAATGTCTGTGTAACAATCGCCTGGAGCAATAATTACAGGTTCTTCCATTATAGTGAGCATATCTGGTCCAAGTACTGTTGCCATGGCACCAATTCTGTCCTGCATATGATTGCCACAGAAACCTGTATAAAGGTAAGTTTTATCTCCTTCTGTAATTACAGCTGGATCAAACTGTGGCATATCGCCTTTGCGGTCGCCAAGACGTGTTCCATCTTTGTAGTGAACATGACCGTAAAATTTATACTTGCCGGCTGGTTCATCGCATACTGCAACAGAAACAAAACCTACTTTGTCGTATACATAGAAAAGATAGTAACGGCCGTCTGGACCCTGAGTTACATCTGGAGCATAAAGACACATATGACCATCTTTTGTCATTTCTTCAGATGTTTTTGGATAAATTACACCTTCATAACGCCAGTCAGATAAATCTGTAACTGGGGCAGAATAGCAAACGTAGTCTCCCTGGCAGAATACCCAGCCATTGAAACAATCGTGAGAGCCGTAAACGTAAACTCTGTCGCCAAAAACATGTGGTTCACCATCAGGAACGTATTCCCAAGATGGAAGATATGGATTAAAAGCCTGTTTTTTCATATTTGTGTCCTTATTTAAAAATCCTCTATTAAATCGTATATCAATTAGTTTATAAAGATATAAAAACTCTATTCAAAAATTGAATGGTTCTATAGTCCTAGCGGAAAAGCTTACTTATATAATTGTAGATTCCGCTTTTAATTGTTCTACTGTCGTGGTCTGCACCTGGAAGTTCATACCAGATATGTTTAACTTCATTTTTTTCAAACAGTTCATGGTAGGATTTTGGATACAGACCTACAACTTTATCACTATCGCCTGCACAAATCATAAGAACTTCTGGAACCTCTTCTGATTTAAAAGTAACTTCATCTTCTTTTAATAAACCTGGATGTTCCATTGCCCAGTCTTTTGTGTGAACTAAACCAGGGGCAGGGGCAATTGCACATACATAATTAAATAATTCAGGATGCATTATTCCAATCCAAAGAGATTGTCGTGCTCCAAGAGAGAAGCCTGCTAAAGCTGTATTTTCTTTTCCTTTAAGTACATTGTATTTTGATTCAATGAATGGCATTAAATCTTGGGTAAGATCATTTATGAAATTATCGTAAGGACCCATTGAAGCTGGATCAAATGCTGGTTTCATATTTGGATCTGCAGTTGCATACATATTTGGAAATACAACTATCATTTCTTTTGCCTGTTTTGCAGAAATCATATTTCCAAAAAGTTCTGGAAGATGATTATTTGTGTCGCCTAAAAGAACGTTTTCATCGCCAAAAATTCCGTGCAGCAAATAAAGTACAGGATATTTTTTAGTTTCATCATATTCTGGTGGAAGAAGAACTTTGCATGGGCGTTCTGCACCTACTGTTTTTGAATTGTATTCTTCATTCACAATGCGTCCGTATTTTGCATCTTTTTGGAGTACTGTTAAGTTAAACGGACAATCTTTTTCTGTCATTGTGGAATTTTTAATTTTGTTGTTTCCAAAGATTTTTGCAAAATTATAAAACCCAAGATTCCAGATTGTAAAATCGTGACCTCCAGTTTGCTCCTGCCAGCAATAGTTTTCGCCATCTATAATTTTTGGACTAAGTTCTGGAAGCTGACGTGCAGAATTCAAATGGGAATTGTAAGCAATATTATCTTCTGTTCCACAAATGTTATAGAAGTAATTTACTGTCCATTCTGGATGAGTAGTAATCCATTCGGCAACTTTTGGTGCTTCATAAGAAGTAGGGGCAGCCGAGAAAGCTCCAAACCAGCTGAATAAATCTAAACATTCACAAATACCAATGTTGATAGTCTGCATACCGCCCATAGAAAGTCCTGCCATTGCGCGGTGGTCTCTGTCGGCAATTGTAGGGTAGTTATTGTCTATGAACGGTATTAAATTGTGACGTAATTCTTCTCCGAATTTATAGAAGGAATGGAAGTCTGAATCGGTTTTTGCAAAATCTTTTCCGGAACGGCCATTTGGAGTAATAACAATAAACGGTTCAATTTCATCTTTTGCAATAAGATTATCCATTATTTTTTTTATAAGGGAATTTTCATCTTTCATTCCCCACTCATTTTCATCGCCGCCAATACCGTGCATTAAATAGAGAACACTGTATCTTTTTGAAGTATCATAACCGGTTGGAAGGTAAACATTTGCCTTTTTTTCAATTTCGCCACCATCACCAAAATAGTTTTTTGTTTTGTAAGTGATGTGCTGAATAGTTCCACCATTTTCAATTTTTTCTCTATATTCAGCAGGAATAGCGTCAAAGTTTTTTATAACTTTATGCTCCTGTTTGATAGCATCTGCAATTCCATCTGTAACGTAAGTTTTCACTGGCTGTTCCTCCCTTTGCAGTAAATTAAATAATAATAGATTTTTTCAATTTTTTTTCCATTTTATACTATCAGATAATTTCCGTAATATGCTATATTTATGGAAAAATAAATAGTTAAACGTTTTACATACACTAATGTTAACATTTATAATAAAAATATGAAATATATAAAAAGGTTATTAGGGGGACTTATTATTATGGTCGCAATAGAAAATCTTGTGGCTGCAAATCTTACAGATATGCAGAAGCTTATGGCAGAAAAAGCTTATAAAATGCCAAATGAAAATAATCCAATCATGACTCATGAATTTGGAGCAGATCCTGCAATTTTAGTTTATAAAGATACAGTTTATGTTTATGCAACAAACGATATGCAGCAGTTGGAATTTACAAAGGGAAAACAGGATAACGGATACAATAAAATTAATTCACTAACAGTTTTTTCTTCTAAGGATTTAGTAAACTGGACTGACTGTGGTGTAATTCACGTTGCAGGAAAAAATGGTGGCAAAGGGGATGCTAAATGGGCTACAAACTCTTGGGCTCCTGCAATTGCTTATAAAACAATCAATGGAAAAGATAAATTCTTCCTTTATTTTGCTGATAGTGGAAATGGAATTGGAGTTGTAACAGGGGACAGTCCTGTTGGTCCATTTACTGACCCTATTAAAAAGCCTTTGATTTCTCGTGATATGCCAAACTGTGGAAATATTAACTGGTTGTTTGACCCTGCTGTAATGGTGGATGAAGATGGAAAAGGTTACCTTGTATTTGGTGGTGGCCATGACCCAGAAAAATATGAACATCCAAAAACTTCCCGCGTAGTTGCTCTTGCTGATGATATGATTAGTATTATTGGCACTCCAGAAACTTTGGATCCACCATTCCTTTTTGAAGATTCAGGAATTAATAAGATTGGAAACAAATACTACTATTCTTATTGTTCAAATTTTGCAGATAGAAGTAAATCAACTGATAAAGATAAAATGCCAACTGGTGTAATTTGCTATATGACTTCTGATTCTCCATTGGGACCTTACGAATACAAAGGATACACTCTTGAAAACCCAGGAACTTTGTATGGCGCTGGTGGAAACAATCACCACTGGATTTTCCAGTTCAAAAACAAATGGTACATTGCATACCATGCAGCAACTGTAGAAAAAACTGTAGGATTGGAAAAGGGAGGTTACCGTTCGTTGTTCATTAATGATTTTGAAATTAATGCTGATGGTTCTTTCCCAATTCAGAAGGCTGGTAGAGAAGGGGTTTTGCAAGTTGGAACTTTTAATCCTTACGAAACTGTGCCAGGTGCAACTTTCGGGGCTGTAAGAAATATTGCAGTGTCAGATGCTAAAACTGCAGTTTCTGTAAAAGATGGCGCATATATTTGTATAAAAGGTGCAGATCTTTCTAAGGGGGCTGAATCAATTTTATTAAATGTAGTTCCTGCAGATAAAGGTACAGTAAAAGTGTGCATTGACCACTTTGGTGCTAACGGAACAGAAATTGGCGAAGTAAAGATTGGTAAAAAAGCTGTAGCTGAGGGTAAATTAAAATTGCAAGAAGATAAGAAAGGTGTACATGATTTGTATCTTATTCTTTCAGAAGGTGTGGAAATTGCCGCTTGGGAGATTAAGTAAGAATAAAAAGTAGGTTTAATTCGAAAGATAGGAACCACAGATTAAGGGGATTTAGGGGATTAATTTTTAGAAAAGCGGAGCAGAAATCGACTTGATTTTGGTTCTGGGCGATAGTGCCACGGACAACGCGGTAAAGAAACTACAGAGCGAAGCGGCGAGCCCAGCTGGCAAAATCAAGGTGAGTTTCTGCGGGAGCATTTTCTAAAAATAA
>JAZLKI010000115.1:0-23874 GCA_045597485.1 Treponema sp.
TGGTGCTGGTATGGGTGATGCTCCACACGGTATGCTTCACATTATTTACAGTGCTGGTGTAGGAAACGAATTCTTCCCAATGCTTATTTTTATGGGTATTGGTGCTATGACAGACTTTGGTCCACTTATTGCTAACCCTAAAATGGCTTTGCTTGGTGGTGCTGCTCAGCTTGGTGTATTTGCTACATTATTCGGAGTTGGTCTTTTGAACTTTATCCCAGGTATTGATTACACAATGAAACAGGCATCTGCTATTGCCATTATTGGTGGTGCTGATGGTCCAACTTCTATTTATGTATCTGGTAAACTTGCTCCAGAAATGATGGCTGTAATTGCTGTTGCAGCTTATTCATACATGGCACTTGTACCAATGTTTCAGCCTCCAATTATGAAGGCTCTTACAACTAAAAAAGAACGTCAGATTAAAATGAAACAGCTTCGTCCTGTTTCTAAAGCTGAAAAAATCTTGTTCCCACTTATGTTGCTTGTTGTAACAGCATTGCTTTTACCTCCTGCTGCTCCACTTATTGGTATGCTTGCATTTGGTAACTTTGTAAAACAGTGTGGAGTTGTAGAACGTCTTTCTAAAACAATGGAAAATGAATTGATGAACATTGTTTCAATTCTTCTTTCACTTGGTGTAGGTTCACAGATGACTCCAGAAAAGATTATGAATGCAAACTCACTTGGTATTATCCTTCTTGGTTTGTTGGCATTCTGTATCGCAACAGCTGGTGGTTTGATTATGGCTAAAATTATGAACCTCTTCTTGAAAGATAAGATTAACCCACTTATTGGTTCTGCTGGTGTATCTGCAGTTCCAATGGCAGCTCGTGTAGCTAATAAAGTAGGTATGGCAGAAGATCCAACAAACTTCTTGTTAATGCACGCCATGGGTCCAAACGTATCTGGTGTAATCGGAACTGCAATTGCAGCCGGTGTATTCATCTCTACTTACGGAATGTAAGGTTTACGATTTATCGAAAACCTTACAAACGGACATGTCAAGGCCTTGAGCGTAGCGTGCCTTGACGTGGACGTATGTAGCTAAAATAGCAAAACCGTTAAAAAAGGTTGTAAAAATTACAACCTTTTTTTATGCAAAAATATATACAAGGAAGGAGTTTTTGTATGTTTAATATCAAAGAAGTAAAAAAACAGGCTTTGGCAAGCTTGAAAGGAAAATGGAAAACCCCATTGTTAACACAATTATTTGGTGTTGGAATTATTGCTGTTATTTATGCAGTATTTTTTGCTGTTATAATGCTTGTAGATCCTGAATCAAAAACAGGTTTTTCAGTTCCATTTATATTGTCATTTTTGTTAGTATATTACATTATCATTGCTTTTGTTGTTGTTATAGTACCTCCAATTCTTATGGGTGAAAAAAGAATATATCAGCAGATTGCAGAAACTGGTGATAAAGTTCCATTTAAAACGTTCTTTAGTGGATTTAAGACTTTTGGCAAATCTATGGCTTATTATTGGTGGAATTATCTTTGGATTTGGCTTTGGACTTTAATTTTTTATGTACCATTCTTTTTCTGTTTCTTTATTGCTATTGCATTTATTGGTTCTGAAGTAAGTTATCTTTTTGTTCCTGCAATTATTTTCTTGGTGTTAGCAGTAGTTTCAATGATCTTTATGATGATTTTTAATATTCGTAAAGCAATTGCATATGGTTTTATGTGGAATGCAGGTATTACTGATCCTAAGTTGAATGCTTTACAGGCTATGGATGTTAGTAAAGCAATTACAAAAAAGCAGATTGGAAAAATCTTTTTGTTGAATCTTAGTTTTATTGGCTGGATTCTTTTGGGATTATTAACATTAGGTATAGGTTTGATGTGGGTTGATGTATACAGACAGGAAGCTAATTATTTTGCATATAAAGCTCTTCTTTCTAAATCTATTGAAGCTCCAAAAACTGAAAATCAAATTGAAGAACAGTAAAATTAATTAATTTTTATTAATTAATAGTAAAAGCGTCTGGTAAATAATTATCAGACGCTTTTTTTATGATTTAAATCTAGGAATTTATAATATTCTTATTGACACAATACTATATAACGTATAATATATAAATATAAATAATATTATAACGGTATTAATAAAGGAGGTACCCATGGTGTTTACAGCGGGTTCTGCTCTTTTAGATGCTGTTGTTCTTTCGGTAGTGAGTCTTGAAGGAACGTATGGCTATAAAATTACGCAGGATGTCCGAAAAATTATGGATGTATCTGAAAGTACCTTGTATCCAGTTTTAAGAAGATTACAAAAAGATGGTCTGCTTGAAACATACGATATGGAATATCAGGGAAGAAACAGGCGTTATTATAAGATTACATCTAATGGTATGATTTTACTGGATAAGTTCCGGAGTGAATGGATACTTTTCAGAAAAGGTGTTGATGAAATTTTATTGGGAATAAACGGAGAATAGTATGGATAGAGAACAGTATTTAAAAGAATTAAAAAATAATATTTTATCTCTTACAATAGATGAGCAGAATGAAGCTTTACAGTATTATTCAGATTATTTTGAAGAAGCAAATGATGATGAAAAAGTAATTTCTGAATTGGGAACACCAGAAGAACTTGCAAAAACAATTATTGAAAAGTTTGCAAATGCCTTGGTAGATACAAAATCTTCAAATGAAAATAAACAGGGTAATTCCAATACAGAAAATTCTGTATATGAAGATGCATTATATTACGAGTTTGATAAAACAAAAGTTAGAGAACTTGTAATGAGTTTTGGTGCAGCCGAAGTTGTTATGATTCCTGGTAACAATTATAGCATCGAGACAAGAGGAATTTCGGCAGAAGCTATGAACTGCCATTTAAGTTCTGAAGGAGTTCTTACTATTAATAATTCCAAAAGATTGAACTTAAATTTCTGGAGTCACGATCGAAAATCTCGTATTGTGCCTAGAATTCTTGTAACAATTCCTGAAGTTGCAAAACTTAATAAATTTAAGGTTTCGGTAGGAGCTGGTAATTTTAAAGCAAAGAATATTAATGTTTGCTGTCAGCAAGGTACAGTGGATGTTGGCGCTGGAAAGCTTGTTTTGCAGTCTGTTTTTGGTGGAAAATTAAACATTCGTTGTGGTATGGGAGACCTTGAATATAAAGGTTCTATAACAGGCAGATCTAATATTGATTGTGGAATGGGTAGTGTAAGACTTGAGTTGAAAGGAAAGGTTGATGATTATTCCTATGATGCAAAAGTTGGTCTTGGTGACTTTAAGTTTAATAATGAAAAGAAAAGTGGTGTATGCCAGGTATTAAATAATGTAAAAAAAGAAAATCATTTTTCTGTAAATTGTGGCATGGGTAGCGTGTCAATTATGTTTGAGTAAAGGAGTTAGAGTATGTCTAAAAGATTGTATAAGTCACGTAAAAATAAAATGATTGATGGAGTTTGTGGTGGAATTGCTGAATATTTCAACATGGATCCAACGATTGTTAGAATTATTACAGTGGTAATTGCTTGTTTCAAGGGAGTTGGAGTCCTTGCATATATTATTGCATGTTTCGTAATTCCATATGGTGAAAGCGAAAATGTTGATGATGTTGAAAATTTGAAGAGTGCTAATATAGATAATGATGTAAAAACTGAATCAAAGACAGAAAATGCATCAGAAAATAAAAAGCATTCAGATGACGAGTTTAACAGTTATTTTGATAAATAAATAAAAACTACATTACGCAGAGCAGAAAAAAAATTACACATAATAGAAAATACCTATATGTAATCCTAATTTTTATATGTTACAATGTATTATTATGATAGGATTAAAAATAAACAAAACTCTGCGTAATGTAATAATTGCTTTAGTGGTAATTATCGGCATTTTTGCGATTTCTAGTCTTATACCTGAAAAAGATTTTTCTAATAAATATGAAGGTTTTGACTTAACCGCAGTTAATGATGCTGTTTCTGCAACAAAATCTTATTCTGAATATCAGAATGAGCATAAAACTGCAGCTCTTCCAGATAGTGCAATATCTGTAAATGTTCTTAATTGTGATACAGATAATTCATATGGATTTAGAACAGAGACAGGTTATTATGGTAAAGATGTTATTGTTACAGATGATGAATCTTCTGTAACTTGGTCTGTAGAAGTTCCAGAAGCAGGTTTCTACAATATTTCAATGGAATACATAGCAATTCCATCAAGAAATATTAATATGGAAAGAACTTTATATATTAATGGTGAAGTTCCTTTCAATGGTGCTGATAATCTTGCATTCTATCGTTTATGGACAGACGGTGGCCCTGTAAAATTTGATAATCAGGGAAACAGTATTCGCCCAACACAAATAGAAGTATTCCAGTATCAGACAGCTCTTTTTAAAAGTAATCTCGGATTTGAAGTTGAACCTTATCGTTTTTATTTTGCAGAAGGTTTGAATACTGTAACTTTAGAATCAAATAATGAACCAATTGCAATCAGTTCTTTAGAATTGGTTCCAGTTCAGAAATATAAAACTTATGAGCAGTATGTTGCTCTGCAGCCAACTAGACCAGAAAGTTATACAGGAAAAAACATTTCTATAAAGATACAGGGTGAAGATTCTCGTCTTAGAGCAGACCCTTCTTTATTCGCACGTTATGACCGTTCTTCTCCAATAACAGAACCTTACAGTGTAAAAAATACTGTATTAAACTACATTGGTGGTGATACATGGAAGTCCCCTGGACAGTGGATTGAATGGGAAGCTGAGATTCCAGAAGACGGATGGTATACAATCTCTATAAAAGGACGCCAGTTGCATCAGCGTGGTTATGTAGCATGTCGTTCTTTGTTTATAGATGGTGAAATTCCAATTGAAGAAGTAAAATCTATTGGTTTTGAATATAGTACAGACTGGAAACTTGTAACACCTGGTGCCAATAAGAAAGAGCCTTATAAATTCTATTTTACAAAAGGTAAACATAATATTCGCCTTGAAGCAACTCTTGGTGATATTGGTAGTGTAATTAATGAGTTACAAAATAGTATTTCTCGTCTTAATTTGATTTATCGTACTATTCTTGTTCTTACAGGAAAAAATCCAGATCCATATCGTGATTATGAAATAGATAAAGTATATCCTGCAGAAGTAGAAGCAATGATGACAGAAAGTCGTCGTTTGTATCAGTTGATAGATGCTTTTGTTGGTGTTACAGGTGAAAAGTCAGATAAAATTGCTCCAGCAGAAACACTTGCTATTCAGCTTGAAACTTTCTATAAACACCCAGAAAGAATTACAAAGGCTTTTATAGCTTTCAAAGATAATATTACATCTTTAGGTTCGTCATTACTTTCTATGTCAGAAACCAAACTTGATATAGATTACATTTTAATACAGAGTGCAAATGATCCTATTAAATCTGTAAAAAGTGGTGTATTCAGAAAAATTAAACATGAAGTTGTTTCGTTCTTTACATCATTTATGGTAGATTCGTCGAGTCTTGGTAACGTTTACGACAAAAAATCTGACAATCTTATTGAAGTATGGATTGTTACCAGCCGTGACCAGAGTCAGATTCTTAAAAATATGATTGATGATGACTTTACTCCAAAAACAGGCATTAATGTAAACGTAAAATTAATTGTTATAGATTCTCTTCTTAATGCTGTTGTTGCGGGAAATGGTCCTGACGTTGTTGTAACTACATATCAGAGTCACCCTGTTGATTATGCATTGCGTAATGCTAACGTAAACTTAAGACGTTTTGCCGACTGTGAAGAAGTACTTAAGAATTTCTATGAAAGTGCATACATTCCTTATGAATATAATGGTGGACTTTATGCTTTACCAGAACAGCAGACATTCAACTTAATGTTCTATAGAAAAGATATTCTTGATGAAGTTGGTGTTGAAGTTCCTCAGACATGGGAAGATTTAGTAGAAATTCTTCCAACATTACAGGGTAAAAACCTTGATGTAGGTGTTCCATTCCCTCAGATTGTAAACCCTGATATGACAACATTCTATTCAATGGTATATCAGAATGGTGGCCAGGTTTATGATGAAAAAGGTGTTAAAACTGTTATAGATTCTGAAGAAGGTATTGGAGCATTCAAGTACTTTACAGGTTTGTTCAACGATTACGGTTTGCCAGTTTATTATGACTTTGTAAGCCGTTTCCGTGTTGGTGAAATGCCTATTGGTATTGCTAACTATACTACATACAACACATTAACAGTTTCTGCACCAGAAATTCGTGGACTTTGGGATTTTACATTCCTTCCAGGTACAAAACGTGTAGATGAAAATGGAAATGAATATATTGATCGTTCAACAATTGCTGGAACTCAGTGTTGTATGATGATTAAGAAAGGTAAAGATTTACATGACATTGAAGGCCAGAAAGTTGATGATAAAACTATGAAGGCTGTTATGAAAAACGAAAACCGCATGAATAATGCATGGGAATTCATGAAGTGGTGGACTTCAACAGATGTTCAGGTTCGCTACGGACGTGAACAGGAAGCATTACTTGGCTCTTCTGCCCGTTATGCAACAGCAAACTTTGAAGCTTTGAAACAGTTACCTTGGAGTTCTTCACAGATTAAAATTCTTGAAGAATCATTAAAAGATACTGTTGGTGTTCCAGAAGTACCAGGTAGTTATTATACACCTCGTCATGTTGTTAATGCTGTTCGTAGAATTGTTAACTATCAGGACGACTGTCGTGAAACTCTCATTGAATATACAAAGAAAATTAATGAAGAGTTAGAACGTAAACGACAGGAATTTAATTTACCTACAGAATAATACAAGGAGGTTAGTATGAGTGATTTATGGAAAAAATACTTAAATAAAAAGAAACTTGAATTATCAGATACTGCTCGCAGAGCTAAGTCATTGAAATTCTGTTATGCATTTTTGCTTCCATACGCAGTTTTGTTTATAACATTTTCAATTCTTCCTATGATAAATTCTATTTACTATAGTTTTACAAACTTTAATATTCTGGAAAAACCAGATTTTATAGGCATGCGAAACTATATAAATTTGTTCCTTCAGGATGAAGTATTCCAGACTGCAGTAAAGAACACTTTCTTAATAGCTGTTATTACAGGTCCTGTAGGATATATTATGGCGTTCATTTTTGCATGGCTTATTAATGAATTACCTAAATGGATTCGAACACTTGTTGTGTTTTTCTTCTATGTTCCTTCTATTACAGGTATCGTAGTTTTGCAGGTTTTCCAGAAACTTTTTGCAGATGATGCTTACGGTTGGTTGAACTCTTGGCTCATAAAAACAGGCCTTACAAATTCTCCAATTCTCTTCCTTACTAATCCACGAAATGTAATGAAGGTTATTATTCCTGTAATTCTCTGGCAGTCATTAGGTGCCGGCTTCCTTTCATTTGTTGCCGGCCTTAAAGGTATTGATAAGTCTCAGTATGAAGCAGGATATATTGATGGTATTCAGAACAGATGGCAGGAATTGTGGTTTATTACTTTGCCAAATATGAAACCAATGTTGTTGTTCGGAGCAGTTATGTCTATTACTTCTGCTTTCAACGTATGCGATGTACCTAGAACTTTAGCTGGTTATCCATCTACAGACTATTGTGCACGAACAATTGTAACCCACTTGTTTGACTACGGATTCACACGATTCGAATTTGGTTATGCATCTGCTATAGCCACCGTATTGTTCCTTACAATGATTATTTGTAACAAAATAATTCAGTCTATGCTCAATAGAGTAGGACACTAGGAGGTGATGAATATGAGTAAGAAGAATAAATATTTGGAAGGCCCAACAATTCATCATTATAAACATCGCCGTAAACCAAACCGTTCTATTGCTGGTGATATTGGTGTTTATATTTTCCTAGGATTGTTTTCATTATTAATGATTTTCCCATTGGTTTTTGCTATTTCTAACTCGCTTAAACCACTTGACGAATTATTGAAACAGCCACAGACAATTTTCCCAAGAAACCCATCTTTTGATAACTATTCAGATTTGTTTGTTATTTTGGGACAGTCTGTACAGGTTCCTTTTACACGTTATTTGTTCAACACATTGTTCATTACAATTGTTGCTACAGTATGTCACGTAATTATTGCTTCAATGGCAGCTTATGTTCTTTCGAAATATAGATTCCCAGGTGGAGATTTATTTTTCCGTGTGGCAGTAGTTGCTTTGATGTTCAGTGGATATGTAACTGGTATTCCTAACTACCTGATTATGTGCCGTCTTCACATTGTAGATACTTATTGGGCTATTTTACTTCCTGCAATTGGAGGTTCTTTAGGACTCTTCCTTATGAAACAGTTCATGGAAGGTTTCCCAATCTCTTTGATTGAAGCTGCAAAAATTGATGGTGCTCATGAATGGACAATTTTTATTAAATTGGTAATGCCTAATGTAAAACCAGCCTGGCTTACAATTTCAATTTTCTCTATTCAGAACCTTTGGAATAATCCACAGACTTCAATTATTTATACCGAAAGTAAAAAAATGCTTTCTTATGCATTGAGTCAGATTAATACTGTTGGTATTGTTTCCCGCCAGGGACCAGCAGCGGCTGTAGTAGTAATTACATTTACAGTTCCTATTTTGTTCTTTGTATTCTCTCAGAGTCAGATTATGGAAACTATGGCTTCTTCGGGACTTAAGGATTAGTGCTATGAAAATGAAACGAGTTTTTATAACAATTTTAGGTATGATTACTATTAGTGCATCTCTTTTTGCTAAAGCAGATACATACATTTATGATTATTGGGGAGATATTGAACGTTCTCCTGATGCATATAGAGTTGTCGATGTTTTTTATGCAAGTGAATTAGGTGCTGAAGATAACTTAAGAATTCCTTCAAATCTTTTTTGTGTAGATAATCTTGTTTATGTTTGCGATAAAGGTAATAACAGAATCCTTGAGTTGGAATATAAAGAAGATAAAACACTGGAATTAAGACGAATTATTGACAGTTTTAATGCTAATGGTGCTGATGTTGAAACTACATTCTCTGAGCCTTCTGATATTTTTATTAATACAGATGGTTCAATGTTTATTGCAGATAAAAATAATGGTCGTGTAGTAAAACTTGATTCTGATCTTAATTATCTCTTTGCATTAACACAGCCGGTTGATCCAACTTATGATCAGACAATGACTTTCCTTCCTGAAAAAGTTGTTGCAGATAAAAAAGGCCGTGCATATGTTCTGGCAAAGAACGTAAATAAAGGTTTTATTAAATACGAATCTGATGGACAATTTACAGGTTTTTATGGTGCTACACCTGTTATTTATGATGCACTTGATATGTTATGGAAAAAGTTTGCAACAAGAGCTCAGCGTGCACAGATGTTAAGTACAGTTCCTACTGAATATTCAAACTGCTATATGGATCACGAAGGTTTTATTTATTCAGTAACAAAGAGTTTTGACGAGTGGGATTTATTATCTGATAAAGCAAAACCTATTCGCCGTTTGAATGCACTTGGAAACGATATTCTTGTTAAAAATGGACATTATATTCCTGTTGGTGATTTGGAATGGGGTAATGCCGGTGGTGTTAAAGGTCCTGCAAAATTTACAGACATTACAGTTCTTGAAGATGATGTATACATTGCAGTTGACGAAACACATGGTAGACTTTTTGCATACAACAATCAGGGGTTCCTGTTGTTCGCTTTTGGTGGTCGAGGAAATATTGACGGATACTTCCGCCAGCCAATTTCCGTAGATCACATTGGAAAAGATTTATTTGTACTTGATGAATTAAATGGCTCAATTACAGTATTTACTCCAACAAAATTTGGTGAACTTATTTATGGTGCTACAGAAGATTATGCATGCGGTGAATACGATGCTTCTGCAGAAAAATGGGAACAGGTTTTGCAGATTAATGGAAACTACGATCTTGCATATATTGGTTTAGGTAAATCTTATGTAAACCAGAAAAAATATAAGGAAGCTATGGATTATTTCAAACTTAAAAGAAGTAAGAGATATTATTCAAAAGCATTTACTTATTATAGAAAAGAATGGATCGAAGCTAATATCGGTTGGGTTGTTGCCGTAATTCTTGTGCTTGTTTTAGTCCCAATGATTATTAAACGTGTAAGACTATTTATAAGGGAGCTTAAGTCGTTATGAGTTATATAACAAAGAAATTTCACAAATTAATTGAAAAAGAAACATATATTAATTTTTTCAAAACTCTTAAGTATTCCTTGTATATTATTTTTCATCCTGCAGATGGAATGTGGGATGTTATACATGCAAAAAGGGGTTCTTACGCAGCTGCCAATTTTATTGTTTTGCTAACTTTGCTTACACATATCTGGAAGCTGAAGTTTACATCTTTCCTTATGCTTAATGTTTATTGGGAAGGTGTAAATATTGTAGAAGAGATTGCTTCAATTCTTTTGCCACTTGCTATTTTCTGTATTTGTAACTGGGCTTGTACAACTTTGTTCGATGGTAAAGGTCATTTAGGTGATATTTATATGGGAACTGCTTATGCATTAACTCCATATGTTTTACTGCAAATTCCTATGATTATTATGAGTAATTTTATTACACGTGAAGAAGGTGCTTTTTACGATGTATTAGGTTCTATTTCAATGTTGTGGTGTGTTATCTTAATTTTCATGGCAATGATGATGATTAATCAATATAGCTTTGGAAAAACAGTTCTTTTTACATTTATTACAATTTTTGGAATGTTAGTATTTATTTTTATTATGCTTCTGTTCTTCAGCATGATTTCTCAGGGAATCGCATTCTTTATTTCTTTAGGACGAGAAGTTATCTTTAGATTGAACTGATGGGGTTGGTGATTATGGAAAAGAAAGAAAAGAAAGTAAAAGTTCCAAAAAAATCTAAAATGCCAGAAGGTTATTTTGGTCGTCCAAAGCCAATGAAAACAAAGAAATTTGTTTTTCATAAACCAACTGTTGCTAATTATATAGAGCTTGGAATCTTTTTAGCTATTGCATTATTTATTGGATATATAGTTTACAGATTAGTTCAGGTTGCAAAGATTGTTGATCCTGATTTCGCATACTATGAAATTGACGATTACACATTGGAAGAAGAATTTATTCTTGAAAATGATGAGTTAATTTTTACTCTGGATCCAGAAACAACACAGTTTACAGTAGAAAATAAGGAAACTGGAAAAGTATGGTATTCAAATCCTGAAGATTCAAACTCTGATCCTATTGCGCTCTTTAAAGAAAAGAACAATATGATGTCTACATTCTTGCTAAAGTATTCAAATATCAATGGTAACGATGATATTTATGATACTTATACAAAGAGTATTCAGAATAGTTATTATAGTATTGAACAGGAAGATGACGAAATTCTGGTTCATTATACTATTGGTGATATTGAACGCGAATATATTTTACCTCTTGCTATTTATGAAGATGAAATGCTTGAATGGCAGGAAGATTTAAGTAGAAGTCAGGTTCGTTTAATTAATAATGCTTACCATAAATATGATCCTGAAACTATTGATGATGACGAATACTACGAAATGGTAGAAAAATATCCTGAATTCGAAGATCAGCCAATTTATATTCTTTTTGAAAATGCCAAGGCTTATATTAAGGAACAGGTTGAAGAAATCTTTGCTGACCAGGGTTATGAAATGGAAGATTATAACCGCCATAAAGAATTATACAAAGAAAGTGTAATCAAAGAAGTTCCTGCATTCAATCTTACTGTTTCATATAGATTGGAAGATAATGGACTTGTTGTAGAAATTCCTTTTGATGATATTTCATTTAAGCATACATATCCTATTGTTCAGCTTTCTGTTCTTCCATACTTTGGTGCAGGTAGTTCAGATGAAGAAGGATTTATGTTTGTACCAGAGGGTGGTGGAGGCATTATTGAATTTAATAATGGAAAAATTACTCAGAATGGATACTATGCAGATGTTTATGGCTGGGATTATGCAACAGACAGAAAATCTGTAAATACAGAAACTCGTTTAGCATATCCTGTATTTGGTGTTTCTCATGAAGACGAAAGTTTTATTTGTATTATAGAAGAAGGTGCACCTTATGCGGGAATTACTGCAGATATTGCAGGAAAACTTGGCAGCTATAATTATGTTCGAGCAGATTATAAAATGTTGCATCGTGAACAGTTTGATATTTCCACAAGAAACGTAAATGCCCAGTTCTCTTATGAAAGTAGTTTGCCAGAAGGCGAAGTTATAAGACAGATTTATAAATTCCAGACAACTGGTGATATTGTTTCTATGGCAACAGAATATCGCGATTATCTGTTTGAAGATGAAGATAGAATAGAAAATAGTTCAGTTCCACTGGCAATTGATATTATTGGTTCTATTGATAAAGTTCAGCAGGTGGCTGGTATTCCAAAGACAATGCCATATTCACTTACTACATATAAACAGGCTGCAGAAATTATTAATGACATTGATGGAATGAATATAGATGAAACAAATATCCGACTAACAGGTTTTGTTAATGAAGGTGTACACCAGAGATTCTTGAAAAAAGTTAAATATATCAAAGAATTGGGTGGAAAACGTGGATTCAATAATCTTCTAAAAAATGTTTCAGAATCTTCTTCGAATATTTACCTTGATTCTGCAGTTCAGACAGCTTATCGTTCAACACTTTTAGGCGACGGTTTTAATAAGTATACACATTCAGCTCGTTTTGCTTCAGATGAACTATGTAAGCTTTATCAGTATTCTCCATTATGGTATGGAAAAGCTGAATATCTTGATCATTATTATTTGCTTAAACCAAAGTTTATTGACAAGAATACAAAGAAGTTTATTAAAACATTAGATAAGAAGAACTTGAATGCTTCATTTGCAGATGTTGGTTATCTTCTTTCATCAGATTTAGATAAAGATACTATTGTTACACGAGCAATGGCTAGAGATCAGCAGATTGAAAATCTTAGTGCCATTAAAGATAGTGGTAAGTCGCTTATGATTCGTGGTGGCAATGATTATGCTGTTTTATATTCAGATTTTGTAACAAATGTTGATTTGTCTGGTAATAAATACGCAATTATCGACTATAAAGTTCCTTTCTATCAGATTGTATTACATGGTTACCGAAATTATGCAGGTTCTGCAGTTAATCTTTCAGAAGATATGGAAACTTTGATTCTTGAATCTGCAGAAACAGGTGCAGGACTCTTCTTTACATTTACAGGTGAAAATGCAGAAAAGATTCAGGAAACAAGATTTACAGAATACTATTCAACATATTATGACGAATGGAAAGAAAACTTTGAAGAAATCTATAGTGAATACAATAAAAATGTTTCTAAAGTTTCTGACAGTCTTATTGTTGATTATGAATACCTGGCAGATAAAGTTACAAAAACAACATTTGAGAATGGTTACGCAGTTTATGTAAATTACGATTATTCAGATTTTGAAACAGAATCTGGAGAAATAATTGCTGCCAGAAATTATGCTGTTATGAAGGTGGAGGAATAATATGAAAAAACGAAAGCCTGTAGGATTAGATAAATCAAGGGCAATATATGGATATATATTCATATTACCTTTTATTATTGGTTTTCTCGTATTTATGATTAAACCGTTATATCAGTCGTTAATGATGAGTCTTTCAGATGTAAGTATTTCTAAAGAAGGATTTGAAATAACTAGAAATAATTTTGCGAACTTTAAGCGAGCTTTTCTTGTTGATCCAGACTTTAATAGAATGCTTGTTGAATCTGTTACAACAATGCTTTATAGATCTTTGGCAACAATTGTATTCAGTTTCTTTGTAGCTCTTATTTTGAATCAGGAATTTAAGGGAAGGGCATTTGCACGTTCTGTATTCTTCCTTGCTGTAATTCTTTCATCTGGTGTACTTGTAGGTATTGAATATAACAATACATTAATGTCGGAATTAAAGGCAACAATTGAAGAATTTGGTAGTGGAAACTCTGTTACCGAGGTTTTGGAAGAAGTTTTACTGGCAAGTTCAGGTGGAATTAACGGAACTAGTGAAAAGATTTTTAATACTTTGTTCGAAATTATTGATTCTATTTACGATGTCGCAATGGCTTCTGGTATTCAGATTATCATCTTCCTTTCTGGTTTGCAGAATATTTCAAGAAGTATGTATGAAGCTGCAGATATGGAAGGTTGTACTGCATGGGAAAAACTCTGGAAAATTACAGTTCCAATGCTTAGTCCTTTGCTGCTTGTAAACTGGATTTACACAATTGTAGACTTCTTTATGAAATCTGATAACCAGATTATGGAAAAGATTAATTCACAGATGGTTGTTCAATTGGATTATGGCTACAGTTCTGCCTTAGCATGGAGTTACTTTATTGTTTGTATGGCATTAATTGGTCTTTCATCTCTTATTATTTCAAAGGTGGTGTATAAAAATGACTAGAAAAGAAAAGAAAGTTGTTACAACTAACGCTAAACGTTCTTTCTGGGAACGTAACGAAGCCTCTGGTGGAGTTTTATTAAACGAAACAATTAAGAAATATGCTTTTTCAATTTTTAGAGCAATTTTACTTTTTGGTATGTGTTTTTTAATTATTCAGCCAATTATTAATAAAATTGCAATTAGTTTTATGTCTGAAAAAGATTTGTATGATACAACAATTGTTTTAATTCCAAAACATTTTTCTACATATCACTGGCAGATTTCTTCATATCTTTTGGAATTTAAAACAACACTTTTTAATAATATTTGGGTGTCTGTTTTAGTTTCTGTAATTGAAGTATTTATGTGTAGTCTTGTTGGTTATGGATTCTCGCGATTCAATTTTCCACTTAAGAGATTCTGGTTCTTCTGTGTAATTTTGTTAATTGTAATTCCACCACAGACAATTTCTACATCTTTGTTTTTACACTTCAGATATTTTAATTTGTTTGGGCATACAATAAATCTTCGTGGTACTCCATTACCTTACCTTTTAATGTGTTTTGGTTGTATGGGGTTAAAAAATGGTTTGTATATCTTCATGATCCGTCAGTTCTTTATGGGCTTCCCATTTGAATTGGAAGAAGCTTCATATGTTGACGGTTGTGGTCCAATAAAGACTTTCTTTGTAGTAATGCTTCCTGGTGCAAAACCAATTTTGACATCTTGTTTCTTGTTCTCTTTTGTTTGGCAATGGACAGACGGTTTTTATTCTTCTTTGTTCTTGGGTAATATTAAACTCCTGGGAACTAGATTAAGCAGTATTGTAGACCGTCTTGGAGCATATATGAGTCTTTTAGCAGGTACTTCGGTTACCGTTTCTACAGGTTTAGCTAATGCTGTTTTGTCTACAGGTGTATTAATGACAATTTTGCCATTAATTGTTCTGTATTTGTTCTGCCAGCGATTGTTTGTTGAAAGTCTTACAACAACTGGTATGAAAGAATAAAAAAATTGCATTAAAAAAAACATATGCTATAATTTTTTCAAGAGGAGTAAAAATTATGAAAAAACTTATGACAATTGGAGTTGCCCTTTTATGTGCAACAAGTCTTTTTGCCGCACCAAAAAAAGCAGCAAAATCGACAAAAGCAAAGAGCTCAAGTTCTGCAAAAGTAACAGCTACTTCTTACCAGAATTACAAAGCTGAAAAAGATCCAGCTACTGGAAAGATTTACGACTTTGGTGGAATGACAGTTTATTTCTATGACTGGTGGTCTAATCCTGATGCACAGCCAACAGATAAACAGCAGGAAGATCAGAAAGCTTTCCGTGACTGGCTTCAGAAAACTTATAACTTCAAAGTAATTCAGTCTGACTTGGCAGGCTGGGAACAGAACCCTACTGAAGTTGCTAACTTCTGTATTACAGGTTCTTCAAAATACGCTGTATTTACAATCGATAACCGTTCTGCATTGAGTGGTTTGAAAAATGGTCTTTGGGCAGATCTTTCTAAAATTGATGGAATTGACTGGACAAAAGCTAAATGGAACAAAGGTGTTATTGAAATGCTTAAGGATGGAAAATCATTCTATACATTCAATATTGGTAAACCTGAACCACGTAACGGTATCTTCTTCAACAAACGTGTTCTCCAGGAAAACGGTATTAACCCAGAAGAACCATATAACCTCCAGAAAGCTGGAAAATGGACTTGGGAAACTTTTGAAGATATGTGTAAAAAACTTACAAAAGATACAAATAACGACGGTATTATTGACCAGTGGGCTATGGCTTCTTCAAACGGTCAGTTTGCAGAATCTATTCTCTACTCAAATGGTGTAAAACTTATTTCTAGAGAAAACGGAAAATTTAAATTGAATGTAGATACACCAGCTGCTCTTGAAGCTTGGGAATATGTAAACCGTGTTTTCCCAACATACCAGAGACCACAGATGGAAGGCGAAAACTGGGATTACTACTTTGCTGCATTCATGAATGGTGAAGTTGCATTCTGTGCAGAACAGCAGTACAACTGTAACGACAATGGTAAATTCAGCGCAATGAAAGATGACTACGGATTCGTATGTTTCCCACTCGGTCCAAAAGGTGGAAAAAAATATACATCTGTAATGCAGGATAACATGGTTGTTCTTCCTTCTTTCTATGACAAAGCAACAGCTGCTAAAATCATGAAAATTATCGATATCTATACAGAAGATGTTCCTGGATATGATGATGAAGAAGCTTGGAAAGAACACTACTGGGCTGCATTCCGTGATGAAAGAGCTGTAAATGAAACATTGCAGTACATGCTCGATAACCCATACCTTTCAATCGCAGGTTTTGTTCCAGATTTGAACAAAGATGTTTACGCATGGGATATTTGTGCTGGTAATGACGTTATTGAAATAATTGAAAAGTTCAGAAATGAACACCAGGCACTTATCGACAAAATTAACTAATATGATTTTAGTCTAATACAAGTAAGAAGGCATCGGTTGTTATTTACCGATGCCTTTTTTTTTGTTATTATAAAAATATGTCTACACACGGAACAATTACTAAAGATAATCACGCAGCTCTTTGGCACGGTCGTTTTGAAGAAGGTCCAGATGCTGCAGCTGTTGCATTTGAAACATCAATTCATGTTGATGAACGTATGGCTTTAGATGATATTAGAGGAAGTATTGCACATGCAAAAATGCTTGCTCACGTAAAAATCATTTCTGAAGATGAAGCTGAACAGATTGTTAAAGGTCTTAATTCTATTAAAGATGATCTTGAAGTAGGTAAACTTTTAATAGATTATTCTGCAGAAGATATTCATTCTTTTATAGAAGCAACTTTGACAGATAGAATAGGGGAACCTGGAAAGAAGGTTCATACTGGAAGAAGTAGAAACGATCAAATTGCATTAGATGAACGATTATATCTGAAACGTGCTATTCCTGAACTTCAGAATTCCCTTTTAACTTTAATAGATGCTCTTTCTTCTATTGCAGAAAAACATAAAAATTCTTTGATTCCAGGTTTTACTCATATGCAGCATGCCCAGCCTGTTACATTGGCGCACCATGTTTGTGCCTGGGCCTGGATGCTTGTTCGCGACTGGCAGCGCCTTGAAGATTCATTAAAACGTATAGACCTTTCACCAATTGGTTCTTGTGCCTTAGCTGGTAGCGGTCTTCCTTTAGATAGAAAATTTGAAGCTGAAGAACTTGGTTTTGCAGAAGTAACAAGAAACTCTTTGGATTCTGTTTCAGATAGAGATTATTGTATTGAAACTGCTTCAAACTTAAGTATGATACAGATGCATCTTAGCCGTTTCTGCGAAGAAGTTGTTCTATGGGCTACTACAGAATTCAGTTTTATTAATTTAAGCGAAAAATGGTCTACAGGTTCTTCTATTATGCCACAGAAAAAGAATCCAGACTTTGCAGAATTAATTCGTGGTAGAACTGGTAAAGTTTACGGAAATCAGATTGCATTAATGACAATGATGAAAGGACTTCCATTGGCATATGACAGAGATATGCAGGAAGATAAAGAACCATTGTTTGATTCAATTGATACAGTCTTGTCTTGTATTAAAGTCTTTACCTATATGATTTCTACTGCTGAATGGAATACAAAGAAAATGGCAGAAGAATGTAATGGTGGATACCTTAATGCTACAGATGTTGCAGATTATCTTGTTCGTAAGGGAATGCCATTTAGAACTGCACACGGGGTAAGTGCAAAAGCAGTTAGAATTGCCATCGAAAAGAATTGTGAACTTGAAGATTTGCCAATTGAAGTATGGAAAGAATGTTCAGATTTAATAGAAGATGATATCTATTCTGTTATTACTCCTGCCGCTTGTGTAGAAGTTCGTAAAACAGATGGTGGACCTGCTTCTGAAAAAGTGAACGAACAGATTGTTGAATTAAAACAGTTTGCTAAAAATATAAAATAAATTATTAAGAGGATGATTATGAAAAAATTAGTTGCAATTGCTGTTGCGCTTATGTGTGTAGCAAGTCTTTTTGCTGCTCCTAAAAAATCTAAGAAAGCAGCTAAAGTGAATGCTGTAGAAGCATTAAAAGCTAGAGGAACATTTGTTTTGGGTTTAGATGATTCTTTCCCACCACTTGGTTTCCGTAGTGATGATAATGAAATTGTCGGTTATGATATTGATTTGGCAAAAGAAGTTGCTAAACGTCTTGGTGTAACATTCAAAGCTCAGCCAATTGACTGGGATGCTAAAGAAATGGAACTTGAGACAGGTAAAATTGACTGTATCTGGAATGGTTTTACTATTACTGAAGATAGAATTGCGGCACTTTCATTTACACAGGCTTACTTGAATAATGATCAGGTACTTGTTGTTCGTGCAGACAGTGGAATTAAAACTCTTGCAGATATGAAAGGTAAAACTGTAGGTATTCAGAGTGGATCAAGTGCTCAGGAAGCTGTAGAAGAAAATAAAAACTTTGCAAAGAGTATTGGTAATCTTGTTTACTTTAAAGAAAATATTACTGCATTAAACGACCTTGATATTGGTGGTGTTGACGGTGTTGTTATGGACAGCGTTGTTGCTAACTATGCAATTTCACAGTCTAAAAAGCCATTTGTAGTTCTTAGCGAATCATTGGCTAACGAAGGTTATGGTATTGGATTCAGAAAGTCTGAACCAGAACTTAGAGATGAAGTATGGTCTATCTTAAAAGCTATGAAAGCAGATGGAACTATTGAAGCCATTGGTAAAAAATGGTTTGGTAAAGATATTTCTGCAATTAAATAATTATGAGTGCTAGATACGTTAAAATGCTTAAGGCGATGTTAGCAGGTTCTGTTACATCCCTTGAAGTTTTTATTCTTACATTGATTTTTGCAATTCCTTTGGCTCTTATTATTGCCAGTGGAAGAATGTCTAAGAATAAAATTGTTTCCGGAATAACAAATGTTTTTCTTCTTATAATTCGTGGTACACCACTTATGCTCCAGTTACTGGTTGTATATTTTGGACCTGGCTTATTTGTAAGATGGCTTGTACAGCAAGGTTTTGACGTATCTTTTAAGTGGAACCGTTTTGTTGCGGCAATTGTTGCTTTATCTATAAATTATGCATGTTATTTTGCAGAAATTTATAGAGGTGGAATTGAATCTATTCCAAAAGGACAGTATGAAGCTTCAATGGTTTTAGGTTATACAAAGGTACAGACTTTCTTTACAATCGTTTTGCCACAAGTTGTAAAACGTATTGTGCCTGCAATGGGTAATGAAGTTATTACTCTTGTAAAAGATACAGCTCTTGTTTCTGTAATTGGTGTATCTGAACTTTTAATGGTTGCTAAAGAAAGACAGGGGGCATTATTCTCATTTGTACCTTTGTTTATAGCTGGTGTATTCTATTTTATTATGAACTGGATAGTTTCTCTTTGTTTCCAGAGATTGGAAAAGAAACTTAGTTATTACAACTAAAGGAGCTGGAAATGGAAGAAATTATTAAAGTTGAAAATTTAAAAAAGACTTTTAAGGATAATGTTGAAGTTCTTAAAGGAATTTCCTTTTCTGTAGAAAAGGGTGAAGTTTTAAGTATTATTGGTCCAAGTGGTTCTGGTAAGTCAACAATTCTGCGTTGTGTATCTCAGCTTGAACAAATAACAGATGGTTCTATTACAATTTGTGGAAAAGAACTTGTAAAAAATGGAGTTTATGCAGATAAAGAAACTCGACATGCAATAATTCTTAAAAGTGGGCTTGTATTCCAGAATTTCAATTTATTTCCACATTATAGTGTTTTAAAAAATGTTGTTGATCCTCAGGTAAAGGTATTGAAAAAATCAAAAGAAGAAGCAGAAGCAGTTGCAATGGAGCTTCTTAAACGTATGGGATTGGAAACAAAAATTAATAATTATCCATGCGAATTAAGTGGTGGTCAGCAGCAGCGTGTTTCAATTGCCAGAGCATTAGCTTTGAAACCGGAAGTACTTTTATTTGATGAACCAACATCGGCTCTTGATCCTGAATTAACTGGTGAAATTCTTGCTGTTATAAAGGAACTTGCGGCAGAAAAAATGACAATGGTTGTTGTAACTCACGAAATGGCTTTTGCCCGAGATATTTCTAGTCACATTATCTTTATGGATGGTGGTGTTATTGTAGAAGAGGGTAATCCGGAAGAAGTTATTAATAATCCTAAGCAGGAAAGAACAAAAGCCTTTCTTGCAAGATTCAATAAGTAGATTCTGCTCTTGAATAAATTCCCTTTTTAAGTTAATATAGTGTCTCAATATACACAATAGGAATTATTGTGTCCAAAATAGTAATTTTGGTACTGGAAACAGTGCCATGGAGGATATAAATGGTCAAAATCAGACTTAAGAGATTTGGTACTAAAAAGCGTCCATGCTACCGTGTTGTAGTTCAGGATTCTCGTGAACCACGTGACGGAAAATGTATCGAAGAAATCGGAACTTACCAGCCAATCGCTGCTGAAGCTAACCAGGTTTCAATCGATGTTGAACGTGCTAAGTACTGGATCAGTGTTGGTGCACAGCCTACAGACGTTGTTAAGAAATTGATGAACGTTCAGTCTGCAAAACAGGCAAAGTAATTTACAGAGGAGCAGAAAATGGAAAAAGACCTGATTGAATACATCGCAAAATCATTGGCCGATGATCCGTCAGCTGTTACTGTAAATGAAACTGAAGGCGAAAAAGGAATGGTGCTTCAGCTTAAAGTAGCTGATGGTGACATTGGTAAGGTAATCGGTAAATATGGCCGTATTGCTAAAGCAATGAGAACCGTTTTAAGCGCTTCAGCTGTAAAAGACGGTAAACGTTACAGTCTTGATATTCTTGATAACTAAGCAGGAATATTGCTGATGAAAAAGGCACAATTGGTGGTTGGATTCATTCGCGGAACTCATGGGTTTTCGGGTGAATGTAAAGTTGAAAGTACTTCTGGTGAATATGAGCACTTGCTCAAATTGAAAGATGTTACTTTGAAACTAGGTGATATGCAAAGAGAAGCAAAGGTTGAATCGGTTTCTCTTGGTCATGCTATTGCTTATGTTAAGTTTAAGGGAATAGATTCTGATACGGAAATACAAAAGTATAACCGCTGGCAGATTGAAGTTCCTAGAAAATACTGTAAGCCTTTGGAAAAAGACGAATGGTATATTGAGGATTTACAAAATTGTACCCTTGTTTATGAGGGTAAAGACGATCCGGCAACGTTGGATGCACCTAAAGAAGTAGGGAAAATCACAGACGTTTTGGAAGGCGGAGCAGGTTACTTGTTAGAAGTTTCTCTCTCCGAGAGTTGTGACCGAAAAGTTCTTGTACCTTTTAATAAAGAATTTATTGGAAAGGTAGATGTAGAGAATGGTACGGTGCAATTGATGCACCTCTGGATTCTGGAGTAATTCCATGAAATTTACAGTGCTGACCTTATTTCCAGATATTGTTAAGGCTTTTTTTGAAAACTCAATCATGGCCAAAGCAGTTGAAAAGGAAATTATTGCTTACGATCTGGTGAACATCAGAGATTTTGCTCTTGATAAACACCACACCTGTGATGACGGAACGTATGGAGGTGGAGCTGGGCAGTTAATGCTTCCTGAACCACTTTCAAAGGCACTTGATAGTGTAAATGCCCGTAAGAAGTACGTTATTTACGTTACTCCAAGCGGAAAACAGCTTACACAGAAAGTTGCAGAAGAATTAAGTCACAAGGACGAACTTGTTTTTATCTGTGGTCGTTACGAAGGTATTGATCAGAGAATTATTGATTCTTATGTTGACGCAGAAATCTCTATTGGAGATTATGTAATGTCATCTGGAGAAGTTGCAGCAACAGTAGTTATTGATACTGTTTATCGTTTAGTAGACGGTGTAATTTCTCATGAGTCATTAGAAGAAGAAAGTTATTGTGATGGACTTTTGGAATATCCACAGTATACTCATCCAGAAGAATGGAAGGGGATGAAGGTTCCACCAGTTTTACTTAGTGGCAATCATGAGGAGATTCGAAAGTGGCGGCTTAAAAAGCGGCTGGAAAAAACTCTTGTTAATAGACCAGATTTGATTTATATGGCAAGAATTAAAGGACAGCTTTCTGACGAAGCCGAGAAGATGATTGAGGAAATTAACGAATCTACTTCTTTGAAAGGCAAAAAGCGTAAAAAGAAGTAAAAATTAAAAGGAGATCATTATGGATCTTATTAAAACAATTGAAGAAACACAGAAAAGACCTGGTGCTCAGGATTTCAATGTAGGTGATACAGTAAAAGTTTACTTCAAAATTATTGAAGGTAAAACAGGACGTGTTCAGGTTTACGAAGGTATCGTTCTTTGTAAAAAGAATGAAGGTGCTCGTAAGACATTCACAGTTCGTAAGATTTCTTACGGTGTAGGTGTTGAACGTGTATTCCCTTATAACAGCCCACGTATCGTAAAAGTTGATATCGTACGTCCTGGTAAAGTACGCCGTGCTAAACTTTACTACTTACGCGATAAGATCGGTAAGGATGCTAAAGTTAAGACTTTGGTAGGTGCTAAAGTTACTGAAGCTTTGAATGCTCGTAACGCACGCGCTGCTGAAGCTGCTGCTGCAAAAGAAGCTGCTGAAAAAGCTGCTGCAGAAGCAAATCAGAACTAATTCATAACTTGAATTAGTTTTAATAAAAAATGAGATTGCATCTTTCGCAATCTCATTTTTTTTTGTACACTTTATATGTGCATAACAATAATCTGATTGTAAATACAAATAATATTGTCAACACAAATCTCCAGCCTAAGGTCTTAAAAAATGGCGATGCAGTGCTTGTTCGTATTTTATCTCAATTAGCAGATGGCCGCTATTCTGGTTCCGTTGCTGGTCATAGAGTGACTTTGAATGCATCTTCTAAATTAATTCCCGGTTCAACTTTTATAGGAAATGTGCTTCTAAAAAACGGGACAATTCATATTACACCGCAAAATACAGTATCTGAACAATCAGCATCTTCCTCAGTTGAATTAAAAGTATTGCAGGAAAGCGATTCAGCAAAATTTTTAATTTCTATTAGTCTTCCACCAGATTCTTTATCACTACATTTATTTTTGCAACTAAAACAACTTGGTCTGAAATATGAACCTAAATTAATGAACAGACTACATGATCTTGCATTAAAATTTCCTGGTAAAGAAAAACGGGCTGCAGAAATTTTATTGCTTCTTGAAAAAAAAGGAATTAAAGCTTCTGAAGAAGAGATTGCTGAATTATTGAATGAAATAGATTCAGATGAAGTTTCAGAATCTTCTGCTGAAGTAGCATTATTGGAGTCTCAGGAAAGTATTTCTGCGCAAGAGATTAAGGATTTTTTTAATTCTATGGTAAAGTTTGCTGCAGAAAATACTACAGGTTTACTTACAATTTTTAATCATCTTGGAAATGAAAAATCAGGAGAAGGAAACTGGGTATTTTTTCCATTTGAAATTACTAAAAGTGAAAAGGTTTTGGGGCAGGGGACAA
>JAZLKI010000116.1:0-12596 GCA_045597485.1 Treponema sp.
AAAAGCGGAGCAGAAATCGACTTGATTTTGGTTCTGGGCGATAGTGCCACGGACAACGCGGTAAAGAAACTACAGAGCGAAGCGGCGAGCCCAGCTGGCAAAATCAAGGTGAGTTTCTGCGGGAGCATTTTCTAAAAATAAGAAGCAGTTAATGATTTATTATGTGGAGTTGTATATTCGAATTAATCCTACATTTTATTTATAAATCTTCTATTCGTTGTAAAGAATTTGTATTTTTACTATAATAGAAGAATGAGTAACAATAATCCAAATAACGAAAAAAGAGATCCATTACTTTGTCATTGGGCAGACCAGATGGCAAATCAGATTATTAGAGAAAAAGGTGATTTAGATTCATACTCATGTGCTTCCGGAATTACACCTACTGGAACAGTCCATCTTGGAAACTTCCGCGAAATTATTACTGTAGATTTAGTAGTTCGTGCTTTACGTGATCGCGGCAAGAATGTTCGCTTCATTTATTCATGGGATGATTACGATGTATTCCGTAAAGTTCCAGCTAACATGCCAGATCCAGAAATCCTTGAAAAATATCTTCGTTACCCAATTACAGAAGTACCAGATACAACTAAACGTAACGAAAACTATGCACGCCACCACGAAGTTGATATTGAAACTCAGCTTCCACGTGTTGGTATTGCTCCAGAATTCCTTTATCAGGCTAGCCGCTACCGTGCAAACAAATATGCTGAAGGTATGAAAAAGGCTATGCAAAATCGTGATGTAATTAAGGAATGTCTTAATGAATATCGCGATGATGCTCACAAAATGAAGCCGGAAGATGTTTACTGGCCTGTGGCAATCTTCTGTGGAAAATGTCAGAAAGATACAACTGAAATTACTGATTATGATGGTGAATACGGAATTTCTTACAAATGTGAATGTGGTAACTGTGAAACTGCAGATATTCGTACATTCAAAGGTGCTAAACTTGGCTGGCGTGTTGATTGGCCAATGCGCTGGAACGAAGAAAAAGTAGTATTTGAACCAGGTGGAAAGGATCATATTTCTCCAGGTGGATCTTATGATACAGCTAAATTAGTTTCAAAACGTATTTACAATTGGGATGCACCAGTTACAATGCGCTACGACTTTGTAAACTTAAAAGGTGTTCCTGGCAAAATGTCTTCTTCAAAAGGTAAAGTAATTGCTTTACCAGATGCACTTGATGTTTACCAGGCAGAAGTTCTTCGTTATCTTTTTGCTGGAACTCGTCCAAATACAGAATTTGCCATTTCTTTTGATATGGACGTTCTTAAAGTTTATGAAGATTACGACAAGACAGAAAGAATTGTATACGGTGTAGATAAAGCTAAATCAGAAGATATGTTTAATAAAGAAAAACGTATCTATATGCTTTCTCAGATTGATGGAAAGATTCCTGAAACAATGCCTTACCAGATTACATTCCGTATGCTTACAACTTTGCTTCAGATTTACTCTGGCGATGCAGATAAAGTTATTGCTTCTCTTGGTGATGTAAAACCTGAGCAGGAAGAAAGACTTCGTCGTCGTATTGCCTGTGCATGGTTCTGGATTCAGCATTCAGCTCCAGACTGTGCTCCAGAATTCTGCTTTGCTCTCCGTACAGATGGTTCTAAAGCAGCTTTGGAAGGTGACATGCTTACAGCAGTTAAACGTGTTCGCGATGAAGTTCTTCCAAAAATGGATACATTTACAGAAGATAAAGCTTGTCAGCAGGCTATGTACGATATTGCTACAGAAATGGGACTTGATGCAAAAGCTCTCTTTACGGCAATGTACAACGCTCTTATCAATAAAGATCAGGGACCACGTCTTGGTAACTTTATGAGAATTATTGGTAAAGAGCAGCTTACACAGATTTTAAGCGTATATTAATTTAGTTTATAAGTAAGCAATAAATTCAATCCTATGTTACAATAGTAGCATAGGATTTTTTTTATGAAGCTTAACAGAAAATTTTCACTTATCGTAATTATCACTATTATTCAGGTTGTATTTTTAACAATCTTTTCTTTTTCCAATACAAAAAAGATTCAGCAGATAAAAGAATATCAGATAACGCAGACAAAGACCCAGGTTCAACTTGGAAATATTATTGATTATCTTGATAATATGGACTTCTGGGGGTTTGATCTTTCAACTGCATATTCAGAATTTGCAAAGAACAAAAAAGAGATTGAAGCCTTATTTAACTATCAGTTTGAAAATCCTTTGAATAAAACCTTCCCTGAAAATTTTAATTCGAACCTAAAACAGATTAAGGGAATCTGGCAGTTGCTTTGCGATTATTTTTCGCCTGTAGAATCAATTTTACAGCAGATGGAAGCCTCTAAAGTTAATCAGTCTATTGCACTTAATATTAAATACTATGGTATTCGTGATACTTTTGAAGAATCTGATTCAGATGAAGAATTGGATATACTTCTTTCACTTACAACTGATGCACATGAAGATATTAAAAAAATACGTAAACAGTATGAATCATTGAATAACGTGAATGCCAAATCTAATGAAATTCTGGAAGAAATTCTTCAGGAAAAAGAACGTCAATTTATCTTTATTTCAATCCTTATTGCTGCCATTTCTTGTATTATTCTTTCTGTTCTTATTCTTCTTGTAACTACCGGAATTTCTAAACGCATTGTAAAGATTCGTAATATGACTTCTACTTTGTCTGAAAAAGACTTTACTGTAGAAATTAAGCCAGAGGGAAGTGATGAAATGTATTCCCTTATGGAAAATATTAATAACATGGTTCTTCAGGTAAATGACTTTTTTACAATGGTAAAAGCTACAGCATCTAAAGCAATTAATTCCGGTTCTTCTATTATTGAGTCGGCAAATAGTACTGCTCTTGCTACAAATCAGATTGATAAAAGTATTGATGATATTAACAAAGAGTTTAATGAAGTAATTAAAGTTATTCAGAATGTAGTTGGCGTAATTGCCGATATGAATAATCACGTAGATACTCTTGTAAAAAGTAATTCAAAACAGACTATTGCTATTGAAGATAGTAATAATGCAGTAAGCGAAGTTGTAGGAACTCTTGGCTATATGAACAGCATGGCTATGGAACGTGTAAAAGTTGCAGAAGAAATGCATAACTTCCTTGCCGATGGTGATAACAAAATTTCTTCTACTAACCAGATTTTGAATGAAGTTGCACAGGATCTTGATGAAGTCTACGAAGTTGTTGAAATTATTAATAACGTTGCAGAACAGACAAACCTTCTTTCTATGAATGCTGCTATTGAATCGGCTCATGCAGGTGATGCAGGTAAGGGCTTTTCGGTCGTTGCAGAAGAAATTCGTTCTTTGGCAGAAGAAACTTCTGAAAATGCAACAAAGATTTCTAGTGTAATTAATAAGATTGTAAGTGCAGTTGGAAGTGCAAATGATTCGAGCCGTTCTGCTTCTGAGGCCTTTATAAAAGTTAGTTCTCATGCCGACCAGATAGTTTCTTCTTTGCAAGAAATTTCTAGTGGTATTGATAAGATTGATAATCAGATGAAACAGATAAGAAAACGCTCCGAAGAAACTGCTTCTGCTGCAGATGAAATTAATACTTACTGTGGTACTTTGGCAGAAAAACAGAGTGATGTTTCTTCCAGCGTAGATATGCTTAATTCTAAATTATTTGGTTCTATTCAGGCATTGCATGATATTAAAGTTGATACTGCTGATATTGTAAATAAAATGAGTTTTGTAACAAATGCCAGTGATTCAAGCTATAAGAATATGACAGAACTGGAAACTGTTCTTGAAGACTTTAAAACGAAAGTTATTGAAGTTCAGGAAGAAATTGAAGAAGTATCTACTGGTCAGATAGATCTAAGCTCAAATAACGAAGTTGAAAATGTTATAGAAGAATTAGAAGAAGAGCTGTAAGGTAAGGTAACGAAAGTAATAATGGGGAAGGTATTCCAGGTATGTAGTTTTGAATATTTACCCCAAAGTAATCTGTTGCGCAGAATATTATTACACACAAAGTTATTTTCCAAATCTTCTTTCGACCTAAAAAAACTGCTGCTAACGCCATCCATCCTCGTCCACTTGAAATATTTGGAACAAAGGATGAAAGTTTTAATACCAGAAAACTTCCAGATAATGAACTGAATAAAGCTGCCAGACTCCATGCTGTAATTCTTGTATAAAGAGGATTTACTCCCTTTGATATAAGTACGTCGCTGTCGCTTCCTGTAATGCGAATGTATAATCCCCAATTTGTGAACTTAATGAATAAGAATGAAAGAACTACTGCAATTAAAGAAATAACTACTGTTATAACTTTTATTGTAAAATTGTCTGGAGAAAATTGAGGGTCGGCAAGTATTCCTCGTGTTCCAAAACAAGCATAAGACATAAATGAAACAAGGGCTGAAAATAAAAGATTCATGGCAATGGCTGCAATAAATCTATTTGCTTTAAGTTTTTCTATAAGCAGACAGAATGCTCCGGTAGTTATAGTACATGTTATGATTGAAAGAATTGTACCTGCCAAAAACGAATGTGTTAATATTGAAAAATAGTAGGTAAGGAATGCAGAAAAGGATATTAAACCGTCTAAAAATAAGGCAAGAGATCCTGTGAATTCGCTGAATAAAGCCCCTATTGAACCGAGTATTAATGGGCATGAAAAGGAAATTATATCAAGAAACATTTTTTACTCTCCCACTAATAAAAAGCAGTATTACGGCCTGTAACAAACCAGAAGCATCAAAACCAAAGTTATGGTAAAGAGCGAATTTGTTTGTGTATGTTGTAAGGAACCCCATAATCAGTGATGACGGAATCATAAATACAGGGTTTGCTCCGGCTATAAGTGCAGAAGAAAAGGAGTTCCAGCCTAATCCATTGTAAAAACCAGAGTGACAGGCGTAGTAGGTGCCTGCAATTGTAAGTGCGCCACAGAGCCCGTGCATTCCACCGGAAATAAATGCGCTGGAATAAGTAAGTCTTTTTTCGTTATATCCTGCGTAGCGGGCAAATTTTACAGAGGTTCCAAAAATGCAAAGTTTGCGGCCATAGGCTGTGTGGTAAATTATATAGAAGAAAAATAAACAACTTATAAGTGCTATGAAAAATGAAATATTCAATGGGGAAGGTTTCATTATTTGTGGAAGGCGTTGTGCCTGTGTTAAGAATGGTGTTGCAAGCAGATTTGCAGATTTGTTGCGGAATGGACCTGCTATTAAACCATCTATTAAAGGAATTATTGCAGACGAAATAATAAACGATGTAAAAAGAAAGTCTGCATTCTTAAATCTTTTGAGGAAGGCAGAAAAAAGGGTTAGTAAGCCGCTTGTGGTAAATGAAACTAGCAGGGCAAGAGGAAACGAAATTACAACTGGTAATGCTGAAAGTTTTGTAAGTAAAACTGCGGCAAAAAATCCACCTGCATATATCTGGCCTTCGCCACCAAGATTTAATTCGCCGGATTTTAGAGAAATTGCAGCACCACAGCCGGCTATCATATATATTGCAGAAAGATTTAAGGCTGATCCTAAATAATAAAGATTCATACTTTTTCCTCTATTATAACTGTAGTTCCCAAGTCTGCAATAGTGTCGAGGTGGGCGTATAAATTTTCGGTAGCTTCTACATCAAGCCCTTGTGTAGGATTAAATAAAAATAAGGTTTCTGGTGATTCAGCAAGTTCCCGTTCAAGTATGAGTCGTTGTAACATTCCTCCAGAAAGATTTGAACATTTTTCTGTGAGCTTTATATTTACCTGTGCTTTTTTCAGTATTTTTTCTGCTTTATCTTGTAAATCTTTTTTTGTACCTTCAGGATGTAAGGCTGTGAGCATCTGTAGAATCGATAAATTTGGACTTGAAGCTCGGAAGGTTTTATCGGATGGAATATATCCAATCTCTTTTCTTAATCCTTTTGTTCTGCGAGATTGTAAAATCATTTCTTCATTTATAGATGCACGTATTAGTTTTTTTGAAGGTTCTACAGTTTTTGAAATGCCGTATAATTGTGCTTTTATTTCATTTTCTGTAATTTGGGTAACCGGACATTTTTTTAGTATATTGCCGTCTTTAAGAAGTATAACTTCATTTGCAGTTTCAAGGGCTTCCTGCAGGTTGTGAGTGATTATAAGAATTATGAGTCCTTCTGCTGCCAGTTTATTTAGAGTTTTTTTTATACTGTCGGAAGGTTCATCTAAAATCAGGATTTTAGGATTTCTTAATAAGGCTGCTATAAGAGCAGTAAAAAAACATTGTGATATAGTTAGTTCTTTTACTAAAGTGTGAGGTTTTACGCCTGGTAAATATCTGTTCATTAATTCCAGGACTTTTTGTTTATTAAACTTTCTTATGCCCAATTTTAAATTTTCGTAAACAGAAATTGAAGGAGAAAGTAAAGGTCGTTGTTGAACACAGCAAATGCCACTTTCTATAGCTTTTTTTGGCGATGAAAAATTTACGACTGTTCCATCTAAAAGAATTTTGCCCTGACTTTGTTTTAGATCACCACAAATGATGCGGGCCATTGTTGTTTTACCCGCACCATTTTCGCCCAGTAAGGAATAAATTTTGCCATTTTCTAATGTTAAATTTATTCCTTTTAAGACAGATTTGTAAGAATAATTTAAGCAGATATTCTTAAGTTCAAGCATTATTTTATTGTAATAGCTCCAGTTTTAATGTCATCTACAAGTTTTGACATTGTATTGCGAATATCTTCTGGGATTGTGCTGATATATAATGGATTGTCCTGAACAAAGTCCACAAATCCTTCTTTAATACCAACCATATTTGCAGTTCCCCATGGTGTACTACCTTTAATAAAGTCTTTAGTAACCATGTAAGACATTTCTTTTTGTTTCATAATGCTGCTGGAAATAATTGTTCCTGGAGCTTTTTCAAATCCGTTATCGTCGAACCATGTAACATAAATGCCGTTATTTACAGCGGATGTAATAACCCCTTGTGAAGCTCCTCCACAGATTGGAAGAATTACATCTACACCATTTTTATAAACTGCATCGGCAATTTCGGCACCTCTTGTTGCATCGTACCAGTTACCTACAATTCTAAAATCTACTGTTGAATTACTGTTGGCAGCTTTTGCACCTTTTTCAAAGTAAGGGTAGATAACGTTGTTCATAACAGGATATTCCTGAGCGGCTATTAAAGCTAATTTGTGGCTGTTCGACATAAGTCCGCCAATATAGCCTGTAATATATGACTGTTCATACTGATTGTAGCATACTGTGTGAATATTAGGGTTTCCTTCTTTAGTAGCATCCAGAAGAATGTATTTCTGGTTAGGGAACTGCTGTAAAATCGGTTCTACCAGGTCTGGAAGGGAAGGGTTAGAGGAAATAATAACATCATATTTCTGTTCTGCAGTGAGTGCTGTAAGTTTTGTTCCCCATTCTGCCTGGTTTGTGCCTGCTTCCATAACGAATACAGAAAGATTTGCTTCTTCTGCGGCTTCTTTTACACCGGCAACAAGCATTGCGTAAACAGGACTATCGTCGCAAATTCCTGGAACAAAAACTGCTATGCTTTTATTGTTAGAAACTGTTTTTTTGGAACATCCAATTGTAAAGATTGTTAATAATGAGATTAATATAATAGATAATTTTTTCATATTGAAATGATAATTTTATATAAAACTAAAGTCAATGGTTTTATATAAAATTACTTTTTAAGAATGGATAATATTTTGTTATTCTTCGAAGTTCTTTTTTATGCGTTCCAAGAAATTTACAAACTGTTCTTTTTCGGTGTCTGAAAAGTTCTTATAGAAAGTTTTAAGTAATTCCTGAGAAATTTCTGAAGTTATGGAATTATATTTTTTTCCTTCTTCTGTAAGAGAAACATTACGACTTCTTTTATCTGTATTGTCTGGTTCTACTTTTATGTAGCCTTCTTGTTCAAGTTTTCTCACAAGAACTGTTGTTGTTGATTTGTCGCGGTTTATAATTTGTGCAAGATCACTCATAGAAAGCTTAGGATTCTTGCTTAATTGAAAGAGAATATTACCGTGAGATGAAGCAAACTCTCTGAATCCCTGTTCTGAAAGTTTTGCTGTAAGGAAATCTGCGGTAATTGTGTGGACATTTGATAATAAAGAAATTGATGAATTTATATTCATACTTATATTTTAACATATTATTAGTTGTAATAAATAGAAATTCTTGTTAGATTTTAAATATGTTCGGATTTATTATTAAGAAAAATTTTTGCGATGGTTGGGATAACCTTTTAAATCTTTTAATTGCTAACCTTACATTTCTTTTTGCAGGGGTTGGCTTGTTAATGTTAAATGCTCTTATTGGTGAAAAATCATTATTAGTATTGGCATGTTTTATTTTTGGTGTAATTGTTTTATCTATTATTATGTTTGCCTATGGTGAAATTGCTGCTGAAATTGCAGATTTTAATGGGGTAGGGTTGCTTGATTTCTTTAAGGCAATTCCTGGTGTATTAAAAGATGCAGTTTTATTTGGTTTGCTGATTTCGGCAATCATTTTTGTAGCGGCATATGCTATTCCTTATTATTTTCTTCAGGTTGGAGGATTGTTTGGACTGGCTGTTTCCTGTTTACTGCTTTGGATTATAATTTTTACTTTCCTTGCTTTACAGTGGTTTATTCCAATCAGATCTTTGATGAAGAATAATTTTAAGAAGTGTTTAAGAAAGTCTTTTATTATTCTTTTTGATAATACTGGTTTTACTATTCTTGTTACTTTATACAATCTTTTACTGCTTGCGCTTTCTGTAGCTTGTATTGGATTTTTCCCTTCTATGGGTGGTATTTTAATTGGCAATTGTAATGCATTACGTATTCTTTTGTATAAATATGACTATCTAGAAGAACATCCTGAAATAACAACAAGACAGCAGAAACGTCAAATTCCATGGGAAGAATTGATTTATGAAGATCGTCAAACATTAGGTCCACGAAAGTTCAAAAGTTTCCTTTTCCCTTGGAAAGAAGAAGAAAAATAGAATAAGCATCAGAAAATTAAAGAAAAAAAAGGGTTGTCCAATAAGTTTTGTCATGCTGAACTTGGTTCAGCATCTGTACTATATTTAGTGCAGAGATTCCGAAACAAGTTCGGAATGACACTACGAGCTATACTTTTGGGACAGCCCCTTTTTTTCTTTTTACTTTAACTCTTCGATGTCCAGTTCTATTTTATTTCCTTTGTTATCTACTAAGTAGATTTCTCTGGAAGTATTTGTGTCAGAAGCTGTATGTGCAGAACGTGAATAAAAATCGTCGCTTTTTATGTAGTATGTTGTATCTGAATCAAGATAAAAATAATTATTAGAATAATAATATTGTCTTGGGTCATCAGTTTTTGAAAAATATACGCGATAAAAATTTTCAGATACGTTTGTAATTGTACTTTTAGAATGTGGATTTACAGTTTTCCAGTCATCGCTTTTAGCAACTTTTTTACCAGAATAAGATTTTAAATACCAGTCTTCAACTTTTTCATTTGTGTCGTTTTTAATTGTAAAATCGTGGTAGATAGAGTAATCGTCATTAATAATAATACACCCAGAAAGAAATAGCGTACTAATAAGTAAAGCTGTAAGATAAATGTACTTTTTCATATTTAAAATCTCCTATTTTATTGTCTGTTACTAATAGAACACTTCAGATTCGAAAAAAGTACACTTTAATTTAAAAAAAAATAGCACAAGAATGACAGACCTTTAACGTTAAAGGTCTGTCATTCTTGTGCTATTTTTTTTTAATCAATTAGGTATGATTAATTATTTTGTCATTAACAAAGTTTTTGCATCAAGTGCAACTTTGCCTGTGCCATTCTTAAGAACAGTAAGAGCAAGGTCTTTGTTTTCTGCAGCCAAGTGAGCTACTGTAGCAAAAGATGCAGCTTTGTCTTCAGGTAATGTACCTGCCAAGTCTGCAGCTTCATTTGTATAGCTGAACCATGCTGTCATTCCTTCTGCTTTTACGAAATCTGCAAAGCATTTCAAATCTGCTGTATCTACTTTTGCAAAATCAAGTCCGTCAACAACTACAGAAGCAATTGCAATTCCACCTTCTTTCAAAGCCTTAAGAGTATTTACTACCTTTGGCAAAGAGAATGTTTCCTGATTGAAGTTCAAGATTGTACGATTACGAACGATATCTTCACTTACATCATCAAGGTTGAAGTTTTTCTTTTTAGCAATTTCTGCCATTACACTTGAGTACCATGCAATAACATTTGAAGACTGCTGGTCGAAAGAAACGTGAACAATAGCTTTGTCATTTAAAAGTGAATCGATTGCGAACTGTACCAAAACAGATGTTTTTCCCAATCCTTTTTTAGCAGTTATAAGACCCATTTCTCCAGCTTTGAGAGATGCATTTGTAGCATCAAAATAGCGTACTGGGCTGTGTGCGATTAAATCTTTTTTATCCATAAATTAGCCTCCTAAAGCAAAAATATTAATAAGAAATAGTAAAAGGCAATTTCATTTACTAATCTAACTTAACTATAGATAAGTTTAAGTCCAGATTTATTAAAAAGCAAGTTTAAAATAAAAAAGCGTTCGCCTTTCGGTGAACGCTTTTTCTAGTTTAGATTTTATAAACTATTTTTTTGCAGCTTCTTTAGCTGCTTTGTATTTAGCCTGAAGATCATCAGAAATAGCATTTGGAACTTTACCATATTTTTCAAATTCCATTGTGAATTCACCTTTACCCTGAGTAGAAGAACGGAGGATAGTAGAGAATCCGAACATTTCTGAAAGTGGTACTTCAGCATTTACTGTAGAAGTTCCGTTTTCATCAGTTGTATCAACGATTACACCACGGCGCTGGTTGATAAGACCGAACAAGTTACCCTGGAATTCTGTAGGAGCAGCGAGCTGTACCTTCATGATTGGTTCGAGGATAGCAGGTTTAGCTTTCATATAACCTTCGCGGAAAGCACCAATAGCTGCTGTCTGGAATGCGTTATCGTTAGAGTCTACTGGGTGTGACTGACCATCATTGATTGTAATCTTAACACCTACGATTGGAGCACCAATCAAAGAACCTTCTTTCATAGCTCTCTGGAAACCTTTATCACAAGATGGGATAAATTCGTTAGGAATAGCACCACCTTTGATTGCGTCTACGAATTCGTAGTCTTTTTCTGTGATTGGTTCCATGAAACCTGCTACACGACCATACTGTCCAGAACCACCAGACTGTTTTTTGTGTGTGTAGTTGAAGTCACCCTGTGTAGAAATTGATTCACGGTAAGCTACCTGTGGCTGACCAGTAATAACTTCACAGTTGTATTCACGTTTCATACGTTCTACGTATACATCGAGGTGCAATTCACCCATACCACGGATGATTGTTTCGTTAGATTCTGGATCTACGTGTACACGGAATGTTGGGTCTTCTTTTGTAAAGCGGTTAAGAGCTTTAGACATCTGCATTTCTGAAGATTTATCTTTTGGTGTGATAGAGTAAGAAATTACAGGTTCTGGAACGTACATAGAAGCCATTGAGTAGTTTACACCACCATTAACGAATGTATCACCAGAAGCACAGTCAACACCAAAGAGTGCAACGATATCACCTGCACATCCTTCGTTGATATCTTCCATCTGAGCAGAGTTCATACGAACAAGACGTCCAACCTTGAAACGTTTCTTTGTACGTGTATTTGTGAGTTCTTCACCTTTCTTAATTTTACCCTGATAAACACGAGTATATGTTAACTGACCATACTGACCATCATCAAGTTTGAAACCAAGTGCAACACAAGGTTTGTTATCAACTGATTCAAGTTCAACTTCAGCTTCGTTGTTGTCCAAGTCGAGAGCAACGTTGCGTACTTCGTTTGGAGCTGGGAGGTAGCGTAATACACCGTCCAACAATGGCTGGATACCTTTGTTTACGTGAGCAGAACCAAGGAATACACCAACGAACTGTTCAGCAAGAGTACCCTTACGGATAGCTGCGATAACTTTGTCTTCAGCAACGCCTTCGTATCCATTTTCCATGATTTCTTCCATCAAAGAATCATCGAACATAGATGCAGCATCCAAAAGTTCTTCACGATATTTTTCAGCATCAGCTTTCAAGTTTTCTGGAATTTCAGCAATACGGAGATCTTCACCGTTTGGACCATCAAAGTAGATAGCCTTCATACCAACTAAGTCTACAACACCTTCAAGTTTGTCTTCGAGACCAATTGGCAATTCCATCATGTATGCATTTAATCCTAATTTTTCGCGAATCTGCATACGTACGCGAAGTGGGTTAGCACCCTGACGGTCACATTTGTTTACGAATGCAACACGAGGTACATGGTAACGTTTAAGCTGACGGTCTACAGTGATAGACTGTGACTGAACACCAGCTACGGCACAAAGAATCATGATAGCGCCGTCGAGTACGCGGAGAGAACGTTCAACTTCTACAGTAAAGTCAACGTGACCCGGTGTGTCGATAAGGTTGATAGTTGTGTCTTTCCACTGAACCTGAGTAGCAGCAGACTGGATTGTGATACCACGTTCACGTTCCAATTCCATGTTATCCATTACAGCACCAACACCATCTTTACCACGAACTTCATGGATTGCATGAATCTTGTTACAGTAGAACAA
>JAZLKI010000117.1:0-17140 GCA_045597485.1 Treponema sp.
CAGAAAAACAGCAGAGATTGTGTGGGCGTTGCTCACAGCAAAAGCAGAGTTTGATTCAACAAAGATGACGGGTGTTTACAAACCTTTGAATCTTCCTGAACAGGCTTTGTCTGCTGCTAATTAATAGATATAGAAAGTCGGCTTGCTCGTTGACTTTTTATGGGAGAATAAAAATGAAAGTTGTAACTTTTGGTGAAATTATGTTGCGTCTTGAACCAGAGGGATATTTCCGCTTTGTTCAGGTTGATAAAATGACTTCAACATTCGGTGGTGGAGAAGCTAACGTTTCTGTATCTTTGGCTAATTATGGTTTGGATTCTTATTATGTAACAAAACTTCCAAAACACGAAATTGGTCAGGCTGCAATTAATTCTTTGCGCCGCTATGGTGTAAATACAAACTACATTGTTCGTGGTGGAGACCGTGTTGGTATTTATTACAATGAACGTGGTGCTTCTCAACGTGGTTCTAAATGCATTTATGACCGTGCACATTCTTCAATTGCAGAAGCTAAACCAGAAGATTTTGATTGGAAAACAATTTTTCAGGATTGTAAATGGTTCCATTTGACTGGTATTACTCCAGCTTTAGGTGGAAACATGGTTCAGATTTGTATTGAAGCTTGTAAGGCTGCTAAGGCTGCTGGAGCAACAGTTTCTTGTGACTTAAACTATCGTGGAAAGCTTTGGACTCGCGAACAGGCTCGTGAAGCAGTGTCTGAAATCTGTAAATATGTTGATGTTTGTATTTCTAACGAAGAAGATGCAAAAGATGTATTTGGAATTGAAGCAGAAAACACAGATATTAATGGTGGAAAACTTAATAAAGAAGGTTATAAATCAGTTGCAAAACAGCTTGCTGATAAATTTGGATTCCAGAAGGTTGCAATCACACTTCGTACATCAATCAACGCTAACCGCAACAACTGGGCTGCACTTTTATATGATGTTAAATCTGACGAATATTGCTTCTCTAAAGAATATGAAATGTACATTGTAGACCGTGTAGGTGGCGGTGACAGTTTCGGTGGCGGATTGATTTACGCTTGTTTGAACGGAAAATCAACACAGGAAGCTGTAGACTTTGCAGTTGCAGCATCTTGTCTTAAGCACTCAATCGAAGGTGACTACAATATGGTTTCTGTTGATGAAGTTGAAAAACTTGCCGGCGGAAACGGTTCTGGTAGAATCCAGAGATAAAAAAAAGCCCATAAGAAATATCATTTGAAATTACTTATGGGCTTCTATTTTTTTATGCTAATTTATTTTTCAGAAATTGTAACATTATACCATTCAGAAACAGTTTTTCCTGATTCTTCAGCTTTAATCTTCTTCTTATTGAAGTTATCTAATGTATCCTGGTAATTAGTTCTTTCCCAATAAACTCGGTTTGTTGTACCATTAAATCTGAAAACCCATTTACCAATATTTGTAACTTCTTTTTCATTTACAGTAAACGTATTGAAATTAGTTAGATTTACCCACATGGCAGCGCCATTTTCTTCACGCTTATAAACCTTAGTAATTGTGTAAGTACTTGTTGCTGGAAGGAATATTTCAAAATAAGAATTATTATTAGTACGAGCAAAATATGTTTTGTCAGAATTTACATCTTTAATTGTAACTTCTACTTGAGTTTTCTTACCCTTAACATAGGCGTTAGCATCGTCGGCAATATACTCAACGTTACCAATTAATAAACCTTTACCTTCTTCAACAGTTTCTGGAAGTGAAGCACAACCAACCAATAAGAATGCAATAAAAGTACATAAAATAAGACCAAAATATTTTTTCATTTCTTTCTCCTTTTTATATAAAATTATAAATCATATACTCTTTGTTTTCAAGAATGAAATAAAAGCCCTGTCCCAAAATGGCTAAAATTCTTTTTACAATTAAGATTGTTGGGTGTATAATTAGTTTTATGTTAGAAGTACTTAATGATGCAGATTTTGAATTGTTTCGCAAATTGATTTATGACGAGAGTGGAATTACATATTCCTCTACAAATCGCTCTATCCTTGACAGTAGAATTAAGGAATTATTGCGAAAGAAAAATTTGACTACTCCACAGGAATATTACAATCTCGTAAGAAGAAATGTAGATGAAATGAAAGAAATGCTCGATTCGGTTACTACAAACCTTACACGTTTCTTCCGTAATCAGCCTCATTTTGATTCTTTTGTAAATTATGTAATTCCTAACGTTGCAGAGTATAAAAAGGCTAGTGGTGCCGATCGTACAATAAAGATTTGGAGTGCTGGTTGTTCAACTGGCGAGGAACCATATACAATCGCAATGCTGATGAAAGAAATCTGTCCTCCAGGATTTGATTTTAGAATTACAGCATCTGATATTTCACTTAAATGTTTAATGGCTGCTCAGCAGGGTTTTTATGCTGATAATCGTGTAGATGGTATTCCAGCTAATTATCTTGAAAAGTATTTCACAAAGGTTGACGGTGGATATCAGGTAAAAGATGATTTGAAATCAAAAATCAGATTCGATTACCACAATCTTAAGAATGATTCGGGTGCAAGAAATCTCGATGTTATCTTCTGCCGAAACGTTTTAATCTATTTTGATGAACCAGCGCAATTAGCTGTAGTTAATCATTTCTATAACTCAATGGCTCCAAAATCTTTCCTCTATATTGGACACTCAGAGTCATTGTTTGGTATGAAAACAGATTTTGAATTTATCAAAACACAGTGGGCTTGTTTCTACGGAAAAAATATCAATAAATAAACAAGGGTGCAGGGGTTTTTTATGGATGATATTTCGGTAATGATATGTGACGATTCTGCCCTAATGAGAAACCTCATTGGCAGAATTGTTGAAAATACAACAGGTATGTGTGTCTGTGGTAAAGCAGAAAATGGACAGGCACTTTTAGATCAGTTAAAAACAGCAAAACCAGATGTAATTCTTTTGGATATTGAAATGCCTGTAATGACAGGTGTTGAATTCTTAAAGAAACGTCTTGAATTGCGAATTGATGTTCCGGTAATTATTCTTTCAAGTATAGCAACAGAAGGCGCTTCTGTAACAATGCAGTGTCTTGAATATGGTGCTTCAGATTTTATTACAAAACCAGGTGGAACATCGGTTACTCTTAAAATTGGTGATGTAACAAAAGAAATAATTGAATATGTAGCATCTTATGGTGGTGCATATGCAGTAATGCATGGAAAACAGGTTCCAGATCCTGAATTCTTCTCGCAGCAGATTAAACTTAAAGAAGCTGAACGTTATGTAATACAGAAGAAAGGTGAGGAAGCTGCAAAAGCTGCTGCAGTTACAAAAGTTGATCCATTACCTACAACATGGTTTAAACAGAAACCTAAAGAGCCTGTTGTTATTAAGCCAGAGCGTGAAGGCGGAAAAATTGAAATTATTGCCATTGGTATTTCTACTGGTGGACCAAATGCTTTACGAGAAGTGTTTAAAGAAATTGATCCAAATACTAAACAGCCAATTCTTGTTGTTCAACATATGCCAGCGGGTTTTACTTTAGAATTTGCTTCAAGCTTAAACAATATTTGTCCTTTGCCAGTTACTGAAGCAAAAGATGGAGAACCTATTATTGGTGGCCATGTTTATATTGCTCCTGGTAATTATCACATGACTGTAGAACATAAACCTCTTGGAAACTTTATTAAGTTGTCTCAGAAAGAACAGCGAAATGGGCACCGTCCTTCTTGTGATGAACTTTTTGAATCTGTATCAAATGTATTCAGAAATAATTCACTTGGTGTAATTATGACTGGTATGGGTAAAGATGGTGCTGCCCAGATTGCAGAAATGCGTAAAAAAGGTGCATGGACTTTAGGTCAGGATCAGGCTTCTAGTATTGTATACGGTATGCCTAAAGTTGCCTTTGAAATGGGTGGAGTTCAGAAACAGGTTTCACTTAAAGATATGGCTAGTGAAATTAATAAACTGGCTAAAGAGCACGTAAACTAGCGTTCAGAAATCCTCATTTTCATAACAGGACTTTCTTTTCGTGAAATAATGAAAATAATAATGGCAGGAATGCCAAAGAAAACGACTGAGCAAATAAACTTAAAAAGCTCGGTCGTTTTTTTTGCGGTAAAAACATTCCATAGGGGAGAGGCAATAAAATAGCCTAAGAAAGCCATTCCAATTGGCAACAGCAAACAAAGGGTGTGAATAAATCTTTTTCGGTTTGTTCTATGAAAGTCTTTTTCGATTATTTCCATTATTTTTCCACTTCCTTAATACGTTTTTCGCATTCTAGTTCGCCATTTTTATTGTGGAGCATGTAATATGTATCTTTTAGGTTATATAGCGCATCCAGATAATATGGATTTATTGTAACTGCAGATTCGAAATATTCAGAGGCCAGGTTATAATCTTCCTTCTGAAATTGAACGACCCCCATAAGGTTCCATAAGTGAGAACTAAGTGGGTTTAAGTCTAATCCTTCTTCACAAATTTCGGAAACTTTATTAAGTTCTTTAAGCATAAGACATATGGTTGCATAAGTTTCGGTAACTTCTTCATTATCTGGTTTGATTCTGAATGCAGTTTCCAGAGCCTGTTTTGCTTCTTCGAGTTTGCCTGCATCCCTATAAGTAACACCAAGATTAAACCAAAGTAAATAATTACTTTTGTCTAATGTAATGGCTCTTTTAAAACATGCAATAGCTTCGGTATAAGCACCGTCTGAAGCGAGGATAATAGCTTGATTATTTAAATGATCCGATCTTTCTATCATCTAAATTTCTCCGGAATCATAGAATTAAATAATTGCTGAATTTCTTCGGAATTTAACTTACTGCAATTTTCCCTTATCAGTCTTGCACCTTCGCTGGCGGCTTTTTCAATACAGTTGCTCTTTTCAAGAATTGCTATGCATTCTTCTACTGCAGGGGAATCAATTCCATCTTTAGCAGCAGTTTCCATACATTTTGCAATTAAAGATTTGTCTTCTGGATGTTCTGCAACATGAATTAAAACTGGAAGACTCTTTTTTCCTTCTACTATATCATCGCCACGTTTTTTTCCTACGTTGCCAGTAGTAAGATTTATAACATCATCTATAATCTGGAACCCTATTCCAATGTTTGCGGCAATTTCTCCATATTTTGTAGCCTCTTCAATAGACATGCCACCAGCAGAACAACCTACCTTTGCTGCAAGAGAAGCTAGGGTTCCCGTTTTGCATTTTACCATAGAAAGGTATTCATCCTGAGTAGGGAAGATTGAAGGAGTTCTGTGCCAGTAAATATCCATTGCCTGCCCAAGATGTAAACGTCTGAGTTCGTTTGTGTAAATCTGATATAAAGAAAGTTTAGATTCATTATCAACATCAAGTTTGTTAATACAAACTGGTGCTTCAAAATATAACCAGGAAGCGGCATTTAATGCTGTGTCTAAACCGTAAGTAATATGAGCAGCAGGTTCTCCACGTCTTAAATCTGCAGAATCTTCAATATCATCATGAATAAGACTTGCAGTGTGAACAAATTCGACCAGTGGAGTTATGGAATATATTTGTTCTTCGGTAAGTGCTTTTTGCCCTGCAATTTGTTTTGCCATTTTATAACAAAGAACCATTAGAACCGGGCGCCATCTTTTGCCCCCAAGGTTAATAAGGTTTTTATTAGGTTCTATTAAGTTTTTAAGGTGTTCATTTGTAACGCAAGCTGCAAGATTCCCAAAAGAGTCTGCCTGCCAGATTGTATTTGTCTGTTCAGGAAGTGCCTGTGCAATATTTACTTCGATTTTGTTTAGTATATTCGAAAAATCCATACTCATGTATAAAGTATATAAAAGATTTAATAAAAAAACAAATTTTCCACATATACACACTTTTTATCCACAAGTTATCCACATTTTTTATCCACAAGTGTGTCAAATTTACATGTCAAGTAGGTTTTTAAAAAAAATTACGAAATTTTTACGAAAATGTTAAAAAACAGTTTAATTCTATATAATACAAGGAAATAGAAGTGTGAAACTTTCGTGAAACGAAAAATTAGGTAAATTTTCCAGGGTTAATTAACTTTTTTTACTTGCTTATAAGATAAGGAAATAAAAAGTTATCCACAAGTAATCCACAATTTTTTTTGTTTCACGAAGACGGAAGTTTGTTTCACAAAAAAAAGACCTTCTTTGAAAACAAAGAAGGTCTTGCAAATTACTAAGATAAAAATTAGCCTAAAGTAACATCACCTAAATCGCTGATTGCGAGAATTGAGCGGCAACCTGAACAGCGGAAACGTCCAGCTTTTGTTGCTCTAAGTTTTTTATTACATACAGGACATGCAATAATTTTTGGGAATACAGAAGATTCTGTAACAGTTCCACCATTGTTGAAATATGAAATTGCTTCTTCTGCAGTTCCTTTAATATTGAAGAACTGAGAGAATCCAAGCAACTGGAATACTTCATATACTTTTGGCTGGATTTCGAGAAGAACTACATCTCCACCCTTTGGTTTTACTACTTTTAAGAATACAGTGAAAGATCCGATACCTGTTGAAGATACATAGTTAAGAGATGCACAACTGAATACCAAGTTTACATATCCAGCTTCAATAACTTTTGTAATCTGCTTCTGGAAGAAACTTGAGTTATAAGTATCAATATACCCGCTGAGATAAATAAAAATTCCATGATTAATGCTGTCAGCCTTTCTTAATGAGATTGTAAGGCTGTCGTCCTTTTCATTATCAAATCCTGGTACTAAAGCGTTATTATTATCCATAAATTCTTTCCTAATATTCTTTTAACTTTAACATTATATATAAGAATTGTATATGTTGTCAAATTGATTATCGATATACCTTGTGATTTTTATTAGTGTTTTTTCATATATATAGAAATCAGTTATTTGCTCAAGAGATATGCAGTTAAGTACGATAATTATAATAGAATATTGTCTAAAAAAGGGTATATATGAAAAAAACATTGGACATAATTTTGGTTTATTTAGGCTGCTTGATTGCAGGCATAATCGTGTCATCATTTCTTTATTTATTTTATGGAAACCTTCTGAATTATGTTGCAGGTGCACCTGCTGTGGCTTTTTCTCTAGGGAATTTGATAAAGAGTTCTATGTTTGTTTCTGCTTGTATTCTTTTGTTCATTTGTCCAATTGTTTCGTATTACCGTGTAAGACGTCCTGCTGGTTTTTCACAGACATTAGGCTATATGATTGTTGTTATTTTGACATGGGGGGTATTTTTCCCAGGTCTAAGCCATATAGAAAAATATGTGTCAGCTAAATATGGAATCGAAAGTAATACTGCACAGTTGTCTGCGGGATATTTTAGAAGAGTAGACAATAAGATTTATTATTTTACAAAAGATTTTGAACCAGGCGACTATGGTGTGCCTTCTGCATCAGCATTAGTTATTGATACTTCTGAAAATGGAGATGTAGACTACACAACCTTCAGAAATTACAAATTTATAGATATAAATAAAAATGCACAGCCATTTACAGAAATCCTTGTAAAACAGAATTTTGACAGCTCAAGAATTACTCTTCCAATCGATTTACGAAATCTTATTTCAAAGTTAAGAAACTGTTTAAATTTCAAACTTTATTATCTTTTGTATCTAATTTCATTTGTACTGGTAATTTCTTCAATTTATGCTTTGAGCAATTTTTTCAACTGGAAATTATTGAATGCGGTTTTACTTTTTTTTGTTACAGTTTCTATTGCTGCGGCAAACTCTTCCGCAGATCTTGTAATCTTTTCTTCTGTAAGTACATTCCTTTCAAATACACGTCCGTTTGTATTTTTATCGCAGTACATTTACGAGGCATTTTTATTTGTGTTTAATATTCTATTGAGTATTGTTTTCCTCACTTTAGGAATAGTTAAATTTGCTATTCGAAAACATGAAAGTAAGAACTAACAGGAGATTAAGTATATGAAAAAACTTTGGACTTTATTATCTATATTTCTTGTTTTAGGTCTTGCAGTTTGTATGGGTATTGGCTTTGCCAGTCATGTTTCGGCAGCTGTTCCTGCTAAATCTGTATTTGTATATAAATTGTTTACTGGTTTCGAAAAGTTTTTTGTTTTCTTGCCAGTTATTATGATTACATCTTTTGCAATTGCTTGTTCGGTTAATTATGGTCGTAATTCAGAGGGAAGTACTTCACGTTTTTCTAAAGCAATGGCAGAAAGATATAAAAATCTGGTTATTACATCTCTTATAATTGCTTTTTTATTTACAATTTGTACAGAATTTTTTGGTGTATTTATTACACAGAAGAAAAATAAAATTGTTAATCAGCCAAAATTAATTAATGATTATGTAAAAGTTGGTAATGTATTGTTTGAAAATGGTTATTACGACCGGGCAATGCGTTATGCAGATGCTGCATTAACTTTGGATCCTAATAATAAATACGCTTCCTTCCTTCGTGAAAAAGCAGAAGTTGAAAGCACTCGCGATAAAACTACAAATATCAGATTTAAACTCTATGAATCTGTTCAGGAAGCAGAAAAAGTAGAACATGTAAATATTGATGCAAAACAGCTTAATGAAGTGTATCAGTTATATTTAAAGTCGCAGGAAGCTTTTGAAAAGAAGGAATGGTTTAATGCCCACTACTACGCAGAGTTGGGAATTAATTTAGCAACACCAAAAGATTCCAATCTTGAAGGTTTGAAAAAACTTTCTACCGCATCATGGAACAATCTTACTGAATATCACAATCTTGCAAAAACAGAAGGTCAACTGGCCTTTGAAAAGAAATACCAGGGTTACCTTGCTTTAGTAGAAAAGGATGATTTGAAAGCTTATTATATTTTCCGCGAATTATATATGTCTTCAAGAGAATTTCAGTCTGACCCAGATGTTGTATTCTATTTAAATGTTGCAGAAAACAGAATAAATGAACGCTACTTTTTCATAGATGAAACAATGGAACTGGAAAGTTTTGAAAATGCAAACGACGTATACTTTGCACATTCTTACAAAGATGGTTCTGAAGATATTGTTTATTTCAAAGGAATGACAACTGTAAAAAATACAGGAAACTCAATTCAGTATTTAAGAGATTTGACTATTACTTCTATTGATAGTGATGGTAATTTGCTTAGAAGTATGAACGTTCCTTATGCAAAAGTTCTTCCTGTTTCTGTAAAAACTTTGACAGACACTACAAAAGCTTTAATGGGAATTGATAATAATATCGATTATGTTCCATATATTATGCTTAAATCTGTGGGACGTGAAAAACCAAATACAGAAATCACTCCAAAATATACATTTGCTAATCATAATGATGACGAAATGTACTCTCCAGACTATGTACTTCTTTCTATTCCTTATGATGATTTTCTTATGATTGAAGAAATGCCAAATGAACCTGCCGGAATGAATATTATTTCATTATTCAAACTTGTAGGTAAGGTTTCGAACTATGGCTATTCTGCACAAATTTTTGGAATAGCCTTGATGAACAGACTTTTGTATCCATTGTTCCTTCTTGTTATTTTTATTCTTCTTGGAGTATTTGCTTGGAATACAAGATTAGGTACAAATCAGTACTTTAAGTTTTCATGGATAGTGGCATTCCCAGTCTTTTTAGTAACAGCCGGAGTATATTACAGAGCCTGTATGTTTATCTATCAGCTCATAAATAATACATTGGTAATGAGGTTTGATTTTTCTTTAGGAATAATTATTGGAGCTGTTATTTACACTATAATGTTTATTCTGGTTTCAATAAGTTTTCTTGCAAGACATTCCAGATTATAGAAAAAAATATACTTGCTCTAAATATTCTATAGAATTATAATTATTTATCTTTTTTTTAAATTGGAAGGTTCCACAATAATGACTATAGAGATGTTAGATAAAGCCATACGTCGTGTTCCTGATTTTCCAAAACCAGGAATTCTTTTCTATGATATTACAAGTATTCTTTCTAATCCTGAAGCATTTAAATTCGTAATTGAACAGATGGTAGAAAAATACAAAGACGGCAAAATTGATGCTGTTGCTGGTGTAGAAAGCCGCGGATTTGTTTTTGCAGCTCCATTGGCAGAAAAACTTGGAATTCCATTAATCTTAATTCGTAAAAAAGGTAAGTTACCTGGTGATACTTATGAATGCAGTTATGCCCTTGAATATGGTACTGCAACTATAGAAGTACACAAGGCAGATATTGCAAAGGGGCAGAAGATTCTTGTAGTAGATGACTTGATTGCTACTGGTGGAACACTTGCAGCTTCTAAAAATCTTCTTGCGCAGGGTGGTGCAGAGGCTGTTGAGTTTTTTGGAGTTATAGGTCTTCCAGATTTGAATTATAAAAAAGTTCTGGATCCAACTCCTGTAACAACACTTATTAATTATGCTGGTGTGTAGCCGGTGTTAAATAAAAAAAAATTGCGAAGTAATTTTTACCAAATATAAGGATATATAAAATGATTGAGTTACCAAAAAAATATAAATCAATTTTAAACACAAAAGAAACAGAACATGCAATTGTTGCAATTAAAGACTTTTTCCAGCTGGCACTTTCAACTGAATTGAATCTTACTCGCGTAACAGCTCCACTTTTTGTTGGTGCTGGCACTGGTATTAACGACGACTTAAATGGCGTTGAACGTCCTGTAAGCTTCCCTGTAAAAGCTTTGAACGAACAGAAAATGGAAATTGTACAGTCTCTTGCTAAGTGGAAGAGAATGAAAATTACAGACCTTGAACTTGAACCAGGCTTTGGTATTTACACAGATATGAATGCCCTTCGTCCAGACGAAGACTTGGATCCAATCCATTCTATTTACGTTGATCAGTGGGACTGGTGTATGGCAATTGATGAAAAAGACCGTACAGTTTACTATCTCCACGAAATTGTAAAAAAGGTTTACCGTTGTATTCAGCGTACAGAATTCTTCTTGTATGACCGTTACCCTTCAATTAAACCTATTTTGCCAAAAGATATTAAAATTCTTTATGCAGATGATTTAGCTCGCCAGTATCCAAAATTAACTCCAAAAGAGCGTGAAGATAAAGTTGCAAAAGAATATGGAGCAGTTTTCATTACAGGTATTGGTGGAAAATTGCCAGATGGAACTATTCACGACGGACGTGCTCCAGACTATGATGACTGGATTACAGAAAGTGGCGATGGTCACCGTGGATTAAACGGAGATATTCTTGTTTGGAACCCAATTCTTGAACGTGCATTTGAACTTTCTTCAATGGGTATTCGTGTAAGCCCAGAAAGCCTTAAAGCACAGTTAGAAGAAAGAGGATGTCCAGAACGTGCTAAGTTTGAATTCCACTCAAAACTTTTGAATGGACAGCTTACACAGACTCTTGGTGGTGGTATTGGACAGTCTCGCCTTTGTATGTTCCTTTTGCGCAAAGCTCACATTGGCGAAACACAGGTTAGTGTTTGGACTGATGAAATTAAAGCTGAATGTGCTAAAGCAGGAATTACATTACTTTAGAATATGAATAAGTCGTATAAATTTTCGGCTGCAGAAATAGAAACTCAAATTGCTCATCTGAATGAAAAAGGAATTACTGAATTTTCCATTCACGATGAGTCTATTGCCAAAGATAAACGACGTATTTTAAAAATCTTAAACTTGGTGGCTCAACAGGCCCCAGAGGTTTTTGTTTCAATTCTGGCAGATGCATCTGTTATTGATAGGGAAGTTGTATCTGCCGCAACACAAATCTTTTGTTCTTTCGATATTCCACTTAATTGTTCTTCAAAGGGTGGAAAACTTCTTTTTGATAAAAAATTCTACGCTAATAAAGCCCGTTTGTTAAATGATTTTGGACTGGTTTTTGGTTTTCAACTTACTTATGCTACTTTGGAAGGTGATACTTTAAAGCAGTTTATGGAGCGGCTGGATTTTTCGGTGCAGCAGTATCCAAATCATATAGACTTTCCTCAACTGGAAACTGAAATTGAAACTCCTGTAACTGGAGTTTTTTCTGCAAAAGATATTCGTTATTGCCGCGATGTTGCTTTTTCGTGTAAAACCTTTTATTCCGCTGGTAGAGCAGTGCCCTGGTTCTTAAGCGTTTTAAAGCCATTAAAAATTTATCCTTCCCGTTTTTTTGCGGACTTTGCAGAATGGCAGCGCTGTAATAATTGTGATTTTAAAAGCGGATTTAATCCAGACAGTGAAGCTCATATAAATATTGAAAAAATGCAGCTTTTGTTTCTTGAAGAAAAATACGAAGAAAAAAAATGTCGTGGATTGGAAGCTGTAATAAATGACATTGTAAAGATTAATGGAGCAATGTCACGACTTGTAGGTGAAAATGAAGAAGCTGTTATTGAAACTTCTTACCATCCAGAAGATTTATTAAGTCCTGAAGCATGCGATATTTTGTCTTTTGCAGAGAACGTTTGTATGGAACCTTCTAAATTCAAAATCTTCCTTGATGATGAAGGTCCAAATTTTGAGTTACAGAATTAAAGGAATTTGCCAGTGAAAAAAATTGCAGTATTAGTACATGCCTTAGCAGTAGAATACACATCTATAGTAGTCCAAGGAATTTATGATTATTTCAAAGATAAAGATGATGTGGTGCTTTTTATCTCACAAACTCGCCAGCCAGGTTATAAATCTGGAATTTCAGAGTACCAGTATTGGTGCAGTGCAGAATATTTAAAGGCAGACAGTATTGATGCTTTAATTATACTTTCAAATTCTTATGTATATTCCATTGATAAAGATAAATTAAAAGAAACTTTTGATATCTATGGTAATAAGCCTGTAATTTCTTTAGGGCTTGATATCGGAATTGAAAATTCTTACTACACTGTAAGTAAACCATATGCGGTTTATGATGAACTTGTAGGACATTTGAAAAACCAGCATGGCTGTAAAAAAATAGGTTTCTTTTCTGCCAATTCAACAGGTTCTCCAGAAGCTATAGACAGATTTGAAGCTTATAAACAGGCTCTTTCAAATCATGGATTGGAATTCAACGAAAAATGGATTTTGCAAGGCCGTTTTACAAGTAGTTCTGCCAGAGAATATCTTGAAAAAAATTATACAGATAAATCCCAGGTAGACTTTGATGCTATTCTTTGTGCAAACGACTTAATGGCTGTTGCAACTGTTGAATATTTTACAGCTCTTGGAGTAAGAGTTCCAGAAGAATTAAAGGTTGTAGGTTTTGATAATACTTCACATGCAACTCTTTGTAATCCTCCTTTGTCAACAGTTGACCAGCAGATATATGAACAGGGAAAAATTGCAGCAGAACTGGCAGAAAGAATTCTTAATGGAGAAAAAGTTGATAGAGTAACAGAAACTCCATTAAAAGCGGTTTATAGACAGTCTTGTGGTTGTAAAGATACTTTTGTATCAGAGCGATTAAGAACAATATTTAATCAATTCAATTATTTTGCTGATATCACACGTATTGATGTTTTAATAGATATGCTTCGTTCCAGCGTAACAATGGATGAGTTTGTAAAAAAATATAGTTCACTTGTTGATGCATCAGGTTTTGATACATTGTATTGCTGTATTTTTGATAAACCGCTTTTAGTAAAACGTGAAGATAAGTTTGAAGTACCAGAAACTGCAAAAGTTTTGTTAAAAATTGATGCAGATAATAATAGTTATGAATATTTTGAAGACGGACAGCTGATGTATCCAAAAAAACAGATGTTTCCTGATGGTATAAAATCTGGATGCTATATGTTCCAGCCATTATATCTTGGAAATTTAGTTTACGGATATTATCTTTGCCATTCAAAATTGCGTAACTTTGCGACTAACAGTGTAAATTTAAAAATGCTTGCAAGTGCCATTGTGCAGAATTATGAATATACATTGGAAATGAAAAATAAACGTTACTTGCAGGAACAGAATGAAGCACTTTTACTTAATAATTCTGATCTGGACATAAAAGCAAAGACTGATGAACTTACAAAAGTTTTGAATCGTCGTGGTTTTATGGAATATGCACAGAAAGTAATAGATTTCTCTGCAGAAATGGGCACTTCAGGTCTTGTATTCTTTGCGGATCTTGATGGACTTAAAACTATAAATGATACTTATGGGCACGATTTTGGTGATAAGGCGATTCAGACTCAGGCTCAGGTATTACAAAAGGTATTCCGCCAGTCAGATATTATAGGAAGACTTAGTGGCGATGAATTTGCGGTAGTTGCACCAGGTATGCCAGAAAGTACATTGGAAAAGCATAAGAAGTTCATAGACAGTTTTAATTATGAATTATCTAAAAATAATAACTTACCATTTACAATCTCTTTAAGTTTTGGAGCAGTTATATTCAATTCAGAAAATAGAAACTTAGTTGAATTACTAAAACAGGCTGACTCAAAACTTTATGAAGAAAAACGTATAAAACATGCCAGCAGATAAAAAAGAAATTTACACATTTATTTGTCAGGAAAAACTGCGCCTTGATGAGTTTTTAAAAGTTGAACTGGCAAAAGCTACTGGTGAAGATTTTTCAAATTCAAAACTACGCAGATTAATTATTGCTGGTGCTGTAAGTGTAAATGAAAGAACAGTTAACCGCCCGGCATTTGAATTACGTGGAAAATCTAAAGTTACAGTTCTTTTTGACAGAGAAAAGTTTTTTTATGAAAAACAGCCAGATGATATAAAATTTGAAGTTACAGATGCTGCTGTGCTTTACGAAACCGAAGATTTAATTTTTATTAATAAACCTGCTTTTTTTCCAGTTGAGCAGACAATTACAGGAAATAGGGATAATCTTCATGATGCAGTAGTAAGATATTTGTGGTCACGTAACAAAGAACTTAGGAACCCTCCTTACGTTGGAATTATGCATCGGCTGGATCGGGAAACAAGCGGCGTAATTTTGTTTACAAAAAACCGGGGAATTAATAAAGCCGTTTCAGAAATGTTTCAGGGGCACAATTTTGAAAAAAAATACCTTGCCGTTGTGGAAGCGGGATCTGGCAAAGTAAAAGCTGCCTCGGGGAAATCTTTTACTGTAGAAAAATTTATGGGCAGGGTGAGCGGAAAGTCCCAGGCTGGAAAATGGGGAAGTTTACCAGAAAGTAAAGGCGGCCAATATTCAAAAACTACGTTTACTGTTTTAAAAGAAACTAATATAGAAGGAAAACCTTGTTTTGTGGTTCAGTGCGATTTGTTTACGGGGCGAACACATCAAATTAGGGTTCATCTAAGTGAGGCAGGTTTACCAATTTTAGGCGATGAGTTGTACGGTGGTAGGCCCGCCAAACGTATTTATTTGCATGCAGAACAATTAAAGGCGGATTTGGATTTGTTATCGTTTGATGTAAAAGCACCTGTAAAGTGGTGAAAAAAATATAAAATTCTGTTACATTTTTATTGACGTTTAACACTATAAATTAGTAATTTTAAATTTAGAAAATAAATAAGGACTTTTAAATGGCTGAAGAAAACAAAGAACAGACAGAAAATCAGACAGAAGAAAAAGTAGAAGCTCAGGCAGAAGCTGCTGAAACAACAGAAAATGCTGCTGAAGAAACAAAAGAGCAGACACCAGAAGATAAAATTGCCGCTCTTGAAAAAGAAAATGCTGATTTGAAAGATCAGTTACTTCGTCGTGCTGCCGATTTTGACAATTACCGTAAGCGCATGATGAAAGAAAAACAGGATACTTATGACTATGCAAATGCTGGTCTTTTGGCAGACTTACTTGATAGTTTAGACAACTTTGACCGTACAATTGATGCTGCTAAAGATGCAAAGGATGCTAAATCAATTGCAGACGGAATTAAAATGATCAATAAAGGCCTTGTAAAAATGCTTGAAGATAAGTATGGCCTTGTTGGTTATGGTAAAGAAGGTGATGAATTTAATCCAGACGAACATGAAGCAATTGGTCGTATGGAAGATGAAAAAGCAAAGAAAGAAACTTTGGCTCAGGTATATTTGAAGGGCTATAAGTTGAAGGATAAAGTAATCAGACACGCTAAGGTTATGGTGAGCGTGCCTAAGGCATAAGACCTCTCGACAAGCTCGAGGTGACAGATAGATGTCATTCCGAGCGTAGTCGAGGAATCTAAGATTATAGAATATAAAAGGAGATATATATTATGGGAAAAATTATTGGTATTGACTTAGGAACAACAAACTCTTGTGTTGCCGTAATGGAAAACGGTGAACCAGTTGTAATTCAGAACTCAGAAGGTGGACGTACAACACCATCTATCGTTGGTTTCACATCTAAAGGAGACAGAATTGTTGGTGCTCCTGCTAAAAACCAGATGGTTACAAATCCAAAGAACACAGTTTATTCTGTAAAACGTCTTATTGGTCACAGATATGGTGAACTTCAGGGCGAAGCTACAAAACTCCCATATACAATCGTAGATAACGGTGCAGACTGCCGTGTAGAAATCGATGAAAACGGAGCTAAAAAACAGTATTCTCCACAGGAAATTTCAGCTTTCATTCTCCAGAAAATGAAGAAAACTGCAGAAGACTATCTTGGTTCAGAAGTTACAGATGCTGTAATTACAGTTCCAGCTTACTTCAACGATGCACAGCGTCAGGCTACAAAAGATGCTGGTAAAATTGCAGGTTTGAACGTTCAGCGTATTATCAATGAACCAACAGCTGCTGCTTTGGCTTTCGATTTTAAACAGGATCAGGACAAAGAAAGAACAATCGCTGTATACGACCTTGGTGGTGGTACATTCGATATTTCTATTCTTGAACTTGCTGACGGTGTATTCGAAGTAAAATCTACAAACGGTGATACACATCTTGGTGGTGATGACTGGGACCGTGTAATTGCTAACTGGCTTATTGAAGAATTCAAAAAAGATACAGGTATTGACCTTGGTAAAGATCCAATGGCTATGCAGCGTCTCCGCGAAGCTGCTGAAAATGCAAAAATCAGCTTGTCTAACCAGACAACAACAGATATCAACCTTCCATTTATTACAGCTGATGCTACAGGTCCAAAACACTTGCAGAAGTCTTTGAGCCGCGCTCAGTTTGAACAGATGACAGACAGCCTTTACGAAAGAACAAAGGAACCTTGTCGCAAAGCTTTGGCAGATGCAGGTTTAACAGCAGATAAGATTGATGAAGTTCTCCTCGTTGGTGGTTCTTCACGTATGCCAAAAGTTCAGGAAGTTGTTAAGGCAATCTTCGGTAAAGAAGGTTCA
>JAZLKI010000118.1:0-82297 GCA_045597485.1 Treponema sp.
ATAAAGTCCGTTCTCATCCAGATACTCAACAACCGTCGTAAAATTCACTTCGCCGCTGGACTTATGCTGCAACGCAAAAATGATGGAAAAAAATGCGGCTTGAACTTTTGTACAGTGAAGATAATCGGCAAGAACTTCAAGCTCTGCCCCCAAAGACTCCAGAACTTCATCTTCAAAATGCGAATCCTTGAGCCCTTCAAAAATAACTATGATGGTTTCTACAACCTTAAGATTTTCTGTGTTTTTCATATCACATAATATAGGTAGGTGACACAGAATATTTTTTATTTTATTAATTCGTCCAGTAAAATATCTACTTTTACAAGATTATAGATTCGGTTAAGGACACAGTATTTGATTATAAAATCAGATTTGCTGGAAGGCATAATGGCATAGCCGGCAGATGCAAACGGTACATCAGTGCCTTTGAAGATTTCCCTACTTCAGACTTAAAACTTCTCTAACTGCCAGAACTAGGAACATAAAATTAGAAGATCCACCGCCCAAAACATATTCTGCCTGTTGCCATAAGAATGGGAAATCTAATAACTCTGGGAAATCTGGTTGAATCAATGCTGTTCCTGAAACTACTCCTCCTGGAACATAAGACCAATCTGCGCGATTAATACCGTAAGCTGTGGTCATTGATCGAGAACCAACTCCAGAAGCGAAGGATGCTGTATTAAGTCCTGGATGACACCCTAAAATAAAATTTAGACTTTTTTCCAAAAGTTCTTTTCCATAAATATCAGGAAAAGCTTTGTGAATCCAATAATAATTAAATGCCATTCCTTGAATCCCCCAGCCTGCTCCGTATATTACAGGATGATAAGGAACTCCATAGGGATTTTCAGCACTTTCTTCTTCCAGCTTTTTTTTCGATATGGCAAGTGCTTCTTTTAATTTTCTAACAAAGACTTCATCAAAAGCCTTAATCGCTCTTACTGCCATCCATCCAATATTACCAGCATTTTCCAGAATATATGGAATTTCATCATTCAAAACTTTTTTATACTTCTCATCATCTGTAGAAATAAACAATTCAGCAGCAGCATGTATACGATTTTTTCTGCACCAATCATTCTCTTCTAACCGGGTTCTTTCAAAAAGCTCTTTTGCAACAAAGAGTGAATCATTGGCCAGCTGATTGTTAAATTCCCTTAATGCTCTGTAAACGGCTGCAAGATGTGCCGAAGTTGAAAATTCTCTTGCAGGATTATCTTCTGTAAAGACCCAGCGATCATCTTCATCACCCGAAACACCTTTTGTCATAACTGCAGCATCTCCAAGAAGTACATACTGGCGTAATTTATTACAGATAATTCCTCTATAAAGTCGTCCCATCGATTTATAGCCGCCTACAACTGAAAGTGCACCGTGTTCTATCTGCTGTAAAATATCATTTTTTCCATCAGCTTGATGTATTTCTACCTTATGATTTTCTTGATCAATTGTAGTTGCATCATAATTTACACCAAAAGCTTCATACGCAAGTGCCAGAATATATGACTCGCCTGACTGGCTTTCAACTCGTAAATCAAAATCTCCTGCATCATGCCAGCCACCCTTATTTAATCCTGGAACACAGTCTCCCGGTTTATACTTAATCATTGTTTCCGGTCCCTGACGATATCCATCAAAATGCCCTCTGTTTAATGGCGCCATTCTTGCATCATCTGCGTGGCAATGCCCATGCCAAACCCGATACTTTTCAGAAACTCGCATATGACACATTTGAATTGGCAAGAAATATTCCAAGACAGGCTGCCAGACTCCCCTGTCGTAAACTTCATCACTAATCATAAAGATTGCCGAAGTTTGATCCCCAACCCTCACCTGGTACAAACCTTCTTCTTTAACATCTGAAAAATCAAAATGATAATATTTATAACGAAGAAAATCGCCCCAAAGCGCACAGTTCTTCTTCAAAACCTCTACAGGACCTTCCGCTGTATGACGTAAAAGTACACCTTCATAAGATGTCCTATCCCGTTTATCAGTTTCAATTACAGCAATTTTATTCTGCATGCTGTGATATCCAACTTGAGAAACTTGAACTACAGGCGCATATTTCCATGATTCATCAACATAAGGTGTAATTTTCCAAATCAGAGCTTTTTCAGTTCTTCCCAAAGGCAGTTCGGAACTTAAAACAAACCATCCGTTATTATGATTCATTCGGCCGTCGTAAAGTTTGAGTTCAGTTTCACTTTCAACTGTAAATCGGCTTAAAGAATCTTCCGGACGCGAAGTAAATTTGTGACCAACAGCATAAGGAACTCCAAGAATATCATCAGCCACAATAGGACTATATTCTTTTTGATTATCAGATAGAATTTCAGGGCTTGTGTGTTCTTCTGTATCTGCAAAGTGTCCGGCATTTTTAAAATTAGATTCCCGTTCAAAAACTGGACCATTTGGCTGCCGTGGAAAAATTCCTTGTTTATTATCCATAAGCCATGGTTTTCCAAAAAGTTCTGCAGGATAAAGTTCCAGATTAAAAAAGAGTTTCCCTTTATATTTCTCGGGAATTTCTTTATCTAAATCGACCTGTACAATTAAGCCATTTCCTTCAGGCATAAGACTAATACAATATTCAAATTCAAAATCTGGATAAACAATTGGATTAAAACCTTTAAGATGAGCATTTTTATCAGGATAAGAAAGACGAGTTTTTATAACATCCTTTCCATTAACTTTAAGAACTTCCCTTTGTAGCTGTTTCGGAACTGGTTGCCACTGTCCTGGGGTTGGCTCAAAACGAATGTCGCCATTTGTAGCAACCCTTTTTCCGTTCATTATAATGCCAATTCCAGACTGGTGCCCTGCAGGATAAAAATCGCTAAATCCCATAACAGAAACACCACCGCATTCAAAATACTCACCTTTAGAGTGTAAGTAAAATTTATTTTCCATAATTGTTGTATTTGCCTCGATATTTATATTTTAAGGTACAAATTACAGTAAAAATCTTACAAATCTCTATAATTTTCTATTATTTCGGTACTTCTCTAAAAGTGATTTGTTCAAAAAGTGATTCACGGAGTTCCAATAAACAATACATGGCCAGGTTCTGGTGAAGTTAAAGGGAAAAAATACTGGGTTATGGAACTGAAGAAATGTCTTAAAAAAGCAGAAGATTACGCCAAAAAAGCAAAAGACACAGATTTGTTGGACGAGTTAGAGTACTTTAAGCAGAGTATGGATTTATAGTTCCCTAAACGCTAAAAGATGACCCACGAAAATTGAGGAGTTCATATCGTTCCTAATTATTTTAATTATAATAAAACTCCGGCACTTAGTAGCAGTGCAACTATTTTTTAGTTTTCATTTCCCGAAGCAATCCACGTATCGTCATCGCCGTGGTAATAAATAATTTCTGGAATGTTCTTTCCACAAGTTGCACACTTATCATCAGATAAATTTGCTTGATTATAACAGAACGGACAAAATACAGCATCGTCTCTGCCTGTAAGAACTGCAAAAGTTTTGCTGCCTGTAATTCTGAAGTAATAGCCTTCTCTTGTATCTACGATTTCCACTTTCTACTCCCATTTTTTCAGACTCATAGTACAAAGAAGAGACTGATTTAGTAAACCACCTTATTTCTTCCGTCAGCTTTACCTTTGTAAAGTTTGTTATCGGCATCAATAATCCACAGATCCATAGTCTGCCCTTTTCGGTAAATTGAAACTCCAGAGGTTATTGTAAAATGGATAGTCGAATCATTGGAGATGACCTCAGTTTCTTCAACTTTCTTACGCAAAGTGTCTATAATTTCAGGAGCAATAATATTTGATTTACCACAGATAATAAATTCTTCTCCGCCCCAGCGGCTAACTGTGCCATCTTTGCATACGTCAGTCATTACTTTACTCAAGGCCTTTAATACATCATCACCAGATTTGTGACTATAAGTATCATTAATGGTTTTAAATTTATCAATATCAATCATGGCAAGCCACATAGGCTCAGAATCGTCATATTCTTCTATCATTTTATGAAGAACTGAAGTCATTCTGTAACGGTTTGAAAGTTCTGTAAGTGGGTCATGATTTGCATGAAAATTAAGTTTAGTTTCAGATTCTATAATAATGTTAATCATAGATTTTGAATAAAAGCCAAGGAAGAAACATACACACGAAAGATTAATAAGCAGAAAGGCAACAGGTGCTATGCCGTCAATTTTATAAAATGGACCATGGAAAACTGCATAAAGTGAAGAAGAAATGCAGGAAATTATAATCAGTATTGTCCATAAATTAGGTTTTGGATCTTTGTTTCCAATCTTCGTAGCCATATATTTTATATAGTAGATAATAGCTATTGTTGATAACGAATATAATGAAAATCCATAATTGTAACCCAGAAAAACTGTACATACAGCCATGTAAACAGTAAGCATTCCATAAGTGCTCCAAATAAAACCTCGGAGCTTCATTTTATAAATCAGGTAATAGTTAAAAACGTATAGAGCCGTAACGAATATAGAGAATACAGCAAGTATTTTTGCCCCAATCAGATAGAAAATCACCATCATAAAAATAACAAGTGATTCAAGTAAAGTGTTAACTTTGTACGCGGATTTCTGGAAGTTGTCAAAACTAAGCAATGACATTATGGTATTTTACTCCTATAGTTTCTGCAGCTTCCAATTATAACATAAGGAAGATTTGTTGTTCAATTTGTAATAGTAGTTAGTGCAGTAATCGTCAAACAGCTGTAATCATCAGACTATCTATTTCTTTCCCTTAAAATGTTTTTTTATTAAAGCCTGTATTGCCACTATCAACAAAAAAGGACTCAGTAGAATCATTAATAAAATAGTTTTTCTATCTTCTCGTTTCTTAATTTTTTCTCTTAGTTCAGGGTTTTTTCGAGCTTCCTTTTTTTCTTTCTTGCGCTTCTTATTTGTTGATGCCGCTACTTTGTCTAATACAAACTCACATATAACTAATAAAAAAACATATACAGCTGCAAGAATAAATTTTCCTTTAACTTTTACACGTTTATATGCAGGTATTTCATCTAATGGAAGTTCAAAATCATTTTCCAAATCCCTAATAAGCAGGAACTCCATGTTTTCTACATATTCATTTTGGGGATAAAAATTAAATTTACATAAACCCTTTTCTTCAGTTTCTTTTAAACAATAGCTTATTGAAGCATGATAGAAGGTTGAGTATCTAACATGATTAGATTCTAATTTAAATGATTGCACTACGGCCTTTGATACAACACCGCAGTTTTCCAAGTCTGATATTTTTTTTAGATTTACAAAGCCAGATATGACTAAATAAATTGAGCAAAGTGAAGAAAGAACATAAGAACAGATTTTTTTTCTCATATTCTTACTTAAAATTTCAATTCACAAATTTTTTCTACCAGATATCTTCCGTAGACTTCTGTGCCCAATGCATTTGGATGAAGATTATCCAGGAAATACTCTGGGAGATACAGAACCTTTGTTCCTTTTTTAGCAGGCGAATATTCACTATCAATTTCAAAGTTTTTAATTACAACATCATGCATACCATCTGTATAATCAAAACTGATTTTTTTCGCATTAGTTCTGATTTCAATAGTTTTTGAAGTTGAAGCAGTACATCTTTCGTACCAAAACTCGAACGCTTCTTTGAAATAGGCAATCTGTTCAGCTGTATACTGGAATGCCTGCAAATATCCGTCCTGAGTTTTGGCAAAATTATATGCACCGAAATAGATTTTCTGTAAATCTTTGTTTGATAGTTTCATTTTTAAATCCGTTAAGTTTATAATATTAAAGACCGTGCGTTAAAATAGCACGGTCAAAATAAATTGATTATGATTGGAAAGAATTTTTCTACCACTATAGACAATTAACTATAGTCTGTAGCACATTCTTTAAAGTGAAGTTGCTTTTGAACTCCTGAATTTCTGCAATTGTACTATCTATATTAATTTTATCTGCATTTGTTGGGAAAGTAGCTTTTTTAAGATAAAAATGATACAAACCTATCCACTTAGATTGTGACATTTTATAAGCAAGTTTTATAGTATCATCTTCAGAAGCATCTACATTACTACCATTTACAAATTCTTTGAAATAGTAACCTTTTTTACCATTGCCACCTGCTGCTTCGCTAAATTTTCCAATTAATGTTTCATCATTAGGGAAGAAAGCAATCGAGAATGTTTTTGTAGCATCTACATACTTAAAGTAATATTTACCTTTTTTTGTAGCATCAGTCTCATTCTCATTATTATCACTTGCATTTCTAAATTCACACCAAACATTATTTGGTCCTAAAACTTCTTTTTCATCATCATTTAACATACACCCTGCAAGCATGAGACCACAAACAAGAACTGCCATTGCAGACAATAATTTAAGCATCTTTTTCATAGTAATTACTCCTAGTGTGTAAATTATACTAGCCCAAATATACATTGTAAATAAAAATCTGTTTTAATTTTTCCGCCTGATTTTATTGCAGAACGTTAATTTTACAATCTGTTTTTCCGCCCACAGTTTCGTCAAGAATTAATTCTCCAATCTCGTCTGCATTTATATACCCAGAAATTGGATTTTTAACACTGTCAATTTTTCCACTAATATCGGCTTCAACTTCGGTGCGTTCAAACGAAAGGTCGCACTGTTCCATAGTACAGTTTACCAGCTTAAGCTTTTTACAGTAGCAAAATGGCTGTGTGCCAATTATTTTACAATTTATAAAAGTAAGATTTTCGGAGTACCAGGCAAGATATTCACCCTTCACTACCGAATCGCGAATCACCATATTTTTTGAATGCCAGAATGCATCTTTTGTATCAAGATTGCTATTTGAAATCTCAATATTTTCATCGTATTGGAAAGAATATTTGCCTTTCATAGTAAGATTATTAATCTTGGCATTACGAACTTCAAAAAAAGGATATTCGCTACCCTGAATTTCAAGATTATCAATCTTAAGACCATTTACCTTCCATATATATTCAGGTGAATTAGCCACGGTGTTTTTAATTGTAATATTTTCACATTCACGTAGAGCCTTAATGCCCATCATCTTACAATCTGAAATTTCGATATTTTTGTCATACCAAAGAGCAGCTCGGCAATTTTCTGTCATTTCACAATTTGTAAGTTTTCCATCTGTTACATGCCATAATGGGTAACGAAGATTCATATAACAATCTGAAACATCTATTTTCTGACATTCTTTTAAGAAAGATTCTCCGTCGGCAGGGCCTGTAAAGCGACATTTTTTTACAATTGCATCATGAATACCGTAAAGGGCACGTTCCTGATCATAAGTCTGATTTTCGTAAGTCATATTATTTCCTGATTAAAAATATAATATAAAATCTAGGAAAAAAATCTAACAAATCTCTATATTTTACTTAAAAATCTTTTTATCTAATTTTTCGCGGTCGGTAACGTATGAAAAATATGAATAGTCATTTTCATTAATAATCTTTAATTTTTGAGTATGTTTAGATTCTGGGTAGAGATTTGTAGCTTCGCCTAAATATTTTGCAGCTTCGTCCTTTTTACCCATGTCAAAATAGATTTGCGAAAGCATTGCACAAGAATAGAATTTATCTATCTTATTCTGAGCCTTCTCTACCGCCTGAATAAGGCTCTTCAATGTTTTATTTTTGCCACCACCACTTATTGCAGGAGCATAATAATACCATTGTGCCACATTCATTAAGGCAAACGAAAAGTCAGGGTCAATTTCCAAAGCATCATCGTAATATTTTTTTACATTAAGACCTTCAGACATTGCCTTGCTCAACGAAAGGAATTGCAAACTTGAAGCCAAAACATCTGCCGCAGTTTCGTAAAACCAAGGGTTAAACTTTTCATTTTTATGGGAATTAATATATTCCCGCACCTTTTTATACTGTGCGGTAATTAATGGTTCCAGTTGAGGGTCTTTAAATTCAATCTCTAAAAGATAATTATATTTTTCCCAATTAAGGATATTTTCAATTGTAAGGTAAAATTCTTCAGAGTACTGGGCCTTTTCATTTTCTAATAAGGCCAACTCTGCATTTAGAGTATTAACTGCATCCTGGTAAGTTGGCATACAGCCTAATTCAGGACGAAGTTCATGTATCTTCTGAAATTTTGCTTTTTCTACATCTGTAAATTCAACTGCGAAAACAGAACTCAATATAAACGAAAGAAAGATTACTGCAGAAAGCTTTTTCATAGCATTATTCAGTTTCAGCATTTGCTTTAGCAGCTCTTAATTCTTTCTTTTCCAAAACATCGCGAGTTCTCATTAAACGAGGAACATTATAGCGGAGAATAAAATATGGAAGCATGCTTAATACAAAATTAATAACACAAGCAGGAAGTGCAATTGTGAAAATATAAATTCCAGGGTAGCAAAGCATTAACAAAAAGCCTGTAATAGCATTTGCAAGGTGAATAATTGCACCATAGTTACATTCAAGAATAAAGCGTTCAATATATTCCCGGTTTCTAGGATCTGCAACTTTCTTTTTACTAAAACTAGTAAACATACCTAATTCAAGTACAGAATCTTTCCAGTTCTTTACGCCTAATTTTTCGCAAAGATTAACTTCCCATTTTGGAACAACGCTTACTTTTGACTTATAATCAAACCATTTTTCTGGCATACAGCGGCGAATAACTGTTGCAAAAACACCATCTATTGCAATAACTCCCACAGCGGCCAAAATTGAAGCTACAATTATGAACAAGCTGCTATATTCACCCTTGCAGAAAATAAGATTCATAATAAGGATTGCAGCATCGCCACCAATTATTGAAATAAGGTAAAGTAACATAGTTAGGCCTCTTCTGTATTATAAGTCAAAGGAATACCATAGAAGTTTTCGTAACATTCTTTCCATTCTTCGTAATTCTTTTCTTTAAGGAATTCGATATTTTCTTTTTCAGACTTATTTTCATCTGGGTAAATTGGTTTAAGAATGTTTACTGTATATTCCTGAACAGGGAATCCGTCGTTATCAATAAGGTCAGAATCTTCCATTGTAATTAATACTGGCAAAACTGGAACCTTACTTTTTGCGGCAAACAAGAATGCCCCTCGTTCTGTAGGTCGAGGTTTTCTATAATTCCACCACATACCTTGTTCAGCATAAATAAGAATCTTCTGTTTACGTTTCAGCAATTTTGTAATAGCTTCTCTAAAAAGCTTCATACAAGAAAGATTAGAACTTAAAGGTAAAGTCTGGCAATGGCGGAACAATAATCCGTAAAAACCAGGGAATGATGTAAAGTTTCCTTCACGAATAACCTTATACAAATTCTTCTTAATATATGGATAAAATGCATAATGAAGAGCAAAGTTATCAAAAGCATTAAAGTGATTACAAGTAATAATAACACCTTGATCTAGCAAGGCTTCAAAATTCTCAATTCCATTAATGTTTTTGATAATAAGCTTTTTATCTTTTATAAGTTTTTTAATAAAACGCCAGGCAATAATATTTACGCAGAAGGTTAGAATCTTATTACCGATTTTTTTATTTAAATAATCAACTTTGTCGGCTGTAAGAGGTTCTGTTGGAGGGTCTGCTTCAACATCCTTAGACCACCATCCTTTTTTTTCGTATTCATCAATACGTTCAAGAATGGCAAGTCTGTCCGTTTCTTTTTTTTCTACCTGAGCAATTTTATTTTCATTAGTCATCAGATTTTTTTCCTTTTAGGCCAATGAGTCTGGAAATAAATTTAAGAGTATTAATTCTTGAAAGACCCTTTGCCTTTTCTTTCTGGAAGCAAACAACTGTATTGCAGTAGTTATTTGGATCATTAGAATCTTCAATAGCCATTTGAACCAAATTTTCGTACTGTTTCTGGTCGCGAGCTTTTAAGTCATCACCATAAGCATCGCGCATTGCAAGAATCTGTTCGTAATAGTCAGTTTCTTTTGCATACTGCCAGAAATGTTCCTGATACAATACGTTGTCGTAGTGCCAAGGTTTCCAGTTGATTTTATAGTGAATTAATTTAAGGTCTTTATCATCAAATTCTGGATTCTTATATGCTGTTTTATTCCAGCCTAAATCAAGAATCTTAACTTTATCTTTTAAAAGAACGTTAAGGTAATCTTCATCCTGTGTTACACGGAATGTATAGCGTTTTGAAAGTTCAACAAATTTTTCAGCAATTTTGAATTTCAAGAAACGTTTATTGTTAATTAAAAGAACACCTGCATTAAAATAAATATTTCTAGGTACACCAAGGTTCTTTTCTACATAATTTCCAAATACATCAACAGTCTGCATAACTTCTTCCAAAGCAGCAGCTGCATAGTAGTCTTTAATATCTGTATTATAGAGTTTTGAAACATCATCCAAAAGAATAATGTCACAATCAAGATACAAAACCTTGTCGTAGTTAGGGAACAAATCTGGAATAAAGAAACGATAATATGTTTCTTTTGAATAGTAATCTCTTAAATGGAACAAATCCTGAATTTTATCCAATTCATTTTTAAGTGAAATATATTCAATACTAGAATTAGGAGTTAAAACCTTTTTAATTCTAGACTGTGTTTCTTCCGAAAGACTTGTTGTCAAAACATAAATTTTATAAAAATATTCTTTTGATGCATTCTTCAAAAGAGAGTTCAAACTAACTGCTAAAAATGGAGCATAATTTTCATCAGTTGCAAAGAAAATAGGAATATCTTTTGTTGTTGTCATTTTAAATCCTTCCCATTAAATTGTTATCTTATAATAAATCGTTATATTATACCATTTTTTACCTTGTTATGCAAAAACCTTCTGTGCGTACTTAACAGTTTCCATTGCATCTTTACCGTAAGCATCTGCACCAATCATATTTGCATATTCCTGAGTTAAAACTGCACCACCTACTACAACCTTACACCAGGGAGCTTTTTCTCTAAGCTGCTTAATGGTTTCTGCCATTGCAGGTACAGTTGTTGTCATAAGGGCACTTAAACCTACCAACTGAATATTTTCCTTTACAACTGTTTCAACAATAGCCTCTGGAGGAACATCTTTTCCTAAATCGATTACACGGAAGCTGTAGTTTTCCAAAAGAACCTTTACAATATTTTTACCAATATCGTGAATATCGCCTTTTACAGTTGCGACTACCAAAGTCCCCTTAGGCTCTTCCTTTTTTCCAGATTTATCAAGTTCATCTTTAATTACGCCAAAGGCCTGTTTTGCTGCTTCGGCACTCATTAAAAGCTGTGGAAGGTAAACTTTCTTTTCTTCAAAGCCTTTACCTACAATATCCAAAGCTGGAATTATGTAATCGTTAATTACAGTCATTGAATCTGTGGATTGCAAAAGTGCCCTTGCCTCTTTTTCGGCGGCATCTTTCATACCTTTTGTAATTGCGTATTTTAATCCTGATTTGTCACTTACCGTGGGAGCGGCCGAAGCCGAACCTCCTTGAGCTGGAGCTCCAGTTGCGGCAACAGGAGCAATTCCACTTCCAGCCGCAACAGGCTTTCCACTTGCCACAGTCAAAACTGCATTTGCTGCAGCTGCTGCCATTGCCTGAGTTTTAGCAGCTTCGTCTTCGGTCATTTTATCTGCGAAACTAATGTAATTTAAACATTGAGGATCATAACCGGAAAGTGTACAGAAACAGGTCCATGCTTTCATCATTTCTTTAGCACTTGGATTCATAATTGCAGCACTTAAACCGTTCTGCATTGCCATTGTAAAGAAGGTTGCAGTAATCTGCTCACGCAAAGGAAGTCCAAAAGAAACGTTAGAAACTCCCAGAATTGTATGGCCATGTTTTACATCTTTTACATATTTTACTGTCTGCAAAGTTGCTATTGCGGCCTGATCGTCGGAACTAACTGCCATTGCTAAAGGGTCAATAATAATATTTTTAGGTGCAATTCCATATTCTGCGGCAGTTTTGTACAGTTTCTCCACAATTGCAATTCGGCCTTCCGCAGTTTCTGGAATGCCCCCTTCATCGATTGTAAGGCTAACTACCACGCCACCATATTTTTTTACCAATGGGAAAATGGCCTTCATAATTTCCTGCTTACCATTTACCGAGTTGATTAAAGGCTTACCGTTATACAGACGAAGTGCTTTTTCCATTGCAACCGGGTCCGAAGTATCAATCTGCAACGGAAGGTCGGTTACACTTTGCAATTCTTTTACCACTCTTTCCATCATGGCAACTTCGTCAATTTCTGGAAGACCAACGTTTACATCAAGCACCTGAGCACCCTTTTCTTCCTGAGTAATACCTTCGTTCAAAATGTAAGGAATATCGTTATTGCGGAGTGCTTCTTTAAACTTCTTTTTACCTGTAGGGTTAATTCTTTCGCCAATTAAAACAGGAGCTTTTCCAAAAGTAACAAATTTAGTACAACTGGAAATGATAGAGATATTTTTATCTTCAGGATACTTTGCAACAATTTCTCCAGATTTTTCTGCAACACGAACTTTTTCTGCCAACTGGCGAATATGCTCTGGTGTAGTTCCACAGCAACCACCTACCACAAGTGCACCGTCTTTTGCAAAGCCGCATACCAAATCAGAAAATTCTTCTGGAGTTACGTCAAATACAGTCTTGCCGTTTTCGCTGCGAGGAAGGCCTGCATTTGGCTTTACAATTACAGGCAGGCTGGCATTTTTAAGAAGTTCTGCAACAATTGGAGCCATTTCTTTTGGTCCAAGACTACAGTTCAAACCTAAAGCTGTAACTCCAAGGCTTTCCAAAACGCTTACCGCAACTTCTGGTCCAGAGCCTGTAAGAGATTTTGCAGTCTGATCGTAAACTGTGGTAGTAAAAATTGGAACTTCAATTCCTGTATCTTCCATTGCTTCTTTTGCAGCAATAATAGCGGCCTTTGCTTCATAAATGTCATTCATTGTTTCAATTACAATCAGGTCGATTGGCTGTTTAAGAGCAATTTTAAATGTCTTTTTGAACAGAGTAACGCAGCCTTCAAAGCTTAAATCTCCAAGAGGTTCAAGCAATTTTCCGCAGGAACCAATGTCAAAAGCAATAAAATGAGGCTGCTTGCTGTTTGGATTTTCTGTTTCGGCTTCAATTTTATTGCGGGCTGCAACTGCATTTTCTACTGCAGCAACAATAATTTTTTCAAGAGAATAGCTTTGAATTCCTGTAAATTTTGTTTCAAAAGCACCAAAAGTATTTGTATTTACAAGGTTAGAACCACTTTTAAAATATGAATAGTTAAGATCTATAATCTCTTCTGGGTGTTCAATATTCCAATTTTCAGGGAATTCACCAGGTTTTAGTCCTTTTTCCTGCAAAACAGAACCTGTACCACCGTCAAAAATTAATACCTGTTTTCCTAAATATTCTCTAATATCACGCATATTTTACCCCTCGAAAAAATGGATGAGCTAAAAATTGCTTCCGCAATTTTCTTAACGCTCTTCTATTGAACACCGGCCATTAATGGCCTCGCACACCGCAGAACGCAGTAACACTTTTTTCTGGTGCCATTATCATTGTATCCATTAAAGTTAGCCCAATTTTGTGACTGCAGTCCAGCACCTTAAAAAACAACTTTTGGGTTTCCAAAGGCACGTCTGCAAAACCAGGACTAAACCTATGCTTAGTTTCAAAACCTTCTATTGCGGCATCTTTTGCAAATTTTTTGCAGAGAAAATCGCAATATTCTTCTATATACATTGCTCCAGCCGCCTGCATAATTACACCACGTACCGGGTCAAGCTTTTCCATTTTCTGAATCTGCTGATCAATTTTAGGCCCTAAAGTTGCCGCAAAAAGATAAATTGCAGAACACTGGCGAAGGTACCTTGCAAGTTCCTTACTGCGAACCTGATGCTCCTCAAAATACAAAACATCATTTTCAATTTTCAACGGAAAACTTACATACACCGCCTGAGGAGTCAGAAATTTACGCAACTCTGGAACTACCTCATAAACTATAGGTCTTACTTCATCAATCAGTTCTGTACGGTCTTTTAAACTATAACCCATGTAGCGGAACACTTCGTTGTAATCTGGTTCCAGCAGGCTCGAGTCCAACTTATCTACAAAAACTGATGAAAAAGTCATTTCGGGGGCGCACCCTACTTTACAATGTAAGAAAGATTTTCAAGAATTTTCTTAGCAACTTCCGGTTTATTCATTGTATAAACGTGAACGTGATTTATGCCGTTGGCAAACAAATCAATAATCTGATCTGTAGCGTAAGCAATTCCTACCTGAGTCATGGCATTTGTATCATCACCAAAACGGTCTGCAATAGATTTAAAACGAGGTGGTAAACAGCAGCCAGAAAGTTTTGTAATACGAGGAATCTGCTTGGCACTTGTAACGGGCATAATTCCTGGAATAATTGGCAAATCAATTCCATGCATTTTAAGCTTATATAAATAGCTGTAAAGAATATTATTATCGAAGAACATCTGAGTTGTAAGGAATTCACAACCAGCATCAATCTTCTTTTTCATGTTTTCAATATCATCGTTCTGATTTACTGAATCTGGATGACCTTCTGGATAGCAAGCACCACCAATACAAAAGCCGCCAAAATCGCGGATTTCTGCTGCAAGGTCGCTGGCATATCTGTAATCTAAGTTTTCTGTAGACATACCTTCAGGAATATCGCCACGGAGAGCAAGAATATTTTCAATACCTGCATCACGTAATTTAATCAGCTGGGAATGAACTAAATCTTTTGTAGAAGAAATACAAGAAAGATGGGCAAGTGAAATTACCCCTTTGCTTTTCTGAATATTCTCTGCAATTGAAACTGTATAATTACTTGTTCCACCACCGGCACCGTAAGTTACACTCATAAAAGAAGGTTTTGAATCGGCAATTTCTTCTACTGCCTTTGCAACCGACTCATAAACAGTATCAGTTTTTGGAGGGAATACTTCAAAAGAAAGACTAGGTTTATTCTGTTTTAAAATTTCACTTATTTTCATTCTACTTTTCCTAAAAAATCTATATAATTATAGTATGAAATTAAATTTTAATAAATTATCTAAACAAATTGTTATTGCCTTGTTTTTAGTTTTAAGTGCTTCTTTGTGGGCACAGAAGTATCCGGTTTCATCAATTGATGGAAAATCTAACACCGTTGTATTACAGGCTAAACCTGAACACATTATTTCCCTTGGTGCTGCATCAACAGAAATTTTGTACAAGGTAGGCGCTGGCTCACAGATTGTAGCTGTAACTGACGTTTGTAACTACCCAGAAGAAGCAACAAAGCTTCCTGTTCTTGGACAGTTCGGCGGCTCTTCAATCAGCGTAGAAACTTTGCTTTCTTACGATCCAGATTTTGTAATTCTTTACAGCGGCATGCATGATTATCTTATTCCAACTTTGGAAAAATACAGCATTCCTTTCTATGTTTCAGATGCAACTTCTATTAATGAAGTAGTAGCTGAAGTAAAACGCCTTGCAACTTTAACAGGTCACGAAAAAGAAGGCGCAAAATTGGAAAAAGAATACAACAATCAGCTTAAAGCTATTCAGAAAAAGAACGCAACTCTCCAGAAGAAAAATGGAACTGCTAAAGTTTACTGGGAAGTTTGGTACGACCCTTACATGAGTGCTGGTGGTCCAACATTTATCAATGATGTAATTATGCTTGCCGGTGGTGAAAACATTTTTGCTCAGGAAACACAGGGTTACCCAGTTGTAAGTGAAGAATCAATTATTGCTGCAGACCCAACTTGTATTATGATTCCAAGCGACAGTTTTATTGCAGCAGATGCAGTTAAAGCTCGCCGTGGCTGGGATGTTATTTCTGCTGTTAAAAATAACAAAGTGTTTATTTTCAACGCAGACATTTACTCTCGTCCAGGTCCACGCATTTTTGATGCAATCAAGGAACTTAACGCTGTTCTTTATGAATAAGGCAGGCAAATTTCTATTATTGATATTATGCCTCTTTCTTTCGGTAGCGCTGGCTCTATTTCTTGGAGCTCAAAAGATTTCTATACTGGCTTTTTTTCAGGGAAATCTTAAGCGCTTCGAAAAGATTATTTTATTCGACATCCGGCTCCCAAGAATTTTACTTTGCATTATGTGCGGAGCATTACTTGGCGGCGCCGGTGCTGTTTTCCAGGGATTTTTTAGAAACCCTTTAGCCGATTCAGGAATCCTTGGCATATCCTCTGGGGCCACTTTAGGCGCCCTACTTTCCGGCTTATTCTCTTTTACTTCAATTTTTACATTTAAATATTTAAGTCCTATTTCTGTTTTTGCCTTTTTTGGTGGACTTGGAGCAGGAGCCTTAGTTTTTGTTTTCTCCCTGATTTTACGCCGCAGCTCCAGTGTTACACTTTTACTTGCCGGCACTGCCATTGGCACTTTTTTATCTTCCATCTGTTCAATTTTACTTATGGTACGCCAGAAAGATTTACATTCCATCTACGCTTGGACAATGGGAAGCTTTAACGGCAAAGGCTGGGACGAATTTTACTTTCTCATAATTCCAGGAATTCTGGCTTTAATAATGCTGCTTTTATGCGCAAAAAATTTAAACCTTCTTGGCAGCGGTGAAAAAACGGCCCTTTCATTAGGTCTAAATCTTCTTTTAACAAAAATATTTGTACTTATAGCAGGAAGCCTTGCAACCTCCTGTGCAGTTTGTGCTGGCGGAATTATTTCTTTTGTAGGTTTAATTTCTCCTCATATCATTCGAAAATTATTTGGAAGCGATCATTATAAATTAATTCCATTAAGCATGATTGGAGGCGCTGTTCTCCTTTTACTTTCAGATACTATTGCCCGCACTGTTATTGCTCCTTCAGAAATTCCAGTGGGAATTATAACTTCCCTTATAGGAGTGCCATTCTTTATTTTTGTTCTACGAGGAGATAGCAATGTTTGAAGTAAAAAATCTTTCTGCAGCATGGAAAAATAAAAAAGGAAATTCTACAGTTTTTTCAAACATAAGTTTTACCTTGCCCGAAGGCCAGATAACGGCCCTTTGTGGCGTAAATGGTAGCGGAAAATCAACTTTACTTTCTATAATGGCAGGAATAATTCCGGGGACCTTGCAAGTGGATGGAAGGGTAATGCTAGGTGGTAGGGAGATTTTAACTCAATCTGCAAAAGAAAAAGCAAAGCAACTTTCCTTTCTGGTTCAAAATGAAACTAATGCCTGGGAAATAACCGCCCGTAAGCTGGTAGAAAATGGACGTTACGCTCACCAAAAGTGGTACGAAAACCAGACAGCAGAAGATTCAAAAATTGTAGACGAAGTTTTAGAAGCACTGGACCTTACACAAATGCAAAACCGCCCTATTTCCAAGCTTTCTGGGGGTGAATTACAGCGTTTCCGAATTGCACGTTCTTTAGCCCAGCAAACTCCATATATCTTTTTAGATGAACCTTTGGCAGGTTTGGATTTAAACTTCCAGAAGGAATTATTGCAATTATTAAAAGAGCTTTGCCAGCAGGGAAAAACTATCTGCATTTCTATTCACAATATAAATTTGGCAACCACATATGCAGATAATATAATCTTTTTAAAGAAAGACCGCAGCGGAATAATTTTGGGAACCCCGGCGCAAACAATAACACCAGAAAATATTGAAGAAATTTACGGAAAAGGATTTGAAATTTACACACACCCAATAACTGGCGCTATTCAGGTGTGGTAAAACTTATTTTTCTTCTTCAAACATTGAATCAATCTGCTCTTTATAAATTTGAGCAAATCTAAAGCGCATTACTTCCTGTTTAGCCGAAAGTTCTACACCAATTTCAAAAGGTTTTGTAAGAAGCACGAATTTATTAATTTGTTCGAACGCTTTAAATCCGTTTTTAGTATTAATTAAAGCAGAAATTTCCTGCTCAAAAAGGCGCTGTACCTGTTCTGTTTCAAGGAAGTCGTCAAAAGAATCGTAGGCAATACCATATTCTTCTGCATAGTTTTTAAGTTCTTCAATATCAACAAGCAGTAAAGCACCTAAATATTTCTGATCCTGGCCTACTACAACTGCACGAGCAATAAAACGTGATTCAGCCAGTTTTGCTTCAATAGGAACAGGTTCAAGGTTTTCACCATTATTTAATACAATAGTATCTTTAATTCGACCTTTAATCTGAATGTCATTATGAATTGTCATAATTGCAAGGTCACCAGTATCGAACCAACCGTCTGGGTTAATAACCTTTTCTGTTAAATCAGGACGCTTGTAATAACCTTTCATAACAGTAGGACCTTTTACCTGAAGTACCCCCTGCTTTCCTCTACCAAGAACAAAGCCGTCATTTGGGTCAACAATACGAACCTGTACATGACGGATAGAAGAACCAATAGTTCTGAATACAGGGCATGCAAAAGGTCTCATAGCAACCATTGGCGCTGTTTCTGTAAGACCATAAGCTTCTATAAGTTTTACACCAGTAACCCAATAGAATTCGTCCAATTTTTTAGGGAATGCACCGCCACCAGTAACTCCACTTACATAGTTTTTACCGAAGCAAGCTTTAATCTTTCTAAAAATAAAGAAGTACCCCAGACCATATAACGGCCACATTAATGTCCATGGAATTACAAATAAAATCCACCACAAAGGCTTTTTATAACTTGTAAAACTTGGATACTGACCAAACATTCTTCGTTCCATAGATTTATGAATAATTGCAACATTCATAAAAAAGTCGAAGAAAGTATCTATTAATTTACTAGATTTACGAAGTTTTTTTACAATTGTATCTTTCAACGCTTCAAAAACACGAGGAACTGTTGGGAACATTGAAGGATTAAGAGTTTTAAGGTCGGCAAGAATGATTGAAACAATTGGTTTTGAATAACAGATTGAACCACCCTGAACCAAAACAATGTATTCCATTTCACGCTCAAAAACATGCCATACAGGAAGAACGCTTAAACAAGCCTGACCAGGGAACATGTACATACGCTCAACACACTCATCAAGCTGAATAAGGAAATTTGAATGTGTAAGCATTACCCCTTTAGGGTTACCAGTTGTTCCTGAAGTAAAGATAATTGTAGCAATATCATCGCCCTTACCTTTTTCTAATTCTCCTTCAACAACACCAGGATTATCTACTCGCCATTTTTTACCAATGGCCATCATTTCCTTAAAAGTAATATATTTGACTTTTTTTGCTTCAATTTCTGCAGCAACTTCTGGCTTCATGTCGCTGTTAAAACTAACAATTGTTTCAAGCCAAGGAAGTTTTTCTTTTAAACCAATAAGTTTTTTTACCTGATTAACATTTTCGGTAACTACAATTTTACATTCTGTTATAGAAAGAATTTTTTCAAGATCATCTGGAGTAGCATCACATCCACGTGGTACATCAAAAGCACCAATAGACATAATACCAACACTGGCATCGAGCCATTCTTCGCGATTATCTGCAATAAGTCCTACAGGCTGTTCACGTTTTACACCAAGACTAATTAAAGCTGCACCAAAATCAAGTGCATTCTGGAACATATCTCTGTAGAAAACAGGAATAAAAGTTCCATCTTTCTGGCGAACTTGCTGAGCAGGTAATTCTGCAAAATCACGTGCAGAATCTTTTATCATTTTTGGAACTGTATATTCAGCTGAAAAAACCATATAACATCCCTACTTATATAATTGACATATTTACAGATAATGTCATTATGGATGATTATAAAGATAATAACAACTCATTTCAATAGATTTACTGTAATTTTACATATCTTCCAAGTAAGAATTCACATTATACTTTTGCAAAATTTCATGATATTCTTATTTTAATATCTATTTAATAAATTATAAGGAACAGTTATGGCAGGTCAAAAACATGAATCTCCACATATTCTCTACTATCTTATGGAGATGGATAAAGCCATTCGTAACGGTGAATATCCAAATGCGCAAACTTTTAAAGCTGAATGGGGATTAAGCCGTAGTACCGTTTGCCGTTACATTGATGTTCTACGCGATACATATATGGCTCCTATCGAGTTCGATTTTAAACGTAATGGTTACTACTATTCCGACAATACTTTTTTTATTCAGAATGTAATGCTAAAAGAAGGAGAACTTTTAACTCTTTCTACTTTATTCCCTATGCTGGAACAATACAAAAATACTCCATTGGAAGAATCGTTCAAGAATATTATGACAAAGATTATGGATATGCTTCCAGACAATATCAGTGTAGATTCTTCACTTATAAACAACGAGGTTCATTTTATTTCTGAACCAACTACATACCTTAAAGAAGGTATTTTTGACACCATTTTAAAGGCAACCAAAACTCATAGAACATTGGAGTTACAGTATAAGGCTGCTGCCGACACTACATACGAAAAACGACTTTTTGATCCATATCATATTATCTGTCAGCAGGGCAGCTGGTATGTTTTAGGGTACTCTCACACTTCAAATGCAATTCGAACTTATGCAATGCCTCGAATAGACACTGCAAGAATGATAGAACGAGTGTTCAAAATCTCACCTGATTTTAAACTTACCCAACATATTGACCCTGAATTTGGAATCTACAACAGTACAGAACGAAAGGTAAAAATTGAAATTCAATTTGAGCAGAAAATTAAAACTTATGTAATGGAACGCGAGTGGCATAAAAATCAGGAATTGCGGGAAAATCCAGACGGAACAGTTTATCTTTCTTTTGAAACAAATCAACTGGAGCAGGCTGCCAGATGGGTACTGCAATTTGCAGGGGCGGCAAAAGTTTTGAATCCACCAGAACTAAAAAAACTAGTACTTGAAGCGGCACAGAAAATAATTAATTCTTAGTATTTTTAAGTGTTGCAGAAATGTACGCACCTTCAGAAGTTGTATCTTCCTTCTTTGCAAAGCGATGAGTTGAAAGAACTTTTACTTCTGTTCCTTTACCAGGTTCAGAATTAATTTCGATTGTTCCATTCATAAGGTCAATTATATTCTTTGCAATTGTAAGGCCAATTCCAGGGCTAGGAATTTCATCATTTAGCTTATTTTCTTCGCGACTAAAACGATCGTATACCTTTGGCAGGAATTCTTGTGAAATTCCGATTCCAGTATCTTTACATGTAAATTCAATTATACATTCATCAGCAGAATTTCCAGGAAGCTGGCGCATCCCAAATGAAACTTTTCCACCAACTGGAGTGTACTTTACTGCATTAAACAAGATTTCACAGGCAAATTCTGCAGTATGAGCCACATCTTGGTAAAAATAAGGATTAGAAACTTCATACCAGGTTTCAAGTTTTATATCTTTTGCATCAGCTAATTCTTTTATAACACAAAGTAATTTTTCTACAGCACCTGTCATATCAACAGGCACTTCATTAATAGTTAAATTTCCACTTTCTGTTTTTGAAAGTTCAATAATATTGTTGATTGTAAAAGAAAGCTTTTCCTGAGAATTTTGTACTTTATCAAGCCCAACTAAAAGCTCATCTTTATTATCAATATTTTCTCTAGCAAAATGCAAGTCTGCAACCAGATTATTTAATAATATAAGCAACTGCTTTGTAATGTTATCAATAAAGATATTTTTAGCTTTATTTGCAACTTCGGCCTTATTTATAGCACGTTTTAAATCAAGTTTGTAATCTTCTTCCAGACGTGCATGCTGCTCAATTTCTTCCATAAGGGAAACATTTTTTTCTGTTTCAAGCTTAATACGGCTTTTAGCTATAGGTCTAAATGTAATAACCGCGCGGTTAGAACTGTTTTCGTCCTTTAATTTACGAATAGACATTTCTACAAGCCCCATATTCTTAATAGGCTCTTTTAATCTGTATGTAAAGTTATAACGCTGCGATTGTTCCAATTCTTTTTTAATATTTTCAATAGATGCAGTATTTCGCATCAATTCCACATCTTCTGCTTTTACACAATTATCAAGGTAAATAGAAATAAACTCTTCATAGTTATTAACATTATTAAAGAGTTCGCCTCTAATCTGTTGAACATCATTGTCTAAAGCATAAGGAGTAAGCTTTTTGCTTTCAAAGTCTATAAGGAAAATTGAACTGTAGGTCTGGCTAATACCCTGAATAACTTCGTTAATCTTCTTTTCTTCGATTAACTTATTATGTTCTTCTGTACAGTCGTTTAAGAATATATAACAAATACTTCCTAATTTATCGGATTGAACAACGCGACCGTATGCGCGAACATATTTAATTTTGCTGTTTTTACACTGAATTCTATATTCAAGGGAGAATAAATTATTTTTTTCGTTAAGCTGTTCATTAATACTGGCTTTTACAAACTGCAAATCGTCTGCAAAAATCATTCCATCAAAACGGTTTCCTGTAAAGTTACGGAAGTCGGCACCATTTTTACATTCATATAATTTCAAGCCTTCATTATTGAATGCAATAACTTCGCCATTTCCATCTGCATGGTATGTAAAGAAGCCTCCTGGAATTCCTTCTGCAACTTCGCTGGCAGCCATTAAAAGTGCATCATTAATCTGACCATTCGAAGCCAACGAAAGCTGAGCAGACAAAGGTTCCAAAGTGCAGGCATTATGACGTAAATAGCGTTCATAATCTGCAGAAGAAAGAGGCTTAGAGAATACGTAACCTTGAATCAAGTCACAGCCAAGATCTTTAAGAATCTTAAATTCTTCTTTAGTTTCTGCACCTTCGGCAACAGTTAAAAAGCCCATGCTATGAGCCATTTTAATAATATTTTCTATAACGACTTGATTTACATCAATATGACGAACAAAACTAATATCAAGCTTAATAATATTTAAAGGGAAAGTTGAAAGAAGTCCCAAAGAAGAATAGCCAGAACCAAAATCATCCATTTCAATCATATAGCCAAGTTCCTGAACCTTTTTAACCTGTTCAATAATGTATTCAACTCTTTCAGAATACATAGATTCAGTAACTTCCATGTGAATTAATGAATGGTCAATTCCCATTTCATCTATGAGTTTTAAATTATTATCAATCCAATCCTGCTCAAAGAAGTCGCGGCGAGAAATATTTACAGAAACAGGAACAATAGGAACGCCGTCTTTCTGCCATGAAACAATATCGCTGCAAACCTTCTTCATTACAAATGAGTCAATTTTTGTAATAAAGCCGTTTTTTTCGAACAAAGGAATAAACTGACCAGGAGACATAAAACCATATTCCGGATGTTCCCAGCGAATAAGCGCTTCGGCACCGGCAATTTTTCCTGTTACAGTTTCATGCTTTGGCTGATAGAAAACCTTGAACTGTTCTTCTTCCAAAGCCTTTTCCATGCTTTCTATAATGCGTTGTTCGTTTAAAAGCTGCTGCTGAATTCTGTCTTCATAATAAACAATGTCTTTACCATAAGAACCTTTTACTTCGCGAATGGCAAGGAAGGCTCTGTCGCAACAACGTACAATTGGCAAAGAAGTATCAATTGGAGCATAAACACCAATTTTTACAGTTTGGTGAGGCAAAGGTGCAGAAGCAAGAATTTCTTCCATGAACTTCTGAATATATTCGGTTGTAATATGAGGCCTCATTTCGAACATGGCAACAAACTGGTCTCCACCAAAACGACCGGCAAACCCAGTTTCCAATGTTCCAATAAATCGTCCTGCTATGTAGGCAAGGAAGTTATCACATCTTTCTTCGCCATAAAGAGTATTTGTTAATTTAAAATTTTCTACATCAACACCAAGAATACAGTATTGGGTTTCTGGAGCACGATTTACATACAATGTTGCGTGATGAATAAAGGCCTGTCTTGTTAAAAGACCTGTAAGTTCATCGTATTCCAAAGATTCAAGGACAGATGCAGTTTCTTTTAAACGAATAATATTTTTAACTCGTTCTACAACAAGACGTTCTTTTAAAGGTTTTACAATGTAATCAACAGCACCATAGTCGAGCCAAACTTCTTCGTATGGGTCTGCTGAATCGGTACAAACTATAACAGGAATTGATTTAAGAATATTGTCGTTATGAATGATATGGAGATATTCAAATTTATCTGGTATTGGCAAATTACCAGACATAATAACTGCAGAAATTTTGGAAACTCCCATTCGCAAGGTGTCAATTCCTTGTTTTCCATCTCTAACTGCAACTACAGCGACATGAGGAGAAAGCATTCTTGTTAATTCAGCAACAGTATTTTCATTATTGTCAATTATGAGAACTGTTGAACGTCGTTGTACTACTTTACTCTTCATAAAAAAAAATAGATTGTACTCCTTCCTGTACAATCTATTTTATCGCATATTTTAAAAATGTATAGAAAAATCTTCCTGTATATAGAAGAAATATTAATTCTTATTCTTGAGAAGTAATTTCCTTGTAGAAATTAGTATAATCTTTTCTATTATTTTTTGTAAATTCAATAGCAGTTCTTGGGTGCTGATTCAAAATACCAGTAAGCAAGTACTGAGTATCGTAACCCCAAACTACACCAGAATCTTTCATTGGTTTCATATACTGTTCAAGGAACTGAATTACAGGGTAAATGTTATACTTTGGATTTTTAAGGAATCCGAGCAAGTTTTCCATAGAACAGTTACCAGCTCCACGTCCCATTGCCATATATGTTGCATCAAGGAAGTCTACGCCGTCACCAACACATTCAATTGTGTTTGCAAAAGCAAGTTTCTGGTTATCGTGTGCATGAATACCAAGTTTTTTGTTGTATTTTGTTGAAAATTCACCAAACAAGTCACAAACACGAGCCATTTCTTCTGGGTAGATTGAACCATATGAATCTACGATGTAAATAACATCTACCGATGACTGACCAATCATATCCAAAGCAGCCTTAATGTCATTTTCCTGACCTGTAGAAAGAGCCATAATATTACAGCTAGTTTCGTAACCTTTGTTATGACAATCTTCGATTACTTCAATTGCAGCTGGAATCTGTTTAAGATAGCAGGCAACACGAATCAAATCGATTGGGCTGTCTTTGCGGTCAATAATGTCGCGTTTGTAGTTACAACGGCCAACGTCTGCCATTGCAGCAATTTTCAAATCTGGATTTTTTTCTCCAATTGTTTTCCAAATAAATTCATCATCACAAAACTTACATGGTCCAAATTTATCTACATCGAATAAGTCTTTATCGGCTTTATAACCGAATTCCATATAATCTACACCAGCTTTAATGTTTGCTTCATACAAAGCTTTTTCAAATCCTTTTGGAAAGTAGAAATCGTTTACAAGTCCGCCATCACGTAATGTGGCATCTACAACTTTAATATCTGGGCGGTAACCGATCAATTTGGATACGTCTTTCATTTTGTGCTTCCTGTTTTTTATAAAATGTGAGTGTTAGTATAGCATAAGTGTTTCTATATGTCATTACAAAACTAGAATTAGAATTTGCAATGTCTATTTATTTCTTAGAAAACTCTAACATTATTTTAATATGAAATTAATTTGCATGGTCCTTATTTATAGTATATTTAATATATAAAATGATTATGGAGAAAAGATTGAAAAAGTTAAAAATCTACTTATGTCTGACCGCATTGTTCGTTTCTTTTTCTAATACTGCCTACAGTTTTGAACCTGTTCCAACCAGCGATTTATTACTGTCTTATTTAGAAAACGACAATGACCTTAAGAAAAACGCAATTGAAGCCCAAAAGGCACAACTTTCGTTAGACTCAACAAAAATAAGCAACGGATTTGATATCTCCCTTTCAACAGGAAACATTACAATCCGCACAGACGAAAATGGCGCTTCTGTAAATGTAAAACCTTCGGTAAAAGCAACCATACCAGAAGCTTCGAATCTTTCTGTTACTGCATCTTCTAATTACAATTACAAAAATTGCAATTCATCTATAGAAAACACTTCCATAAGCGCTTCTGTAGATCTTATTAGCTCTACCAGCCTTTCTAGAAAAATCTCTATTATGAAAGCTGAACGTTCTTTAGAAGAAGCAACCCGCAAATTACGCAATCAGGCAATTAATACAGAAAAAGCTTTTTATACAGAATTAAAAGGATTGTTAAATTCTACTAATTCCTTAATCAGTCTTGAAAAAACTCTTTACCAGAACAAAATAGATTTTGAAAAAACAAAGGCTCAGGGCTATTCTTCTAGTTCGTCTACATACCGCCTTGCACAAATGCGTGTAGTATCTGGCGAACACGATTTGGAAACCTCAAAACGATCTTTAATCCATTCATACATTGTCTTCTACAAAAAATGTGGCTACGACATTTCAATTAATGAAAATGAAGATTTCTTTAATCTTGTTCCAAAAGATATTACCTACATTGATCCAATTGATATTCACAGTTTCGATGCAGATAAATATACAGAAGTTGAAAGTGCTCTTTGGACAAATAAAATAAACAGTTTACAACGTCAGACTAACAAAAACTTTACACTTAGTGCTAATGGCGGCGTAACTTTTGGCGATTTTAATGATGCTGCAAACACTACTTCAATTGACGCTGGCCTTAATTCAAAAACTGGTGGCCTTAGTTTAGGAGCTGGAGTTAGCATTCCAACTAACAATCCTTCATCTCCTGCTATTACTTTATCTGCAACTCTCAACCCAAATACATTCCGTCTGAACAAAATAAATAACCAGACACAACAACTGAATGAAGAACAGGAATTATTAGCCATTGAAACTGCCCGCAACAATTATGAAACAAAGATTGTAGATTATGAACAAAGTCTTTCGGACTTGAATTGGACTAAAAAAACAAATGATGAATCATACGAAATGTATGCTGTGCTAGAAAAAGATATGGCAAACTGGTATAAGCAGGGACTAATTTCTGAAAGTGAATATATTTCTGCCAGAATTAATTCCAGATCATATGCCGTAAAAAAGATTATTAATGCAATTGATTTCATTATATATAACGACAACATTGTAACAATGTTTGTTGAAGATCAGGAGAATTAAAATGACAAAGAAAAAAAGAATAAAAGTAATTATTATCTGTGCTACATCTTTAGCCGTAATTGCAGTTGGGTTAGTTGTACTCCGCAAGGTAATGAATAAACCAACTGATACTATGAACAATGTTTACAAAGTTGAAGTTGAAAAATATGAAAATATAATCGAAATTTCGGGAACTGTTGCAGCGGCTCAGGAACAGACATTGCAGGCTCGCTCTGCTGGTACAGTTTTGGCTGTTTACGTAAAGGCCGGCGACCATGTAAAAAAAGGCGACGTTATTCTTCAGCTAGATGATACAACAGAGCAGTATAACCTTGCTAAACACGATTACGACATGGCAACAACACGTATTTCAGGATCTGCAAGAGAACTTACCCTTAAAGAAACTCAACGTTTGTCGCTGCTACAAAAGATTGAAGACCGAAAGGTTGTTGCAACTTTTGACGGTGTTATTGCAGACCTTGATGTTGCTGTTGGCGATTCCCTTGAAGCAAAAGATTCTGTAGGAACAATCGTAAATATTGATTACCTTACTGCAGAAGTGGAGATTACAGAAAAAGACGTTGCCAAACTGAAAAAAGGACAAGATGTAGAACTTACCTTCTCTGCCTATGATAAAACTGTAATGGGCTATGTAGAAAGCTGGCCTGCAATTGGTGAACTTACATCACGTGGTGCAACTATTGTAAAAGCAAAAATCCGAATTGATGAATATCCTGAAGTAATTCTTCCTTATTTCTCTTTCACAGGTAAAATTCAGATAGAAAAACCTGTGGATAACATTATTGTTAGCAGATATGCAATTGGTTACGAAGACAAAGATGCATACGTTGTATTGGCAAAAGGAAACGAAAAACGTTCTGTAAAAGTAGTTCCTTACGGCAGAGATAATGTAAAGATTTTGGAAGGTCTTAAGGGTGGCGAAATGTTACTCCAGCAGTCTAAAGAAAAATCTGGGCAGAATAGAAACCGTAACGCTGGAGGCAACAGCAACGGAAATGGTGGCAACAACAGATCTGGAAACAACAATGGCAATAATGGCGGCAACTTTGGCGGTATGCAAATGGGCGGAGGAATGCCACCTCGTTAAGGAATTGTAATGAGTGAAACAGTAGTAAAAATAGAAAACGTAGTCAGAACCTATATGATGGGCGATAATGAGGTTCAGGCTCTTAAAGGTGTCAGTTTTGAAATTAAGCAGGGAGAATTCCTGGCAATTATGGGCCCTTCGGGTTCTGGTAAATCGACTTGTATGAATATGATTGGGTGCCTTGATCGCCCTACTTCTGGAAAAGTTGAAATAAATGGAAAACTTACTTCAGAAATGTCAGAAAAAGAACTGGCAATTTTGCGAAACCAGACAATTGGGTTCGTATTCCAGCAGTATCATCTTATTCCTGCAATGACTGTGCTTGAAAATGTAATGTTACCTCTTAAATATCAGCACATAGAAAAATCGGAACGCAGATTAATTGCAGAAAAAGCTTTGGAATCGGTAGGTCTTGCCGAACGAATGAATCACAGACCTCATGAACTTTCTGGTGGTCAAAAACAGCGCGTTGCAATTGCAAGAGCTATGGCTACTTCTCCAAAAATTCTGCTTGCAGATGAACCAACTGGTGCCCTTGATTCTAAAACCGGTAAACAGGTTATGGAGCTTTTCCGTAAGATTAACGAAGAAAAAGATACCACAATTATCATCGTTACCCACGACCCTGGAATTGGTGCTTCAATGAAACGCTGCATCCGTATTTTCGACGGATTAATTCAACAGGAGGCTTAAAATGTTAGAAGATTTTTTGTACGCACTTCAGAGTTTTCGACGTAATAAAACACGAACATTTCTTTCATTACTTGGTGTAATTATTGGTGTAGCCTCTGTTATTGTAATCACCAGTATGGGTAGCAGTTCTACTAAACAGGTTGCAAATACTTTTGGTACAGCTGGCCTTGATGTAGTAAGCATTTCTGGTGGCCGTATGACAAGAGGCCGTTCTGCATCTATTACATTCAACGACACATTTAGAGATGAATTGTTTAATAATATAGAAGATATAGAAAAAATCTGGTATAAAAACAACCTTAGTGCAACCCTAGCCTACGGCGAATCTTCTTCTTCGGTTAATTGTTCTGCAATTGAAACAGGCTATTTGGAAATGTACAGCAAACAACTTGAATCTGGAGAATTCTTCAACGTTACAGACAATGAAGAAGGAACTCAAAAAATCATTTTGAGCCACGATACTGCAGAAGACTTTTTCCCTGCCGGAGATGCTGTTGGACAACACATAAAACTTGTTATAGGTAAAGTTACTTTTGGATTTGAAATTATAGGCGTATTAAAAGAAGAAACTACCGGTATGGAAAACGGTGCTGCATATATTCCTCGCGGTTTCTATTCTAAAAAAGTAAGACCAAACCCTGCTGCAGACACAATAATGGTTCAAGCTACTTCAAACGAAAAAGCTGCCGAATTGGTAAATACTATTACTGCATATTGTACAAACAAAGCAAACAGTTCTTATGCAGTTAGCGTAACTTCAATGCAATCTATGCTGAACCAGATGAGCGAAATTACAAATACATTAAGTATGATGCTTAGTGCTATTGCCGCCATCTCGCTTTTAGTTGGTGGTATTGGAATTATGAATATTATGATTGTAACTGTAACTGAACGTAAGCAGGAAATCGGTATTCGAAAGGCACTTGGAGCGGCTCCTTCCGACATTCGCCAGCAGTTCCTTGTTGAATCTGCAAGTATTACCTTAATTGGCGGTTTTATTGGCGTTATAATTGGAATAATAATCAGTCTTGCTATTGAGTATGTACAAAAACAGGCATTCATAATAAATACGAATGCCTGCATTATAGCCTTTGTTTTTAGTGTTTTTGTAGGTATTTTCTTCGGATTAAACCCTGCTATTCGTGCTTCTAAACTTGACCCTGTAGTTGCACTTAGCGGAGAATAAAATTAAATACCTTCAATTGTATCGGCTGGGATTGTGATAGAGAATTTTGTAACTCCAGCCGAACTTTCGAAAGTAAGATTTTCACGACCAAGGCCCAGCTGTTTAAGCATAAGAACAATAATAATCAAGCCAAGTCCTGAACCTTCTGTCTTATCAATATCTGTAAGAGCTTCATCCATAGATTTATAGATTTTGGCACGTTCCAACTTTTCGTTGATACGTTCTAATTCAATATCTGTAAGCTGAGCTTTATTTGTTACTTCTATATAAATGTTATCATCAGTCTTAATATCAAGATTGATATACATATTCTGTGCTTCACTAAGTTCCTGGAAATGCTTTTTATTTACAGTAATTTCTGTACTAAAAGTAAGCATACCTTCTTTGTAATCTTCAGGATTATTGATATCTAATTTTTTCTCTGCAAAATATACACGTTTTGCATTAGCTTTATTTGCATTTGCCAATAATTCCAAAACACTGTACGAAAGATAACTCATTAAATGAGCCTGATCTGTTGCTTCTAAAATGGCAAGCAAAATATTGTTGATGGTTTCTTCATCTTCACGGGAAATAGAAAATGTAGAAATATGAATAGTTTCTTTTGAGCACGCAGCTTTTTTTACATTAGTGATTACTTCGTCGTTAACTTTATTAATTGATAATTCCATAGTTTTATTATACAACTAATAAAGTTATTTGAAAATAAAAATTTTTATATAATTAAACAACTAAAACGTTTTAGCCAGAATTTTCTTTGCATTATTATTTAGAATATTTTGCATTTCATTTACCGGTACGGCCGTTGCCATTGCAATATCTGCATAAACCCGTTCTATAAGATTTACAGAATTGTCATTACCACCAAGCCATGGTTCTGATTCCGGATTATCTGTTTCGGCAAGAAGTTTTTCCCTTGGCGTAATTTTAAGCAGGTCTTGTATATGCTTAGACCGGCAAGTTTCACAACCGAAAGTAAAATAATAACCTCGTGAAATAAATTCCCGGTAAATATCTTCTGGACCATCGTACCAATGAATAATAGGCTTTACCTTTGGATAATCTTTTAGAATTTCAGAAATCTGTTTTTCTGCATCTTTTGTATGAATAACGCAAAATTTTTCGTGCTGGTTACAGTGCTGTAAAAAATACCGAAAAACCGTCTCTTGCTGTTCAACAGTAGCGTCTTTATACCAGCACAAATCCATGCCAATTTCGCCGATTAATGGGGAGGCATTGCAAAATTCATCAAAGCATCTCAAATCAGAAGATTTGGAAAGTACCTCTTTCACCTTTGCAGGGTGCACACCAAAAGTTGGCACCACCTCTACCCTACCCCCATGCGACCTTGCCCATTCCCGAATGCTCAAATTTTTCTTGTAAGAATGCACATCCATTGAAGCTGTAACAATTATCCCATTAAACTTTGCAAGTTGTGGAAAAAGTTCTTCAGTTTTGTAGCAATCCAGGTGCGTATGAAAGTCGACAAACATTTTATTCATTAAGGTAATCTGCAGTTGTCATCATTGAAACATGAAGAGGACTTAACCCTGAAAAAATTAATTTTGTCGCTTCCTCTTTAGGCACGTCCAAGCCAGAAACTCCGTCTGTTAAATACACAACGTAAATTCCTTCATCCATTAAAGCTAGCACTGTAGAAAGAACACAGCATTCTGCCACCACTCCAGTAACAACAACCCTACCAGCTTTTTTTGCAACGGCCATTACCTCTGGAATTGCAAGAGAGGAATAAACTCCCTTTGTATATAGAGGAAATTTTTTCAAAGGTGCCGACAATTCCTCTACCATCTGGTTAGCATAAATGTCGGCATTTACAGCGGCGTATTTCACATTGTAATCTTTCCATACGCCACTTGGATTTTCTTCATTTGCAATAAATCTGGTAAAAATTACATTTTCCATTCCAGAATCTATAATCTTATTGATATTAGCAGCAGCCCCTTCAGTATCAAGGCACTCCCACTTTCCGCCTTTTTTATAGACGTTCTGCATATCAATTACCAGTAACAAATCATCTTTCTTCATATTAGTGAGACAATCTTACCATAACTTTAAGAAGATTAGCAGTACAGAATTGCAAATCGCCCAATGTAATTTTGTAACCGTCAATTTCTTTTCCAGTTTTTACGCCTTCAATAATATCGTCGATATTTTTCTGAACACCAGGCATCTGCAAATCGTTACCAGCAGCAATACAACCTGTTGAAGCAGAAATTGGATAGTGATGTTCATATTTACTAGTCATATTTGGCAAATCTACCGAAGTAAACCAGTCTGTCATAACTACACCATTAAAACCCCATTCATCGCGGCAGGCACTTTGAATAATATCGTAACTATTTGCAGTATGTTCGCCGTTTACAAGATTGTATGAAGTCATTACCGACATTGGCTGAGATTCTTTAATTGCAATTTCAAAACCTTTAAGATAGATTTCGCGCATTGCCCGTTCAGAAACGTGAGCATTTACAAAGTAGCGGTTTTCTTCCTGATTATTTGCACAGAAGTGTTTGATTGTAGTACAGCGGCCAGGAACTTTCTGAACACCCCGAGTGATAGCTGCAGAAATTTTTCCAGTTAAAAGTGGATCTTCAGAATAATATTCAAAGTTACGTCCACACAAAGGATTACGATGAATATTCTGAGCAGGAGCAAGCCACATATCAACACCAAAAAGCTCCATTTCTTTACCTATCATTTGGCCAATTTCTTCTATTAAATCGCAACTCCAGCTCTGAGCCAAAGCCCAACCAATAGGGATTGCAGTACAATACTGGTAATAATCAATAGCCCCTTCTGGAGCAGGACCAAATGGATTTACCTGGTCGCCAAAAACTTCTCCACCAGGAAGGTAATTATTATCTTTATCTGTTCTAAAGTGAGGCTGCAAGCGAACCCCTGCAGGGCCATCTGCCAAAATTAATTTAGGAACCTTGCGAGAACTTAAAATATTTGGAGTTTCACCGGCGGCACCAGGAACTACAGAAGATGCAGAACCAATTACGCTGTCTTTTTTATCATCATAGAAAACACCAACACACATTGTAGCCATTTCTTCAATTGTAAGCTGTGCTACCATATCTTCTACTGTAGCCTTACCTTCAATTATATCTTGGAGTGTTACCTTTTCTGATTTTGAAGTTTTCATTTCAGGACGGCCATTCTGGTATTTGTGTTCTGCGCAAGGAATTTTTGCAATGTCGATTTTAAGAGTTGCATTTGCAGGAGCCGAAGCTTTTACATCCACAGAAATTTCTTTCATTTCACAATCTAATGGAAGAATATTTTTACATTTTTCAATAACAACATCTTTTTCAATCTGAAGATTCATAGCGGCAACTGTGTCGCGGCTGTTTTTACCAACACGTACAACATAATCTCCTGCTCCAATAATCCAAGAAGCGCATTTTTCATTGTAAGAAGCAAGGCTTACCAATGGAATAGAAACAGTTACAGTATCCCGTTCGCCAGGTTTAATTTCCGAAGTTTTTGCAAAACCCTTTAATTCCTGGTAAGGATGATTTACACCACCAGCATTTACCGGTGCAGAAACATAAACCTGTACAACATCCTTTCCGGCATATCGGCCAATATTTTGAACTTCAACTTTTACCTCAACCTTGTCGCCATTCTGAGTTACAGACAAAACTTTACTTTCAAAATCGCTGTATGAAAGTCCATAACCAAAAGGATAAACTACGCTCTTTTCAAAGCTGTCGAAATAACGGTAACCAACATAAACACCATCTTTATAGAAATCTTCGTGCACATTTCCATTGTTAAAGCTGAATTCAGCAGAAGAAGGATAATCCATATAATCTTTAGCCCAAGAATCTGCCAAACGTCCAGAAGGATTAACTTTACCGCTAATAACATCTGCAAGCACAAGACCTCCAAGATTTCCAAGCTGGCTCATTAAAAGAATAGAATTAATTCCTGGCATTTCGCTTAATTCTTTCATATCAATTAAGCCGCCAATATTCAAAACTACAATTACTTTTTTATAATTTTCTACCAGCTTTTTAATGTTAGCCATTTCATTTGGGTAAAGCTGGTAATCACCCTTTTCATTTTTACGGTCAGCACCTTCACCAGAATTGCGGGAAATAGCAAAGATTGCTGTATCTGTATTTGAAGCTTTTATATCTTCATCAGAGATTTCAATACATTCAGGTTCCCCAAAAGGATGATCAAAAACTACCCACTGTAGCTGAATTCCAGTTCTTTTACTTTCGGCTTCGGCCCATTTATAAAATTCTGCTTTTGCATTGTTACGGGCAGCTTCATTTCTATCAAGCCAGGCAGTTGTAGTTACTTCAAAACCGCCTTCTTTTAATCCGTTTTCAACATTTGTATTACTGCGGGTATTTACATCGCCAGAGCCGGTACCACCCTTAATTGTATAGCGAGCACCATTTCCATAAAGTGCCACAGCTCCCTTTTTTATAGGAAGAGTTTCATCATTTTTCAAAAGAACGACACATTCTCCGGCAAGTTTTGCTGCCAATTCTGCATTTTTAATTTCTCTCTCAGTAATTTCGCTGCTAGTAGCGGCCCAAATTTTATTTGCCATAAAAATACCTCGTATTCATAGAATACAATGGTTTTTCGGATTTCGATAGAGAAAAGTTATTTAAATGCCAATTGTAATATCTGTAAAATTTTTCTGAATATGTTCTATAACGCCTACGGCAGCCCGTTCGGTTGGAAGTTCAATTTCTGCTAATTCTGCCTGGTCTGAACAGATAACTATGCTATTAAGCTGCATTTCTCCATTTGCACAACACATTTAAAGAATAATACGTAATTTTATGTTATAATTTCCGCATGTTATCTCAATTTTCACGAACAGAATTATTACTTGGCCCAGAGGCCCTTGAAAAATTACATAAAGCCCACGTTGCAGTTTTTGGGATTGGTGGAGTTGGTGGTTATGTGGTAGAGGCCCTTGTTCGTTCTGGAATTCAGCACATCGACATAATTGATAATGACACTGTAAGCCTTACAAATATAAATCGCCAGATTATTGCTACTCATTCTACAATCGGCAAATACAAAGTTGATGTAATGAAGGCAAGAATTTTAGATATTAATCCAGAAGCCGAAGTTAACACTTTCAATTGTTTTTATCTTCCAGAAACAAAAGACATGTTTGATTTTAAAAAATACGATTATATAATTGATGCAATAGATACAGTTACTGCAAAACTTCAGTTAATAATGCAGGCAAAAGAAGCAAATACAAAAATAATTTCAAGCATGGGAACAGGAAATAAACTGGACCCAACTAAATTCGAAATCGCTGATATTTCAAAAACTTCTGTTTGTCCATTGGCAAGGGTTATGCGCCAGGAATGTAAAAAACGAGGCATTAAGGATGTAAAGGTTTTATATTCCAAAGAAAAACCTATTACTCCCCTAACCCGTTCTGAAGAGTTGAATAATTCCAGCCGCCGGGATATTCCAGGAAGTACAGCTTTTGTTCCTTCGGCCGCAGGTTTAATTATTGCCAGTCAGGTTATAAAAGACTTAATTCTTATTTAAGAAAATCTGTGATTTTGGTCAGGTATTTTTTTCCAACTTCCCTACCAATATCATAAACTCTTTGCAGCTCGTCAGGATTTTTTTCTGTTCGGCCAAGTTTTAAATCTTCTTCCGGACAGATTACAATTACTTCCCCTTTAGCTTCTTTTTCAAAAACATATTCAGTTTCTGCATTGTACATTTCGTGGCGGTGAGCCATAGCTTCTACAATTGCAGGATATTTACGAAGCATAATTTTCATAAGGGGGATTAAAGAATTTGGCTTCTTTTTGTAAGTACGTGGCTGAGTCAAAATAACAACGTTTTTGTCGTAGCCTAAATCTTCAAAATATTTTAGAGGAATAGAATCTGTAATTCCACCGTCAAGCAAAGTATAGCCGTCAATTTCTACAGGATTTGAAGCAAGTGGCATTGAACCAGACGCACGCATCCAGGTAAGACCATGTTTATCGCATTCTTCAAGGATTTTATAAACAGGCTTACCAGTTTTTAAATCTGAACATACACAGTGAAATTCCAAAGGATTGTTCTTGTAAGTTTCAAAGTCAAAAAGATCAAGTTCATATGGCAAAGTTTCGTAGCAGAATTTTGCATTAAAAAGATCGCCAGTTTTAATCAGCGAGGAAATGCTGCAATAACGTTTGTCGCCCATAAAGCGTTTGTTATAGCGGATGGCACGTCCTATCTGCTTTGATTTATAATTACAACCAAAAACAGCACCAGCAGAAACCCCAACGGCACCATCAAACTCAATGCCATTTTCAAGAAAAACATCTAAAACACCGGCAGTGAACATTCCGCGCATTGCACCGCCTTCAAGAATCAATCCTCGTTTACTCATTTAGAACACCAAAACTAATCCTACAATTGCACCAAATACAAACCACAAGAAAGGATGTATTTTTTTAAGCTTTTTAAACTGCAAAAGACCAAGCACAATAGCACTAAAAATAATAGTCTTCCAGACAGGCTGGTAAGTGTTGCCGCCAGTTACTTCATCTACAGTAATTTTAAATAAAGTCACACGGCAGATACCATAAACTGCAACAGCAATAATTGCCGCAACCGCAGGACGAATAGCACCAAAGGCAGCCTGAACTCGGCGGTTTTTATTAAACTTGGCAAAGAAAGCCGCAATTATACAAATAATTATTAAACTTGGAAGCACAAGGCCAATAGAAGCAATTACTCCACCTAAAGGACCCATAGTCTGGTAACCAACATAAGTTGCCATGTTCAAACCAAGAGGACCTGGAGTAGATTCACTAACGGCAATCATATTTGTAAGATCGGCCATAGTAAACCAGTCAAAGCGTTCGGTAAGTTCCATTAAATATGGAAGAGTTGCAGGACCACCACCAACGGCAAAAAGTCCGATTTTAAAGAATTCCCAGAAAAGAGTAAGAGCTAACTTTACATTAATCATTCTTTTTTCCTCCTGTAATCTGATCCATAATCAAACCTGCAATGGCTGCAAAAATAACCATTACAACAGTTGGAACTTTAAGGAATAAAGCAACCAGTAAAATCACTGCAAAAATAATCCATGCGAATTTAGTTTTAAGACTTTTCTTTCCAAGATTAATAACAGTATTTATTAAAAGAGCACAAACAACTCCGCGAATACCATTTAATGCATGCTGAAAATAAACGTTGTCCATAAACGCATTCAAAACAGAAGCAACCAAAGTAATGATTATTAAAGAAGGACTTACCATTCCAAGTGTTGCAAAAATTCCACCAAGAACCCCTTCTCTCTTATAGCCAACAAAAGTTGCAGTGTTTACCGCAATAATACCAGGTGTACACTGACCAATAGCGTAACAATCCAGTAAATCTTCTTCGCTAATCCACTGACGTTTATCTACAAGTTCATGTTCAAGCATTGGAAGCATTGTAAGTCCGCCTCCAAAAGTAAGGCCACCAATCTTAAAAAAAGACCAGTAAAGCTGACACAGGTTCTTAAATCTGCTCATTTTTATCTCCAGTTAAAGTTTTCCATTCTTCTCTAGTAATTGCATATGCATAAGAAATTTCATTTTTTGGATCAGCATATTCTTCTACTTTTTTCATGCCACACGAAATTGCTGTTTTATAGGAAGCAACATTTGTGTATTTCATATAGGAATATACAGCATCAAAATCTGAATTTTCAAATATCCAGTCGCGACATTTCTTGGCAGCCTCTTTAGCAAAGCCTTTGCGCCAAAAATTTTTATTAATATGGTAGCCAATTTCTGGGAGCTGCTTGCCATTAATATTTTGAATGGTAATTCCACAATCCCCAATAAGCTGGCCAGTTTCTTTTAGCACTACAGCCCAAAGACCATAACCATATTTTTTATAATTGGAAATATTCCAGCTAATCCAGCCATAAACCCGGTCCACATCGAAAGGCTCCGGGTAATGCTGCATAGTTTCAGCATCAGAAAGAATTTCATAAAGCGCTTTAAAATCGCTTAAAGTGTATTCTCGTAAAATAAGGCGTTCAGTTTCAAGCTGCATAGTATTTCCTTATTATTAGAATACAGTTATAATCGAATTAAATAAATAGTAAAAATCTTGAGTTTTTGTAAATAACTCTTCGAGGTAATATGAAATACTTAATCTGTTCCGATATACATGGATCTGAAACTGCCTGCCGTAAAATTGTTGATTATTTTACACAGTTTAAATGTGACCGCCTTTTAATTCTTGGCGACATTCTTTACCACGGTCCAAGAAATCCTTTACCAGAAGGACATAATCCTAAAGGGGTGATTGAATTACTGAATCCTTTGGCAGATAAAATTTTTGCCTGTCGTGGAAACTGTGATGCAGAAGTTGACCAGATGGTATTGAATTTTTCTGTTTTGGCAGATTTTGTACAGATTGTAGATGAAGATGTGCAGATGTTCTGTAGTCACGGCCACGTTTACGCTCCAGTTCGTGCAGATGGAAGTATTCCAGAAGGTTGTCCTGCAACTGCAAAAAAACCAGTTGTAGCTGCAACTCCAGCAATTAATTTTTACGGTCATACACACGTAACAGTTCTTGAAAAAAATGCTGATGGAATTGTTGTTTGTAACCCAGGCTCAACTTCACTTCCAAAGGGTGGAACAGAAGCAGGTTTTGCAGTTTACGAAAATCATAAAATTACATTATTTAATATGGAAGGAAAAGAACTTAAAGCTTTAGGTTTCTAACACAGGAGGATTAAAATGTTAAATTTTGAAAGCGATTATATTCAGGGAGCACATCCAAAGGTACTTCAACGCCTTGTTGAAACTAACATGGAAGCTTTAAGCGGTTATGGTGCAGATGCTTACTGCGATTCTGCTAAAAAGAAAATTGCAGAGGCTTGCGGAATTCCTGGTGCAGACGTTGCATTGCTGGTAGGTGGAACTCAGACAAATCAGATTGTAATTGATACAATGCTTAAACCATTTGAAGGGGTTGTTGCCGCTAGAACTGGGCACGTTGAAACTCACGAAGCTGGTGCAATTGAATACACAGGCCACAAAGTTTTGGATATTCCAGGACACGAAGGAAAAATGAAGGCCGAAGAATTGAACAGCTACGTTTCGGACTTTTTTAATGACGGCAACCACGAACATATGGTTTTCCCAGGAATGGTTTATATTTCTTTCCCAACAGAATACGGAACAATTTATACAAAGAAAGAATTAACAGATATTAGCGAAGTATGTCACAAGTTTAAGCTTCCACTTTTTATTGATGGTGCAAGACTTGGATACGGATTAATGAGCAGTGATTGCGACCTTACATTGCCAGAAATAGCAAAGCTTTGCGATGTATTTTATGTTGGCGGGACAAAGGTAGGTGCTCTTTGTGGAGAAGCAGTTGTATTTACAAAAAATAATCAGCCAGCACACTTTGTAAACCTTACTAAAAAGCACGGAGCACTTTTAGCAAAAGGACGCTTGCTTGGAATTCAGTTTGACTCTCTTTTTACCGACAACCTTTATTTTGAAATCAGTAAAAATGCAATTAAAATAGCAGACAAATTAAAGTCGGCACTGGCAGCAGCAGGTTATAAATTCCTTTTGGAATCTCCTACAAACCAGCAGTTCGTAATCCTTGAAAATGAAAAGATGATGGCTTTAGCTGAAAAAGTTAAATTCAGTTTCTGGGAAAAGATAGACGACACTCACACTGCAGTTCGCTTTGCCACAAGCTGGGCAACTACAGAAGAAGATGTAGATAAACTTATTAAATTGCTATAAATCTTTTGCTTTTCATTCCCAGCGAATGCCTAAACCGTTTAAAAGGTTCACTACTTCTGGGAATGAAAAGCGGGCCCCTTTTATACTGTTGGAAGTAAGGGGAATAACCCACCCTGTGGAATTTCTAAAATCGGCCTTTGACCATCAGTAAAATCATCCCAGTTTATGCCTATAAGATTCGAATCATAAAATTCATCGCTAACACATTCATCTCCAACAAATTGCAGATATTTTTTCTTATTAATCAATATTTTCAGATATAATGTTCTTCTGACATTGTGAATACAATCACTTTATTTTAGATCTAATAAAGTAGTATTTGCCAATTCCAAGAATAAATCATCATGATACCAGGATTTTAGATATTTTAAGTCGTCATGATTTAATGATTTAAAATATTGATCTGCAATGACAAACCACTCCTCAAAATTTTCTAACAAATATTCACTATTTTCACTTCCAAATAACGAAATAAATCTATTGGTATAATCTGATATGCCTAAAATTATTTCTTCATATACTTCTTTTCTGTTTGTTGTAATGCATTTCTGATAAATTGGTTTGTTGTTTTTTATGCCTACAACATTATCCTCTGGACTAGATACTAACATTTCAGATAAAACAATATTTCTAAAATCTTCATTTTTCAAAACATTGACTGAAAACGTTTTGTATAAATAAGACCAGTTATCTTTATATCTTCCGGAATAGAATGAAATTTTTAATCTATCATCTATATAATTTCTAATAAACTTTGTAGATGAAAATTCTCCTGTTGTCATATCTATTAATGCAATATTATTAGAATTACCACAAACAGATTCAATATGATTTTTCAATTCATCATTATTATTTTTGGCCCATTTTTTTATTTCTGTTAGATTTCTATCGAATTCAATCTTATTATCCTCATAAGAATCTGAAATATTTATTTTATACCCATCATTCTTGTATTCTTCTAAAATTTTTTTGAGATAACGAGGTTCACCATTGTAATCAAGCGTTGATTTTAACCCTATTAGTCTTTGAACATATACGTATTCATAATCAATTTTCATCTTACTGAAAAAATATTTTTCATATATTTTCATAATAGAATACGAATCTCGGGAAACAAATAATAATTTATCTATATTATTTTTTTTACAAATTTTCAATATAAAAGATAGATATGACAATACTAAAGGTCCAGCTAAATGAAAACCTAAATTTCGATAATATGACCAGTTTTGTTGGTTAGCATAGAATAATGATTCAGCAAACATCGCTTGGAGTATGCTAAATTTGATATCTTCTTTCTTCGATAAATTCCATTTTGTTTCTTCAAAATAAACATGAATATTTGGTATATTAAAAGCTTTAATTCCAAGTTTTTTGGGAATTTCGTAATCAGATATTGTGTTGTCCCCAATATGGAACAGATTTTCTTTTCTTATTTTTAAATCATCTAAAACAACCTTGAATAATTCTCCAGAGCCTTTTGTCTTATAATAATGGGAAGAAACATAAACCTTTGATATATTAGAGAAACCTTTTTCATATAAAACTTGTGAAATATAATTTTCGTCAAGGTACATGTCTGAAATACATATTATTTTCTTATTTTTTTCCACAGCATAGGAATAAATCTCTTTTATAAACAGATTAGAATAGAGTAACTTTCTTTCTGTTTCTAACTCTACACCTTTTAGTCTCTTAAACATTGGTAATATATTTTCGTATATATCATCAATAGAAACTTCTTTCTGAGATTTTTTGTTTCTTGCCCTATTCTCTGCAGCAATACGTTCTATTGCAAAACCAGATGCATTTTCACTTTTTTCTATGAAGCTAAATAAGTCTGTTGGTTCTAAAAATGGCCGTAAAAGTAGTGTATCAAAAACATCAAAACTGATTACATCAACAGCATCTATGCACTCTTCAAGTATATGTCTGCATAATTTAAAATTTTTTATCACAAAATTATCATTATTATGTTCTAATGGACAATTTTCTACTTTTCCTCTCTTATAACTTGCGACTTTCCGTTTAATTTCCGTTCTTTTCGTTAAAAGTAATACTATTGTTTTCTTTAGAATATTCTTTAAACATCGAGGGCATACTTTGCGCAAATAAAATTTAATCCTTTTCAATTAAAATCTTCTCCAATACATCTTCAATAATCCTGCAAATATTAATTCCATAGTAATTATCTAATACATAAGATTTTGCATTCTCTGTTATTTTTTTCACATCTATTTTTTTTACGTAAATATCTTTAATAGTTTCATACCATTCCTCTGGTTCACAAAGAAATCCATTTTTTCCATTTGATATTGCTTTACTAAATGAATAATTTTTTGATGCAATAGTGATAGTATTTACAATAGCGGCTTCAAAGAATTTCAATTCCGACTTACAATTTGTAAAATCATTAGTTATAAGTGGAGCGATATTTACATCTACAGAGGCAATCAATTCTTGTAGCTTTATAAAATTAACAAGTGAATAATTTATTACCCTACCTTGTTTAATATATTGATTTAACTCATCTGGAAATTTCATATAACCAACAACTAACATACGAGTATCTGCGAATTCAGATAAAATTTTCATTATTGCTGGACAAACTAATGCAAAGTCTCTTTCGTGAGTAGGACTTCCAGAAAAATACCCTATAGTAAAATATTTATTTTCTTTCTTTTCTTTTACTAATTTCTCAGATGCATATACCTGTTCATTATTTAAGAAGTTTGGAATTACATATCCTTTTTTCCCGAAATTCTCCTGCAGTTTGTCTGTTAAAAAGACATTTGTACTAATAAAAACGTCAGAATAGTAAGCAAGTAATTGATGTTTAGAAAAAGTTACAAGCCAATCATCCAGCGCATGATATTCAGGATTTATCGAATCCATTACTTCCGGAAGATATTTCACATCAAATACCATGTCATCGATATCATACGCAATTCTGATTTTCTTGTTTTTTAGTTCTTTTAATATTTTATTAAATTTATTTGACCATTGATTTCTAGAAAAAATAAATATATCAATGTCATCAATTATTTCATATAGGAAATCAATTTCATTATTAAAAAAATATATCGCTTTCCATTTTGTTCCAAAGTCATTCAAATTTTGATGTATGTTATAACCGCGATATCTGAAAGTGGAAGAATCAGGCCTACTGTATAAAATTACTGCTAATTTATAACCATTGAGTTTTTTTTCTTTAATATATTCAATGCGTGAAATAACTTCGGTTTCCCAAGGTTCATCAATATGACTTATACTGCGTTTCTTGTTTTGTTTAATTATTATTAATTTTTCTCTTATTCCGTTTGGTCCTTCATACCAAAATATCTTTAAGGCGGTCTTTAGTTTTTTAGGAAGTATTTTATTTAAAATTTCATTTTTCATGATAGTTACCCTTACCTTCTAGTTGAGTTCAAATAAGTTAAATATTCCTTATGAACTTCACCTGGATTTCCATCCATGCAAATGATTCCTTCTTTTATCCAAATAGATCTATCACAAATCGATTCAATTTGATCCAAAGAATGAGATACTATTACAATGGTAGTACCTTGAGCTTTTATTTCTTTTAATTTATCTAAACATTTTTTTTGAAACGCCACATCTCCTACAGCCAAGATCTCATCAATGAACAAAACATCTGCCTCGACATTTATTGCTACAGAAAATGCAAGTCTCATATACATACCAGATGAATAAGTGCGAACTGGATTATCTATAAATTCATGAAGTTCCGAAAAATTTATAATATCATCCAACTTTGCATCAATTTGTTTTTTTGTTAATCCAAAAATAGAAGCATTTATATAAATGTTTTCTTTACCTGTCATATCAGGATGAAAACCAGCACCTAGTTCGATAAGTGCAGAAACTTTTCCACATATCTCAATCGTTCCTGAGTTTGGGTACATTATTTTTGTTAATAATTTTAATGTTGTACTTTTTCCACAACCATTTGTTCCTATTAAACCTACAGCTTCACCTTTCTTAATTTCAAATGAAATATTATTTAAAACTGTTCGGGATTCAAAACGATTCCGTTTAAAAAAAAGAAGTTTATCTTTTAAGGAAGGTGCTTTATCGAAAAAAAACTTAAAACTTTTTGTTACATTATCAACTTTTATTGAGATTTCTTTTTCCATTACTATTTTCTCCTACAGTTCTTCAGCGAATCCTTTCTGTAGTTTTGCAAAAATCATCCACCCAAAAATCAAAAAGAAAATTCCGATTGCAAAAGAAAAGAAGAGATAATTTATTTGAGGAATTTGTTTGTAATATAAAATAGTTCTATATCCATTTATAATTGGTGTCATAGGATTTAAATTGAACAATAGAAGATATTTTTCTGGAACCCTAGAAGAAGCATACATTACTGGGGTCAACATTTGCCATGCCATTACTATGATGCCTAAAATATGTTGTAAATCTCTAAAATAGACTGTCAAAGATGAAAATAATAATGTCATACCTAAAACAAATAGATATTGAACTATCAAATATACAGGAAGGAAGAGTAAAGCTTTAATATTTATTCCCCAACCTGACAAAAACAATGTTCCGAATACCACAACAAAACTTAGTAACATGTTTACAAATGCTGTAGTCACAAACGAAATTGGCAAAACTTCTCTTGGAAAATAAATTTTTCTAACCATATCCGCTGAAGATAAAATACATCCACAACCTGCTGAAACAGATGTGCTGCAAAAAATCCATGGTACTAACGCAACGAAAAGAAATAAATAGTATTTTTCTATATCTGACCGTAAAATAATGGAAAAGACAAATGTATATACGCACAACTGGAGTAATGGATTTAAGAAAGTCCACATAAATCCTAGGACTGAACCTTTGTATCTTCCCCTTAAATCTCTATGAACTAAACTAAATATCATCTGACGATACTTATAAATGTCTGCAAACTTCGAAAACATCATAGAATCCTAATTATAAAATTTACTATAGTAGTATAATATAACAACAGTAATATTTAAAGTCTACATTTTATAAATGAGTTGTATAAATACCTCATGGGTTTTTGGCATAACGTAGATAAAGAATTAAACTATCAAGGAATTTCTAGAAAAGAACTTTCCTTTAAAGCAAATATTTCGTATACGGGTATTGGACTTGGAATAGAAAGAAACAGTATGCCTGGTGCAGATACAGCAGTTAGAATTGCAAGAGTTCTTGGAGTATCTGTTGAATATTTATTAGGGGAAGATAATTTTAGACTTAAAAATGACCAAAATGATAATCTTATAACCATAGCTGATGAAGTTAAGCTACTTAATAAATATAAGAATTTAATTAGTTCCTTAGAGAGAATTCCTTCAGAGATTAGCCTACCAATACAAGAAATGATTATTCGTATCGGCAGTAAATAAATTAGTTAACAAAATACTTCCAATATCTATACAAAAGTACTATAATTAAGTATATGAATACTAAACGTACTTATATGGCTATTGATCTTAAATCTTTTTATGCCTCTGTAGAATGTCGTGAACGAGGGCTTGATCCTTTAACGACTAATCTTGTTGTAGCCGATAAAGATCGTTCTCCTAAAACTATATGTCTTGCAGTAACACCTTCCTTAAAGGCTTATGGTCTTTCTGGGCGCAGTCGTCTTTTTGAAGTAGAAGCAAAAGCTCGCGAAATAAAAGCTCGTACAGGTAAAGATTTAGAATACATTGTTGCAGTTCCAAGAATGGCTTTGTATATTGAGTATTCGTCCAGAATCTACAGTGTGTATCTTAGATATTTCAGCGAAGAAGATATTCATGTCTATTCCATAGACGAAGTCTTTATTGATGTAACATCTTATTTAAAACTTTATAAAATCAATGCTTATAATCTTACTAAAAAAGTGATTAAGGATGTTTTGTCCGAAACTGGAATTACCGCTACGGCAGGAATAGCACCCAATCTTTATTTATGCAAAGTTGCTATGGATATAGTTGCCAAACATAACCCTGCAGACGAATACGGTGTTCGAATTGCAGAATTGGACGAGATGTCTTACCGCCGCCTGCTTTGGCCCCATACTCCTATTACAGATTTTTGGCGTGTAGGACCTGGAATTGCCAACCGCCTTGCCCAACGGGGAATGTTTACTATGGGCGACATTGCCCGCCGGTCTTTGGAAAATGAGCAGTCGCTCTACGACATGTTTGGTATTGATGCCGAAATCTTAATTGACCACGCCTGGGGAATTGAGCCTGTTACAATGAAAGATATTAAATCTTATAAGTCGCGGCAAAAATGCCTTAGTTCCGGGCAGGTTTTAATGAAGCCTTATGAATACGAAAAGGCCCGCATCATTGTTAGAGAGATGGCGGAATTACTGGCTTTAGATTTGTTTGAAAAAAGATTATTAACTTCCAGTGTAGCTTTGTGGATTTGTTATGACCGTGAAGGAATGGCCGAAGCTGGTTATCATGGCGACATCGCTGTTGATCCATGGGGGAGAATAATGCCAAAGCCTGTTCATGGTGGACTAGGGCTTGGTTGGGAAACAAACTCTTCCGCAATCCTTGTCGATGCATTTATGAAAATCTTTGATTATATTGTGGACCGACGGCTTATGGTTAGGCGCATAAATCTTTCGGCGAATAATATTATTACAGAAGAAGAGAAGCAGCCGGAACTTTTTGATGAAATTGACCTTCACCCCGAAGAAGATAGATTGCAGGAATGTCGGCTTAATATAATCAGGAAATTCGGGAAAAATGCAATTTTGAAAGGTATGAATTTAGAAGAAGGCGCTATGACCCGGGAACGGAATGCGCAAATTGGAGGGCACAAAGCATGACAAAATTAAGGGTTGTTTTTTACCAGGATATAATAAATACAGAATGGCCCCGCGAAACATTACGGCCGGCAATGCCATTAAAAGACAGGGCTAAAATCTTTTTGCCTTTTGCCGCTCTTAAAGGTTATGAAGAAAGTTTGGAAAATGTTCGTACAAAAGTAGAGCATGATAGCAGCCAGGCTATAAATATGAAAAATTTTTAATTTAATAGTAAAATAATTATGTAATGCAGATAGATTATGTAATAAAAAAGAGCCGCCGCCGATCAATGAGTATTCGTGTTGCTGCAGATAAAAAAGTAATGGTAAAAGTTTCTTTGGGAACCCCTGTGTCTGTGGTAGAAGAGTTTCTTCGCGAAAAAAAGACCTGGATTGTAAAACAGTTGGAAAAGGTTGAAAAGCAGACTCAAATGGCAGAAGCGATGGGGCCTTTGACAGCTCAGGATATATCTGCACTCAAAAAAAAGGCAAAGGAAATAATACCTGCCAGAGTTGATTATTATTCAAAATTAACGGGTATTACCTATAATAAAATTTTCATTCGGTTGCAAAGATCTCGGTGGGGAAGCTGCTCGGTGGAAGGAAATTTGAACTTCAACTGTCTGCTGGCACTTATGCCCTTTGAAATCTTAGACAGCGTTGTAGTGCACGAATTATGTCACCGCCGTCATATGGACCATTCAAAAGCTTTTTACACAGAAGTTTTAAATATTTTTCCGGAATATAAACGCTGCGATAAATGGCTTAAACAAAACGGTCCTGCATATTTTAAAAGAATTCAGGAATAGAGGAATATGAGCTATTAACAACTGATATTTTGATTCAGCACTATTCTTCCCAAACTATTCAAAAGCAAGAATTAAGAGACCCTGCCATATACAATAGCATCCTTGAAGCAATTGCGAACGGTGCCTCAAGAGTAAATGAGATTGCCACAAAAATACATGAAGAGCCACAAAAGTGTTCAAAATATCTTGGAATCCTTCAAACAATTCGCCTTATACAGAAAACTGTTCCATGAAATCATATTACTATGCATTCAGTAAAAGTGGATTTACAGATTATGTAAAAGCTCCATCATCAAACATTATACTTATAACGCTTGATGATTTGTTTAATTTTAGAAAAAACTAAAACTTAATAACTTCAGGAGCGTGTGTAAAAGCACTGATTGTTGCTACAGCATCTTTGAAATAGTAAACAACTGTATTTCCATCATCTGCTTTGTACATTGCTTTAAGATCTGGATAAGCATCCAGCATTGCCTGACGAGCTTCTATGCGATCATCTTCAACAAGAGTTCCTGCTACACGAATCCATTCTGGACCTTTCATTGCACTAATTTCAACTTTACCATTTGCTTCAATCTGTTTTGAAACAGGTTTTACTTTTCCTGTTTGAATATAAAGTTTTCCTTCATAAACAAGAACTGTTCCAAAAGGTCTTACACGAGGCTGGTCACCTTCAACAGTTGCAAGGTAATATGTACCTGCTTCTTTTAAAAATTCATAAACTTTCTGCATGTTATCCTCCATCTGCCTTTTATTATATATCATAAAATAAAAAAGGACGACCAAAGATAAAACTTTAATCGTCCTTCTTGCAGTTTTTACTACAGCTACTGCAATCACACCCACAGGAACAGCTCCCCGTCTTTTTTTTCTTGAAGATATAAATTACATCAAGAATGACTAGTGCCAGTAAAATTATTCCTGTTACAATACTTGCTATATTCATTTCGCATCGGTGGATTTCAGTAGCTCTAAAATTATTCTGCCTTTAATTTTTCATAGAAGTTAACAACTGTAGCTTCCATATATGGCTGAACATAAATTGCTGCAATACCGAATGTAATTGAAACAAGAAGAATCCAACCAATAAAGCTTAAGCCAAGAACAAATAATTCCCATTTATGACCAATCATCATTTCTTTAGATTTTTTCATAGCATCATAACCAGACATTTCTGGATTATCTGCCAAAATATAGAAAGTCATAGAATAACGGAATGCTGCAATAATTCCAGGAACTACCAACAACAATGTCCACAAAGTTACAAAAATTGAAATCAATAATGTTGCAACAAATGATGCACCAAACTGGTTGAAACCTTTGAAACCTGTTGAAAAGTTTCCTTTTTTAGTTCTTACAACTTCAAGCATGAACATTGCACAACCAAGTTCAATAGGGCCTGCTAAAAGCAAAGCACCAATTCCTGTAAATGAAACTGCACTTAAAATAAGTGTCAAAACAATTGATAAACCGAAGTATAACCAAATGTTTCCTTTGATCTGCTCTCTAGCAGCACTTTTTAATTCTGCACGATTAAAAGCCATTTTTTTTCTCCTTTGATTGAATATTACACTTTTTCACATTTTTGTCATAGTAGCATTTTGCAAATTGAAAATAGCCAACTAATTTCCTATAATATAGAAGATATGGAACAAAAGCCTGGATGGACATATTCATTTATAGACTCACTACAACAGCACATTGCTATAAACGACAAATCGGGCATTCTGTATACAGAAGATAAAACTATGTACACTCCTCAGGAAGCCGACCTTCTAAAGCGCGTTGACTACCAGATTCCACCTGCAGTTCACATTGTGAAAAAAATTTTTAACGGCACAATTGTAGATTTGTAAATTTTGGTTCACAGAATTCTGAACGACTACTAAAATCCACAACAACTACTAAAGTCCATGAATTTGTGGATAAAGGTAGTCGTTAAATTTTGAATTCTGTCTACCAAAAGTGGACTTTAGTAGTCTTTATCCGTGGATATAAGTAGTTGTTCTTGAATTCGACTACTTAAGTCCATTCTACAAAAGTTAACTGTTTAAAAATTCATACATACAGGAATTCCCTATATAAGTGGATATTGGTAGTTGTTAATTTAAAGAATTTAGAACGACTACTAATATCCACGCTAATAATCTAAAAATAACGCCTGGTGGATTTTAGTAGTCGTATTATGGACATAAGTAGTTGTTAAAAAAAATAACGACTACCTATATCCAATCATGTGGGATTTAAGTAGTCGTTACTCATCTTCAGATTTTTTTTATCAAGCATAACCTTGCTTTTTCAAAATCTCTACTGCACTATGCTCTTTCAAAATTCCAAACTCGAATGGAAGCTCATTTTGTGCACTTGCTGCAGTCATTGCTTCATCCCATTCTTTTGGATATTTATTTTTGAAATATTCTACTTCCAGCATATCATTGTTGATTTCAGCTTTTTCCTGTTTATCTTCAGCAGAATCGCTGGATTCTATTTTCAAAAGACTAATTTGATCACAAGTGAATTCAAATCCTACAGTCTTATGATTTTCAACAATCTTTACATAAGAAATCTGGAAATCTTTATTTACTTCGTTCAATTCTTCAATAGGATTTTTTACAACCTTTGTAATGAAATTATTCATGCGGTCTTTGTAAGCTTCCTTATCGATTTTGAACATTGTTTTAATTTCATCAACAGAAAGCTTGAATTTCCACTGATCTTTAACATTTCCAAAACGCCCTTTCATGTTGTAATAAGAGCAGGCAATTTCAAAATATCGTAAAGCATAGAAAGATTGAATCTCGCCAATAGTTTTAATATTCATTGCAGAAAATTGTTTAATTTCTTTCCATTCCAGAATTGCAAATCCAATCTGCTGGTTAAAGTCAAGTTCGATTAAATCGTTAGCCTTGTCGTAAGTAGCTGAGGAGAACCATGTATAAGCTTTATATTTTTCTTCTGTGTTTTCTACCTGAATTACACTAGTAGAAAGTTCTTCGACTGCACGTTTTACCTGACGATAAGTATTAGATCCACGAGAAATCCCAAGTTTATTAATAAATTCACTGATTGAGAAAGTTGACTTGAAATGATGAAAAACTTCGATATCTGGTAAATTAGGATTATCAATGTTTTCTGGATAATGATTAACTTTTAAAATACAGTATGCAATTAGTTTTCTTGCTAACGGACTACATGTATAAATTCCACGGCTAATAGAATTTGACTGGATTACCAGCTCTTTATCTTTAGTTGTGGATAGCTGTAATGAATTCATAAAGTCCCCTCTCTTTATAAATTTATTAATTATTATTTAACAGTCTATCTATTTCTTTGTAATATAACGAGTTATAAAAGCGGATAACTACTTTAGTCCACACTTTCGACTACCAATATCCTAGTTACGACTACTTTATTCCACTTTTGCGACTACTTACATCCAAAAATGACGTAAATTCATGCCAGATGACTACATGCAAATTCGGGTGAAGTTATTCGACTACTAAATTATAAACGGGGTAGTTTTTAAATTCAACTGTGAATTCGAAAATTCACTGGAATTTTGAAAGAATTTATGCATTCAGGTAGTTTAACGACTACGGAAGTCCACTGCGAGCGACTACCTGTATCCACAACGACTACTAAAATCCACAATTGTGGACATCAGTAGTCGCATATATATAGAAATTAATTTTCAGAAGGGAGTATTTCACTTAATCCACCTTTATTCAATCTGTACTTACCGTTCTGTACATCATCAATAAGATGGAGCATGGCAATTTCGATACCTTGAGTTGTATTCAAATCATGTTCGATGAAAAACTGTTTCCACGCTTTACGGGTAGATTCTTTTACAAGCATTGTAAGGTGAACATCTTTTTCCTGTTCTTTCTTTACTGCAGATTCTGAAGCGTCTGTTTTTTTTGCAGACATAGGACTCATCAAATCTGACAATACATCTGTGCTTCCTGCTAAATCTTCTGTTTTAATTTTTACACCAGCCATTTTATCTATCCTCCCCTATTTTAAGTCTTCTGCAAGCTTTTTAATTGTTTCAAGAGTTTCGCGTTTTGTTCCGCTGAAATCCTGAACCGCAATATGGGCGCTCTGAACTTTTCTGTAAGCCTGATCAACAGGAATTACATAAAGACTGTAACCATGATCTTTAAGAGGCAGGAACTGATTAAGGATTAAGCCCTGCTGAGAGATACGGTCATCTTTTGCATTGAAAACAATTTTGTTGAAAGTTGGGCGGGCTTCATCTTCTTCCAGATTGTCGTTGATGAAAGAACGTAGTCTGTCGTTGAAAATCTGAAGTCCATCTTTTGAAAATTCATCAAGCTGAAGAACGGCAATAATTTCGTTTGTCGCATAGAAAATACCACGTTCAAAATTTCCAAAACTTGGAGATGTATCGATTACACAGTAATCATAATTTTTAGCGATTTCTTTAAGGGTCTTTTTAATTTTTCCCTGATTTCCACCGGCTTTATTTTCACTGTATTCTTTAAGCTCTCCACCAATACCTGCTGTTGGAATGATGAAAAGATCTTTTGTTGAAGTTTCATTTACGCACTGTTCCAGAGAACATTTGCCGTTTAAAAGATCTGCAAGTTCGTACTGCATAGTCTGAATGTTGAGCCAGGTTGTTGCATTTCCCTGAGGATCAGCGTCGATTAAAATAGTCTTTCCTGAGCGGGAAAGTTCTACCGCAAGGCTTACAGCAGTTGAAGTTTTTCCTACCCCACCCTTCTGCAAAGCTACTGTAATTATCTTCATTTTTGCTCCTTCCGAAAAATGTGATTTTTTTCGTGTGTACAGAAATTATACAATATAAAAAGGAAAAAATCCATACCGAAATACCAAAAAATATATAATATTTCTAGGTAGATACCTACATAATAGGTAGTAATGTATAATAAAAATAGGTAGAAAATACATATAAAATACCGCTATACCGCAATTTTAGGTATGTTTCAAAACCCGCTCTAGGATTGCGTATAACGCGTTCATTATAAAATTTGGGGTAATTTATCAACCGAGGCTTCTGGAGGCCGTTTTTGGGCCTTTTTTAAAAGGGGGAATTTTAACACATAATTGACAGTCACCTGACGTTAGAGAACAGTCACCAAACGTTTGGTGACTGTTCTCTAACGTCAGGTGACTGACAGTGAACGTTTGGTGACTGTCAACCTTGTGTTGTTTTTTTATTTCAAAACGCCCATTACAATTCCGGCGATGATTACCATTGCACAGATCAGGCGGTATGTGGTGTTCTTTTCTTTGAATACGAAACGGCCTCCTAAAATTGTTACAAGGCAGCCGCTCTGTTTTACGAGGGTCATTACTGTAATCTTGCTGTCTGGATTTCCGTTAGCTATGAACAGGGCTTTGTCACCTATTACGAACATTATTGCCAGCAGCCAGACCCAGATATTTTTCCATACGGATTTTGAAATTTTTTCTCGGGTTATTAAAACGTAAATCAGATAATAGCTGATTAAAAACAGCATGTACCAGAATTGCAGCTGGGAACTTGTAATGTCCTTCATCAGCACTTTATCAAGAAAGCCGGAAACTGCATTCAGCAGGCAGGAAATTAAAGCCAGAATTACGTAGATTGTGGAATTGCCATTTTGTTCCTGAACAACTGCATTTTTCTTAGGTTTGAATTTAAGCATCAGTAAACCAATGCTCACAACAATTAACCCTGCCAGTCGCCAGCCGGTCATTACTTCACCAAGAATTACAACTCCAAAAAATGTGGCAAATAAAACTCTGCTCAAATCAAGAATGCCATATAGACTTACTGGTAATTTTTTTAGAGAACGGAAGCTGCAGATCCAGGCAAGGAAGATTGCAAAAGATTTTATTGCAATGAAAAAATAGTATTTTGGTTCCAGACCGCCAGCTTTAGGTGCCTGTGGTATTACAAAAATAAAGGAAAGCAGCGTATAGATAATAAGAACTTCCATAACAGAGTTCTTTTCCATAGCTTTTTTCTTTGCGATTTCACGGGTGCCTTTTAAAAGTCCGTATAATAAAACTAGTAATATCCAGGTCATAGTCTGGGTATTATAGAAAATCTTAAGAGTTTTGCAAATCAAGCTTCCATTTGTGGGAAATTTTCAGGGAAATGGCCCCTCCAGCTTCTAAAAAGTTCGATTCCAGGGTTGGTAGGTCGGCTACAACAGTCTTTTCTCCACAGAGGATTTTGAATCTGGTCTTGTCTCCCAAAAAAGATGTACTTAAAACTGTACCTTCAAGATCTCCCTTTTCTTCAGTTTTGTTCAAAATGAACCAGTCTGGGCGAACAAGGTATTCAAATCCGTCGATTTCAAAGAAATTTGCCCGTCCTATGAAGTCTGCGGTGAATTTATCTGCCGGTTTAAAGTAAATATCCCTTGGAGAATCTACCTGCAAAAGCTTTCCTTCGTTAATAACTGCAATTTTATCTGACAGAGAAAGTGCTTCATCCTGATCATGGGTAACGTAAATTGTTGTAATACCGAGTTTTTGTTGAATTTCTTTAAGTTCTTCCCGCACTTTTTCACGGAGTTTTGTATCAAGACTGGAAAGTGGTTCGTCCATCAAAAGAATTTTAGGATTAAGTACGAGTGCTCTTGCCAAAGCTACGCGCTGCTGCTGTCCACCGGAAAGTTCATGTGGGTAACGTTCCAGTAAATTCTGTAAATCCAGAGTTTCTGCAGTAGCCAGAACTTTTGCTTCCATTTCTGCCTTAGATAATTTATTCTGTTTTCTGTTGGTTTTAAGTCCATACATAATGTTCTGTTTTACGCTCATGTGGGGAAACAGAGCATAATCCTGGAAAACCATACCTATATACCTATCTTCTGGGTATATACCGCTCATATCGGTATTATTTACCAATATTTTACCGCTATCAGGTTCTAAGAAGCCGGAAATAAGGCGGAGCAGGGTAGTCTTGCCGCAACCGCTTGGCCCCAGCAAGGTTGTAAAACTACCAATGTCCACATCTAAATTAAAATTCTCAATTGTATGCTTTTCAGAATTTTTATCACCTGTTTTATAGGTAAAGCAGATATTCTGCAGACTTAATGCGGTTTCTCTGTTTTCCATTATTTTCTACTCCAGAGTTTTATAATCAGATTTCCAATGCCAATTACGACAAATGTAATTATTGTAAGTAAAAGAGACAAGGCTGCGGCATCACCCCAGAAGCCCTGTTCTGCTAAGTTCAAAATTTTAATTGAGGCCAAAGGTGTCTTAAATGAAATCAAGAAGATTACGGCACTCATTGTTCCAACGCCACGTACAAAATCATAAATAAAGGAATTGAATAATCCTCCTTTGGCAACTGGAACTAAAATTGTAATTAGTACTCGAATTTTTGAAGCTCCAAGTGAACGGGCTCCATCATCCAAGGTAGTTTTAATTTGAGCAAAAGCGGCACTCATAATTCGGTAAGAGAATGGTAAAAATCCAATTGTAATTGCAATAACAATAAGAACTGGCGAATTATGGAAATTCAGGCGGGTAGCGGCAAGGGAAAGTGCCAATCCGAATAGGGAACCTGGAATTGCGGACGGAAGCTGAATCACTGTATCTATGCTGCGTTTAAATGGACTTTTTGTTCTGTAAACAATGTAACTTGCGGCACAGGCAATAATTGTACTTAATGCTGCGGCTTCCAGTGCAAAGCGAATACTGTTTGTAAGTTCAATTTTACAGCGAGAAAGATTTTTTACGTGGCTCCAGGTAAAGGTTGTATTTATGCCCCAAAGTTTTTGGAAACTTCCGGCAATTATTGCTGCAAACTGTGCAAGCACGCAAAGTGCAATAAAACTGCAAAACAGGGTAGAGAAAATTCGCAAGGGTAGGGGAGTGGATCTATCATCATCAGCTAGAACTGAACCTTTACTGCCAATTGTTGCAGTCTTCACCATATTTTTATGGGTCATTCTATTTTGTAAATAAAAAAGAATGAGAGATGGAATTACAAGAATTATACCTAAAATTGCACTGGTTCCTGCGTTTACCCACCCTGTAAGCTGAGTATAAATTTCAACTGCCAGAACTTTGTAACGGCCTGCTACAATCATAGGGTTGCCAAAATCGCTCATAACTGAAACTGCAATAAAAAGGAAAGCAGAAACTATTCCAGGCAATGCAAGAGGAAGTGTAATTTTTCTGAAGATTTGAAAACGACTGCTACCAAAGCTTCGTGCGGCCTGTTCTAAAGATGGATTTATTCCTTGTAAGGTCTGTATACAAATCATGTAGGCCATTGGGAAAAAACATAAAGTTTGGGCTATTAAGAGTCCCCAGAAGCCGTAAAGTGAAATATCTAATCCTAATAAAGTGTGGGTAATAAAACCCTGGCGGCCAAGTAAAAGAATAAAGGAAAGGCCTCCAACAAAAGGTGGGGTTACTAAATGGAGTAAAGGAATAAAAGCAAAAAATTTACGGAAGGGTAGGGCACCTTTTACAACACAGTAGGCGTATAAAAATCCTATTAGGACAGAAGCTGTAGTAGAACAGATGCATTCTAAAAGTGTGTTTAATGCTGCCTGCTTCCATATAGACGAAGAGAGCACCTGACGGAAATCAGATGCTTTAGGTGTAATTAAAATGCACACCAGTGGAAATATAATTGTAATTAGTAAAAAGAGGCAGAAAACACTCCAGCTGACTGTAAGTGTTGTACTGCCTTCAATTTTTATTTTACTTCTGCGCTCCATTTTTTAAGGACTTCATCCTTCTGTGCTGCCGCAAGTTTTGTATCGTAATTAATTAAATCAAGCTGGCTTACTGGAACCGAACCTTCAGCTCCTTTTGCTTCCGGATTTACAGGAATAGTAAAGTCGATGGAACTCATTAATTCCTGTGCTTCTTTGGAAAGCATAAAATCAACGAACTTTTTAGCTGCATCAAGATTTTTTGTATTCTTCATAATGGAAATACAATCTACATCACCTACAGATTCAGGTGGTGCTATCATTTTAACATTAAATCCTTCTGCCTTGTACTTTGCCAGGGCGTGAATGTAAGAAATTCCAAGAGTATATTCACCAGTACCAATTAATTTAGCAGGTGCACTTCCGCTGTCTGGGAACTGGCCTACAAGTGGTGCCAGTGTCAACAAATAATTCCAGCCTTTTTCCATTCCAAGACGCTGCAACTGGTCCTGTACAAACAAATAAGCAGTAGATGAAGCTACAGGATTTGTCATTACAATCTCGCCATTAAAAGCTGGATTCAACAAATCTTCCCAAGTCTGTGGAACTGGAATATTGCTGAATTTTTTTGCATAGCGGTCTTCGTTAATTCCAATTCCTAGTGTAAGTACACAAAAGCCTGTCCATGAATTGTCAGGGGCAATTGCGTATGAAGGAATGTTTTTTGCCATTGGAGATTTGTAAGGTTCAAGGGCACCTTCAGCATTTGCTTTTATATGGTAAGAAGATGCACCTCCAAGAAGAATGTCTGCCTGTGGATTATCTTTTTCGGTAATTACACGATTTACAAGTTCGCCTGTAGAAGCACGAAGGAAAGTAACCGGAATGCCAGTTTTCTTTGTGAATAATTCTGTAAGTGCTACAGTTTCTTCTTCGTGGATGATTGAATAAATTTTAAGTTCCTGTTGTTCAGTTTTTTTTGAACAGCCAGCCAGTAAAGCAGTAAATGTAAGTGTAGTTGCAATTGTTTTTAATATCTTTTTCATGAGTCAGATAATAAATTTTATCTGTATTTGTTGAAAGTATCAGTTTTGTTAATTTTAATGGGTACAGTTTGATTTGTAAAGCATGCAAGGACGGCCGCCGGTACTGTAGTTTATGTCTTCCACTATCTGCTTTTCTTTTACAAGGAAGTTCAGGTAATTTCGGACGGTTACAATTGAAATGCCTAAAGCACTTGCAATCATATCTACAGTCTGCCAGGAATCTGTTTTTGAAAAATATTCCTGTACACGGTTTAATGTAGTTTTTTGAATTCCTTTAGGGAGGTTTGCAGTTATATCAGCTGAAGGTTTTGTATTTGGAGCTGGATTTGCCATAAAACTATCTATGCTGTTTTGGTCCAGACTCTGGGCTCCTTTTACAACTGAAATTTTTGATTTGAATTTTTCCAGAGAAATGTTGAAGCGTTCAAAGGCAAAGGGTTTTATAAGATAATCTAAAACCCCAAGATGCATAGTTTCTTCGATTGTAGAAGTGTCGTTGGCGGCGGTAATCATAATTACTTCAGAATCAATTTTAAGCTGGCGGATTTTTTTAAGGGTTTCAACGCCATCCATAATTGGCATAAAAACATCAAGAAGAATTAAATCGGCTTTCTGATTTTGCAGGAATTCTATAGCTTCGTTTCCATTTCTGCAGGAACCTGCAATTGTTAAACCACCGCTTTTTAAAACGTACTGTTCGTTTATCATTGCAACCATTGGATCATCATCAACAATTAAAACTGAATAATTCATCTTGTTTCCTCCGCAATCTTGCAGTTTATAAATTTACCATAAAGCTAGTTCCAATTCCTACTTGAGATTCGACGGTAATTTTACCACCAAGGCTTTCAATCAGCTGTTTTGTGTGGTAAAGTCCAATTCCCCGTCCATCTCCTTTTGTAGAAAATCCATTTTCGAAAATTCGTTCTTTTATATTGTTAGGAATTCCTGTTCCTGTATCTTTTACAATTATTAAAAGTTCATCCTGCCTTGTGTAAACACCAACCGAAAGTTCCTTTTCCGTTTTTTGAGTGTCCATATTCATAGAATCAAGGGCGTTGTCTATTAAATTTCCGGTGATTGTAACCAGCGCTTCGGAAGGCAACGTAACATCATCATTCCTAAAAATAGAACCTTCATTCAAAATGAATTTTACGTTGCATTCAGAGGCGCGGGCAATTTTTCCTACAATCAGAGCTGCAAAAGAAGGATTTTCAATTGAGTTCATAACTTTGCTGATTGTTTCTCGCTGAATAATAGAAATATTCTGGATGTAGGAAATAGCCTTTTCGTACTGCCCAATCTGAATTAGTCCAAGAATTACGTGAAGCTTATTTGTAAAATCGTGATTGTTTGCCCTCATTGAATCAACAAGGAATTTTGTACCTTCAAAGTCTTCGGTAAAGCTTAAAAATTCTTTTTTGATTTTACGGGAAAGAACTCCAGAAATGGAAATTTCAATTAAAATTGCGGCCAGAGTTACTATGAGGAAAAGAATCATAATTCGCACTGTAACAATCATAATTGAAGTTTTAAGGCGGATTGTCATAATAAATCCCTGATAGTTGCCTGCATCGTCGTAAACGGCAGAGTAGGTACGCAACTGTGGACCAGAAGGACCAATATTACTTTCGGTGTAGTAATTTTTATGGGCATTAAAATCTGGCATAGTACCGTCGTACTTAGTGCCAATTAAATCGTGATGAGTGTGGTAAACGCGGGTGCCGTCCAGATTTATAATAGAAATAACATCTACGTCATCAAGATTTTGAACAACGTCATCCATGTAGATGCACAGATTTACATCTGAATAATTTTTTGTAAAGGAATAAAGGCGGGTAATTAATTCGGCGGTATTTTGAAGATTTTGATTAAAAGTTTTTTCGTTGGAATTAATGTTAATTAAGGCACCGCCAATGCTAAGAAAAATTGTGATTGAAATAATCAGCAGTAATTGAGTGCGCTGAATTTCCTGACGAATAGAATTCAACTTTCCTGAATTATTTTTCTTCATATATATAAAATACCATAAACTAAAATGCTCATTAACCTTTTGAAAGTAAAAAAAGAGCATAAAATTTCAAAACTTATGAAAACATTTTTTAATCTTTCTAAAAATTGCTGATTTTTTTCATCCTGTTAATATAAAACCATCTAAAAAACACAAGAAAAATAGGAGTTTAGAATGAATTTAGCTCATCTTTTTGAAGCAGGAATGTTGGTTTGTTTTGGTTTTTCATGGCCATTGAATGTTGTAAAGGCTTATAAAGCAGGTACTGCAAAAGGTACAAGTTTGCCTTTCATTATTTTAATTATTACTGGTTATATTGCAGGAATTACAGCAAAGATTATCAATCAGCAGTTTAACTATGTACTTGCAGTTTACTTCTTAAATCTTGCAATTGTTACTACAAATGTATTTGTTTATATCAGAAATAAGGCTTTAGATAAAAAAGCTGGAAATAAAGAACTTAAAGTTAGAAAACTTGATTTGTCAAAGGTTGAAAAAGCTGAGGAGGAAATTATGCTTAATTATTCAAATTCGTTGGATGAAATTATTAATAAAGAAACATCTGCTGCTGAAAATAAAAATGCAGTTATTTTAATGGGCGGCACAATGGATAAAGAAATCCCAGTTGAAAAACTTGCCAGTGATTTTGGTTTCAACTTTGATATTTACAATAAAAGTGAAGCTGGACTTTCTGTTACTGAGGCAATTGAATATTTCAGAACAAAAATTGCAGATCTTACTCCAGAAGGAATTATGCTCCACTTGGGTGAAGAAGATTTGGCACTTTTCCAGAAAGACAGTGCCGCCTTTGATAATTACTATCTTACTTTGGTAGATGAAATTAAAAAGGTTAATAAGAATTGTAGAATTGCTTTACTTTCGGTTAATAACCCAGAAGGAAGAAAAGAAATAAATCTTTTGAATGCTCACATAAGTGCAATTGCTCAGACTGAAAAGGCTGTGTTCATCAATCTTGAAAATGCAAAACTCTGGAATCCAGAAGCAACTAAGGCGGCAAATGATTTTGCCTATAGTATGGGATTAAATGTTAGAAAGCCTTTAAGAAATGTTGCAGAAATTCTTTACAGCTATGCTTACCATAACCTTAGTGCTTATAAAGATAGTTTAGAAACTGTACTGTGCTCTTAAGTAAATTGTACTTAAATCTTTAAGCTTACCGTAGGTTCCGTCTTTTTCGAGACCTGGAAGGAAAACGTAAGTTCCGGCAGAAAGTTTTATCTGATCTGTTAGACTATATTTACCTTCTAAAGAAAGTGCTGAATCAAAATTATTGAGGCCTACCAACCCGCTGAAGGAAACCTCCAGAGTTTCTTGAAGGAATGTTCTTGAAACGCTAAGTGTTGCACCGTGGTTGTAGGTTTCTTTTCGTTCCAAACTGTCTGATTTATTCAAAACTACATCACAATAATATTGAGCGGTAAGTGTCCAGCTGGAAGGCATCCAGTCAATTCCTGCAAGTGCCATTATCTGATGTTGGGTAAGTCCACTTTCACCGCCACTTAAAATTTTTTCTGCCGAAGTTTGCATTTTTCTATTTGGGAAATAAGCCCCTTCCATTCGCAAAACTGTAGCTCCAATTGGGAATGCGGCATCTGCACCTACCATTGCAAGGCGGGAATATTCGCCGTCAATTTTAATTGCATCTGGAATTGGAGGATTTGTAAATTGCAGGCTGTAATTCATTAAAGGCATTTTGTCCCAGCCGTAAAAACCGTAAAGTGAAACGTCGCACAAGGAAAAATATCCGCTGAGTTTTAGGCCGTATTCTCCGTTTTTAAGTGCTAGCTCAGGTGTCTGCAATGTGCCGATTTTTACTGGAACGCTGCCAACACCTGGAATTGCAACCTGGGATGGAAGCATTGCATTTTTGAGAGGGGAGCCTTCTTGGAGGGGGAGGGTAGTGCCTTTAAAAAATGGAATCCACAGTGCATCAATATTAAAAAAGTCTCCAGAAAATGAAATTTTAGCTGCAGTTACAGGGATAGAGGAATCGCTGCTAAAAAGAGAAGTAGAATCTTCCGGGAAAACCGAATTTGTGATGTTTATTCCATCTGCTTTTCCCAAAACATTTTTTTGATTTCCAATTCTAAAGCCCCAGTTGGCAGTGGAGTAATCTATGTAGGCTTCTCCTAGTCTAAAATTTAACTGGTTTTGTAAAGCATTATAATTTACGGTTCCTTCTACAAGTAAAGTTCCATTGCCCTGGTATGCTTCTATAGTGCCGGTAAAATCTGTATTTCCAACAGAAAGATTGCCGGCATTCTTTGTTCCTGGGGCAGTTACACCCCACATAGTGCTAAGCTCTCCAGAAAAGTTTATTTCCTGAGCAAAACCTGCCGCACCCATTACAACTGTCAAAATTACCGATATAATTCTTCTTCCTCTCATATAACCATTCCTCTTGTATACACACTATTCATTTTTCACTATTCAGTTTTATCTGATTCTTCCTTTTTCCAGCGCCGCAACAGTGAATAGTGAATCGTCAATGTCGCTGGCATTGTAAATAACATCTTTCATCTGAATTAAAGACCAGGTTCCACTCTGAACATTTTCCATCTTCATTGTTTTAGCAGATTTGAAACCATCGATTGTGGTGAAGTCGCTGCAAGTAAGAACTCTGTGGAGTGTATTCTGACGGTCATAAAACTCTGCCTTGTACATAAGTAAATCTGACTTACCAATATAAACAATACGGCGTGGGTCTTTTTCTGTGTGAGCTTTTGAAACACATTCAACTTTGTAGCATTCAACACCGTCTACTGTTTCGCTGCCAAGAAGTGTGTAGTCATCTTTGTTTAAGCCGCGGTCGCCCATATCTTCGTAAGTAAAGTCTGTTCCCATAAAAGAACCTTCACCTTCTGAACCGCTGGCTGCAATTCGGCGTGTTTTTTTCATGGCAGGCATGTATAACCAGTTGTCGCTGTCTTTAGATTCATCGTCATATTCAAACATCAGGTAACCGGTTCCAGCTACATCTTTTGGGGTTGTAAATACAATTACTTCTTTGGTAACGTCTCCGTAATCTTTAGACTTCATAATTACTTCGCGGATTCGGTCGTTTCCTTTTTTTGAATGAATTGTAAGTGTTGCCGTTGTTGATGAAGTTTTTGGCTCTGGAACTTCGTCGCATTTTTTCATAATGTCGTAGCCAGTGAGTGACTGAGCAAAAAGTGAAGTTGTGATAAAAAGTGTTGATAAAAGTGTAAGTGTTTTTTTCATGGTAATATTATTCTCCTTGGAGAATATTACCAAACGGACTTGTCAAGGCTTTAAGGTAGCCGAAGGCGTACGTGCCTTGACGAGGACGTATGGTATTTCTCCTCTAAAAATTCTTTTTCATGAAGGGAAAGGTAAGGTTCACGGTGGTTGAGCCTATCGAAACCACCATGTCTGGGTCATTTCGACAGGCTCAATGACCGCAAGACTTTCCCCTCCTAATTCCGCATACCTAATTCCTAATTTTTCTCTCTCCCAAATGGTTTTGTAATCAGCATCAGCACCGGTGTCAAAGTGTAATCTGCTACCAGCGCACCACCCATTCCAATTACGCTCATGTAACCAATTCTTACCAGGGCAGCCATTGTACTTGTCATGAAAACGCCGAACATGGCACAAAGGATTATTGTTGTCATAATCATGGACTTTCCGATTTCACGGTACGAGTTCAAAATTGCCTGGCGGTAATTTCCACAAAGTTCAAAGTGATACTTGATGTGGTTTGTAAAGTGGATAGTATCGTCTACCGCAATTCCCAAAATCATTGGCATGATGAGGGCTGTGATCATATCAAGTGGAACATTTGCATAACCCATAATGCCGCCAATCAAAATTACTGGCGCAACGTTTGGAATCATGGCAATGAAACCTGTGCGTAAAGATGTAAAGGCAATCAGCAAAAGGATGAAGATAATTAGGAATGATGTACCGATTGATTTTACAGATCCGCGAACAAGTTTTCCGTTCATAACGGCGTACTGCATAACTTCGCCAACTACACCGCCGGCCTTTTTATCCGGGAAAAGTTCCTGTACCCATTCTTCAACCTTTGCAATATCGGAAACGCAGGCTTCGGCTTCGTAAGAGTGCATTTCTACGTGGAGGTAGGCAGCTTTAAAATCTTCGCTTACGTATTGGAAAAGATCATCGCCACCTGAAATTTCGTAAAGGAACATAATCTGGCTTACCATGTCTGGGTCATCTGGAATTACGTAGTAAGCTGGATCGTCGCCATTTAAAGTACGGTTCATTTCCTTAATGATTTTTGTAACTGAGCTTACACGAGGCTTGCCGTTGGAAATTTTTGTCTGCTGCAAAGTTCCGATTCGTTCTGTAAGAATATCCATTTTTTTAAGGATTTCTGGATTTTTAATGGCATCTTCTTCATCATATTCAATAAGAACCTCGTAGCCGTACTGTGAACCCAGCTGTGAGCGAGCAATTGTCAAAAGACGTGCAATGTATGGAGTTTTTTCGCCCATCATGTCCGAATAGTTCATGTTGATTTTAATACGGCAGATTCCAGGAATGCAGGCAGCGAGAATTGCCACACTTACGACTACCGTTATCCACTTTTTATTCAGGATGTGGCGGCCCATGTTTTCAATACCAAGGTCTGCAGATGTGGAACCTTCGGCGCTTGCTTTTGCATCTGGTTCCTTGTCTTTTCCAAAACTGTAGAAGATTGGAAGAAGCAACATTACGTAAAGGTAAACTCCGAATACACAGACAGCGGAAACTCCGGCAACCCAGCGCATTGGTTTTAATCCTGAAGCGTAGAAAGAAAGCATTCCGCCCATAGTTGTAATTACAGTAAACAAAATTGCCCAGCCCGATTCACGAACCCCCGCAACGCAGGCTTCTTTGCGGTTGCCGGTTTTTCTAAAGGCCATTTTGAAACTGTTGATGTAATGTACGGAATATCCAACCGCCAGTGCCATTGCCAGAAGAACAACAAGAATAATCATTACTGTGTTGCCTTCAATATTCATCCAGGCAGAAATACCTATCATTGAACTGATTCCGAATACAGTTGCAAGAGCCGGAACAATTACTCCGCGGAATGAACGGATAAATAAAACAAGACAGAGAATCATTACAAGAAAACCAAGGGCAATTCTTGTAACGCACTGCTTCATCATGGCAGCTTCTTCTTCGTATTCTGTGTAAGAAAGTCCTGCCGGGCGAATTATGTATTTGTCAGATTTGAATTCTGGATCATTAAAAATGTTCATGGCAGGTGGAACGATTTTATTCATTGCTTCTTCAAGATTTTCAGAATACTGCTCCAGATTCAAGACAAGAAAAGTTTCGGTTGCATCTTCACTTACAAGAGCATTTACTAAAGATTCACGACTAAGAATGAATGCCTTCTTTTCTGCAAGCTCCTGTGGGTCAGAAGGAATACCGTCTTCAAAAGGATTTGCAACATCAAAGCCCTCATCGTTGCCAATTGGAATGTTCAGGTTCACAAGGGAAGTTACACTGTTGGCGTAAGGAACTTCATTTTCCAGGCGGCGACCAAGACGGTCCAGCATATAAAGAACTTCCGGGTCAAAAACATCTTCAGCCTGAACAAATGCAACAACACTGTCGCAGCTGCCAAAAATTTCTTCAAAGTGATCCTGATTCATTTTGACTGTATCCCAGTCGTCGAACCAGTCTTCTTCACCATTATTCAATTTTAATTTATACAAGCCGGCAGAAGAGGCAATTGTAAAAACTAAAAGACAAATAAGAAAAGTCCAGCGGCGCTTAAGTTGAAAGCGACCAAACTTTTCAAAACATTCATTAATTTTTGAAACTTTCAATTTTATCCTCCGATAACACTGTTATCCGTTTTGATAACGGTGTTATCTTAATGGTAACAGTGTTATCATGTCAAGAGGGCTGACTAAAGAATTTGTATTTCAGAATTAGATGTTGATTATTTGACGATAAAAAGCTGTTGTGGTATATTAAACAAAAAGGAAATGCTCAAACATTTGGTCATGTCCACGTTTTATGCTAAAAGCCGTCCAACGCTTCGAATCACTGGGCGGCTTTATTTTTTACTCTTTTCTATCGTGTAGGTAGGAGAGTACTGCCATAACTGCAAGAACTATTGTTGCAATGCAAGTTACAAATGTAATGATTAGTTCTAAGATAGTCATAAGCAAGCCTCCCATAATCAAATTTCAGCAAAAACTGATTGAGTGTTTGGGAGACAGCCGCCTGTAAGGGCATTTCCAATAGTTTTATAATACAATATATTTGTATAGTATCCAAGTAAATATAATAGTTGTGTTAGCAATAATTAATGATTGCAGTTGTTGAAAAAGGTAACTGAAATTATATAGAATTCTTGCGAATTCATATTTTTTTTTGTAAATTATAGATATGGCTGATGCTTCAGAAGAAACAAAAACAAAAATCCTCCAAAGTGCAAAAATAGAATTTCTGGACAAAGGATTTACAAACGCCTCTTTAAGAACGATTGCGGCAAACGCAGGTTTAACTACAGGTGCAATGTATCGTCATTTTAAAGATAAAGATGCTTTATTCTGTGCTTTAGTCGATGATGCAATTGAAGAAACTCTTAAAATTGTAAAAACTGCAGGGGTCGCACATCACGAAACTGTTGAAGATCCTATTGGTCGTGGTCATGAAGAAGATGAAATTAAATTCATGAATTACTTCACAAATTATATGTTCGAAAATAAGGCAGCCTTTGTACTTTTACTTACAAAAGCTGCCGGTAGTACCCACGAAAACTTTCTTGAAGAAATTTCAGATATTTATACAGAGAATGTAATTCAGACAGTTAATTGGATGAAGCAGAAATACAACGTTACAAAACCAATTGATAATATGTCTATCCATGTTTTTGCAAATACAGCAATTAATGCCTACGCAGAAATTATTTTACATAACATGGATATAAATGAAGCAAAAATCTTTATGAGCAACATTCAGGAATTCTTCCACTTTGGTTTTATGCACCTTTTGGGTCTTCCTTGTGACGATACAAATTAGTTCTGCTTAGATTTTTCGTATTCTTCGATAATCTGCTGTTTTAATCCTTCCATACCTTTTGGTTTACGGCCACAGCATTTTTCTTCCTGGCAGTATCCAATAACTTCGCATTTTGGAACAAAAAGATTTTCACAAATCCATGCCCAGTCATCATCAAGAACTTTAAGAGCATCAATTATTTCGCGGCACATTGCACGAATTTCTTTGTAAGCACGGCTACAAGTTCTAAGATTCATAAAGTGGATTAATGCAGTAAGATTAATTTTCCAGACAAATTTTGAATTCATACCAAGTGGAAGATTGTTAGCTGCATCTTCCTTAGAAATGCCACTATTCAATAATTCCTGATAATCTGCAAAAGAGCTGTCTAAAGATTTTTTATACAAAGTTTCCTGTTCTTCTGTCATTCCTTTTGGAACGAAAAAGCCAGTATTTGAACAATCAACGTAGCGTGTAGATTCCTGAAGACGTGAAACACCAGCAATGTGAGTGTAAGCTTCACGGATACAACGAGCAGAATATTCAGATAAAACTAAATGAACATCTACATATTCCATAACGCGAGTATGGCCAGATTTAATACAAGATTTTGCGCGTTTAATATTTTTTTCAGCATCTGTAATATCACTGTTCCAGCAGATACCTGCAATTTCTCCAATATACTGAAGAGGATTTTTTGTTGTGTTTTTTAATACCTGAATCATAATTTTAATTTTAATAGATTTTCAATCTATACTCAATAATGACATTAACAATGAAACTGTGCCACAGGGCGAAAATGTACCAAATTATCTATTGCACCATGAAATCATTTTATTTATAATTAAGAAAATTTTTTCTAGGAGGAAACCTCATGGGTGATGGTAGTAGTAGCGGCTCGTATCCGGCGAATAACTTGTTAAATCTGCTTCTGTCACAGTCGCACTTTGGTGCCTAGAAGTTTCCCGATTTAACATTTCTATTTAGCCAGATACGGCATTCTGTTTATTTAATCTCATCTCAAAAAATTACAACAGGAGCGCGTTATGGCAGTTTTAAACGCAACATTTGAAGATACTCTAAACAAATTATTGGAAGAAAAAAAATACACTTCCATCAAAGATATTCTTGTTTTAATGGATTCCACAGACTTAGCCGCAATCTTTGAACTTATTGACGAAAAAAATATTCCACTGGTATTTAGACTTTTACCAAAAGATAAGGCTGCAGATACTTTTGTAGAAATGGATCCGGATTATCAGGAGCTTTTAATTCAGAGTTTTTCTGATACTGAGTTGAAAGACATTCTTGATGAAATGTACGTTAACGAGGCGGTAGACTTGGTTGAAGAAATGCCGGCTATTGTAGTTCAGCGTATTTTAAAACAGGTAGATGCCGCAAAACGTAAGGATATTAATCAGATTCTCCAATATCCTGAAAATTCTGCCGGTTCAATTATGACAACCGAGTTTGTTTCTTTGCGGCTCGGTACAACGGTAGGGGAGGCTATAAAACAGGTTCGCCAGACTGGTGTTGATAAAAAATCTTTTTATGCCTGCTATGTTACTAAAAACCGAAAGTTAATAGGTCGTCTTTCTGTAAAAGATTTGTTGCTGGCAGAAAATGATGATGTACTTATTGATTCTTTAATGAAAACAAACGTTATTCACGTACATACTCATGATGATCAGGAAGAGGTTTCAAAGCTTCTTTCAAAATATAATTTCTATGCAATTCCAGTTGTTGATTCCGAAGAAAGAATGGTCGGTATTATTGCCTTTGATGATGCTTTGGAAGTAATGGAAGACGAAGCAACAGAAGATATTGAAATCATGGGTGGTATGGCACCTTCTGATAAAACTTATTTGCATTCAAGTCCGTTCTATCTTTTTAAGCACCGTATTTTCTGGCTTATGCTTCTTATGATTTCTGCAACTTTTACAGGAATGATTATCACCAATTTTGAAAGTGCCTTGGCAGCACAGGTTGTTTTAACTGCATTTATTCCTATGCTTATGGATACTGGTGGAAATTCCGGTTCTCAATCTTCTGTAACAATTATTCGTTCAATTTCTTTGGGCGAAGTTGAATTTAAAGATTTAGGAAGGGTAATTCTTAAAGAAATTACAACAGCCTTAATGTGTGGTGTAGTTCTTGCTGTGGTTTGTTTTGCTAAAGTGATGCTGGTAGACCGCTTATTACTAGGAAATACCGATGTAACCTTTACGGTGGCCTTTGTTGTTTGTGTTACAATGATGGCTACAGTTCTTGTTGCAAAAACTATAGGTTGTATTTTACCTTTATGTGCAAAAAAGCTAGGATTTGACCCTGCAGTTATGGCCAGTCCATTTATTACAACTATAGTTGATGCTTTGTCGTTGCTGGTTTATTTTAGCATTGCAAGAGCGTTATTATTTTAAGTTCTAATATAATAGAAGGGTTATTGACGAATATTCCTTTTTTTTATATTATAACAACACTTTTGCTGCTTTAGCTCAGCTGGTAGAGCACGTGATTTGTAATCTCGGGGTCGTGGGTCCAAATCCTACAAGCAGCTGTTTTGCGGGCGTAGCGAAGCTGGTTATCGCGCTGGCCTGTCACGCCGGAGATCGCGGGTTCGAGCCCCGCCGCTCGCGTAAAAGGGTTGTCTTTTTTAAGGCAACCCTTTTTTTTTCTAGGAGAGTGAAAAGATGAAAGTCATTGCAATATGTGATGATGAACAACATGTTCGTTCAGGACTTAAATCTGTCTTGGAAAAAGAACAGTATAAAGTTATGGAATTCGAAAACGGACTCGAATGCTGGAATTCTGTATCATCTTTAGATACTCGATATTTTCCATCACTTTTTATTCTGGATATTATGATGCCAGAAATGGATGGACTTACTCTTTTCAAAAAACTTAAAGAACTGTCTCCACAAACCCCAGTAATGTTTTTAACATCTCGCGATGATGAATTCGACAAAGTTTTAGGCCTTGAACTAGGTGCAGATGATTATCTTTGTAAGCCATATTCCGTTAGAGAATTAATTGCCAGAATTCATGTTATTTTACGTCGGTATAACATGGTTGAAAACTCGGAACCAGTTAATATTGTTCGCTATGGAAATTTTCTTATAAATAAAAACAATTATACAGCAACAAAAGATGGAAAAGATTTATCTCTTACAGTTACAGAATTCCGACTTTTTGAAGCTTTTATTTCTAATCCTCAGATTGTTTTTACTCGCGAGCAATTACTTCAACAAGCATATCCCGATGATATTTATTTAAATGACCGTGCAGTAGATTGTCATATTAAGCGATTAAGAAAAAAGATTGGTTCAGATTTAATAGAAACAGTTTATGGTCTTGGCTATAGGCTTTCAGAAAATTAAAGAATAGAAGAGTAGATATGAAGAAATTAAAAATCAGCATAAGTATTCAAATTCTCGTTTTTACACTTCTTGTAGTTTTTCTTCCTGCAGGCTCTATACTTCTTCTAAAAACTTACGAAAAACAGCAGCTTTCTTCTTTGGAAAATTCATTGGTTCAGCAAGGGCGTATTTTTGCGGCTAGTCTTGCAACTGAATTTACAAAAGAAAATGCAGATATAATTCTTTCAAATATGAACCAGCGGTTTGATGCCCGAATTCGTGTGTTGAATAAAGACGGAGTTTTACTTTCCGATTCCAGCCGAATTGAAAACGACGATGCAAACTTAAGCGACACTGATTCTAAAAACTCCAGAAATTTAGAATCTCAGAAGAAAGAAAAAAATCCACGTCGAAGCCTTCCATACCGAATGCTGTCGTTCCCTGTAAGACTGTATCGAAAATTTTTCCGTCCTCCTGCAATTGATGTTTACGGAAGCGCCGACTTTTATAGCCAGAAAACTATTTACGATGGCCGTGAAGTTCAGGCTGCATTAGAAGGCCGTTATGGTGCCATAACAAGAATTTCTTCTGGTGATCAGGTTTCGGTAACACTTTATTCTGCAATTCCTGTTTTGCAGAATGATGAAGTAATAGGAGTTGTGCTTGTTTCCCGTTCAACTTATAAAATTTTGCAGAATCTTTATGAGTTGCGTCGTGATATTGCAAAAATATTTTTGTGGTCGTTTCTGCTGATTATAGGGGTAACAGTTTTCTTCTACTTTCGCATTTCACATCCTTTGAAAAAATTATCGAAAGAGGCTCAAAGTTGTACCGATAAACATGGTCACCTTATAAACGAAAAGCTCACAGGTGCAAAACGTCACGATGAGATTGGTGAACTTTCACGAAGTTTTACAACACTTCTTAAAAAACTTGCCGACAAAATCCATTTTTCCGAAAGTTTTTCTGCAGACCTTTCCCACGAGTTTAAAAATCCTCTGGCTGCAATACGAATTTCTGCCGAACTTCTGGAAAATGAAATTTCTGAATCGCAAAAAAATGATGCAAAAGCAATAGTTGAAGAAGTTTCGCATATGGAACGGCTTTTAAGTGGTGTAAGAAATCTTACTAAAATAGATTCCGAAATTGACACCGAAAAAGAAAATATTCCTGTAGATTTATTCTTGGAAAATATTTCACAGCGAATTCAATCTCGCCACGGGGAATGCACAATAGAATGCAAATTAAATTGTTTAGATAAAACAATCGAAATTGATCCAAATCTTCTGGACCGAATGACAGAAAATCTTCTGGAAAATGCGGCTTCTTTTGGTAATAAAGTTTTTATTGAAAGTTCTATCATTTCTGGAAAAGAGACTGCAGTTCAAATTAAGATTCACGATAATGGTTCTGGAATTCCAGCAGGTTCAGAAGAAAAAATATTTGACCGTTTCTATTCAACCCGTAAGAATACAGATAACCATTCAGGGCTAGGCCTTTCACTTGTTAAGGCCGTTTGCGAAATTAACGGAGGCTCTATAACTGCAGGAAAAAGCGAAGTTCTTGGTGGAGCTTGTTTTACAGTAATCTTAAAATGACACATTTTTGACATAATTCTGCCTTTTTTGTGGTTTATGGTTTTTACATAAACAAAACACAAAAGAGGTATTTTTATGAAAAAGAAAATCAGCAAAGGCATTATTACAAAATTGATTGCAATAGGAGTTATTGTAATCTTGTTGTTAATCGGACTGTCGTGTATTAAAGATAAGACTTGGGAACGTGAAAGATCATTTAATTATGCCCGCACGTCTATTACCGATGCAGCTGGTAGTTCAACAACAATAAAAGGTTTTTATATTGATGTTCCATACAAAGAAACTGATTCTGTAGAAAAATGGAGTAACAACGAAAAACACTACGAGACAGTAGTAACACATGGTTCAGTAAAACTTGAACCAGAAGAACTGTTAATTTCTGGAAATCTAAAAACTGATGTAAGAAAAGTTGGAATTTATTCAGCACCGGTTTATACAGGAAAGTTAAAAATTAATTCTACTTTTGACATGAACTTAAAAGATTATGGCATAAGAGAATATGAGTTCAATAAAGCAAAAATCTATTTAATTGTAGGCGAAGATAACCTAACTACACGTCCAATTTTTACTGTTAATAAAACAAAATATAGAACAGATTATACAACTTATGATACTTACCCTGCAGTTATTAAAACAGGGATTTCTTCTAAAACCGGACCTTTAGAAATTTCGACAGAACTTGATATTTGTGGTGCTAATATTTTCCAGGTTGTTCCTGCAAAGGGTTCTACAAAAATGGATATTACCTGTGACTGGCCCAGTCCTAATTTCACAAATTCTTCCAGATTACCCGTTACTCGCGAAATAACAGACACTGGTTTTACAGCATCATGGTTTGTTCCATTTACCAAAGGTACAGATACACTCAACGGTTCAACATACATAGGATTCCAGTATAAAGATCCAGTTACTTTGTACGACATTCTGGTACGGGCAACTACTTACGGATTCCTGTTTATTATTGTTCCATTCCTTGCATTCTTCCTGTTTGAAATTTTTGCGAAGGTAACTTTCCATCCTGTGCACTATCTTTTAAGTGGTACAGCCTGTGCAGTATTCTTCCTGCTGTTACTTTCCTTTTCGGAACATATTAGTTTTACTGCAGCATATATTATTGCAGCAGGTTTAGTAGGGCTTTTGGTTTCCATTTACACGGGGCTTATTTCGAAGAAACTGAAACTTGGTTTTTCAATGTTCCCAATTCTTATTATTCTATATAGCTTCCTGTTTGTATCGCTAAAGAGTGAAGATTACGCACTCCTTATAGGCTCACTTTTTGTATTCATAATCATTTCCATTCTTATGATTTCTACATACAAAGTAAACTGGGCCGCAATTGGAAAAGAGAAAAACCAGGTTGAGGATACTACTAATGATGCTTAGTACTGTAATTTAGAATCTTATTACAACAACACTTTTGGCAGGAATTGAAATTTCGCCATTGATGTCTTGCTTTTCTGTTGTATAAGCTACATCTTCTGGTGCGCGTTTCTTGCACATTTCCAGGTTGCTCATAACATCTGGGCTGATTGGTTTATTACCAGAGTTACTGTTTACGGCGTCTGTTGCTACTACAACTTTTGCCTTTCCCGATTTTGCTGCAAGCTTTGTAATTTCTGCTGAAAGTTTAAGAGGATTGTTGCCTTCATTTAAGAGGGCAACAGTCTGGTCTTTGTCGCTGCCGTTAGCAATTTTAAGGATAGTTTCCTTATCATTTTTAACTGCAGAAATATACAACTGTTTTTCGCGCAGAGTTTTTTCCTGACCGTTTAATTCAAGTGCTTTATTTCCTGTGAAGTCAGAGAAAATTTTCTGAACATAGTAACTTGGTGTAAGTACAACTTTGTCTGCATCAAACCAAATCATATCTGGAGTCCACTGTGTGTGGCCAATGCGGTTGAAAAGTGGTGCATAAGAAGCAAGACGAACTAAATCGCCATTACGTTCCATACCAGTCATCATTGCGGCTTCGGCTACGGCGCCTTCTACCGAGTTGGAAAGGTTATCGTCGTGAGCGGCATATTCACCTGCAAATACGTTAATATCTCGTGGATAATCATCGTAAAGTGCAACATTATCATAAAGCCACTGTGGAGCTACGTAATAGTGTTCATCTACAGCATATGCAAAATCTTTGTTAGTTTTTGCTGCATTGTGGTAGAATTCCCAGGCTGCCGAGTGGAGTGGGTGCTTAATGAAAGGACCTGCTGTACCCATACATTTCATTTCTGGATATTTTTCGTGGATTGCCTTTTCGAATGCAATGTAGCGTGGTGCTAAATCTACAGCGCCACTTTCCCACTGTTCGTTTCCAATGGCAATCATATCCATGTTAAAGCTTGCAGGGTGGCCCATATCTGCACGGAGTTTACCCCATTTGCTTGTAACTGGACCATTTGCAAATTCAATTAAGTCTAAAGCATCCTGAACGTACTGCTGGAATTCTTCTGAACCAAAAGGAACTGTTTCGTAAGAACGGAACTGGCAGGCAACACCAATGTTCAAAACTGGTAATGGCTTACAAACACGTTTTGCTGATGAAAGTTTTTCACAAAGCAAGAAATATTCGTAGAAACCAATACCATAGCTCTGCATGTAATGAGAATCAGGAAGTTCCCAACCTGTCATTGCATTTCCGCCCTGTACTGCCCAAAGGTTAGTGTTAATCTTTCTATCTTTTAATGGGCCAACTGTATTTTTCCAAAGGTAACGGCGCATAAGACTTGTACCTTCAACAATACATCCACCTGGGAAGCGAAGGAATGCTGGATGCAAACCTGCAAGGGCGTCGAACAAATCTTTGCGGAATACACCTTCTACAGCATTACCAGGAATTAAAGAAATTAAATCAAATTCAACGCAGCCTGCTTTTGAAAGATGCATTTCGAAAATTGCGCCAGAAATATCTGCATCGGCTGTAAGTTCACCTTCGTAATAAGCCCAATCCATTGTGTCGCAAGTAACGTTGATTGTATCCATCCATTCCTTAGGACGATTTGTAGCATTTTTGAAAGTTATTTCAGTTTTTGCGTAAGTTTTGCCATCTTTTGTAATGCAAACTTGAATATTTCCTTCTGGATAATTTACTTCACGTGCGTAGAACGAAAGTTTGTATTTCATTCCTTTTTTAAGGGAGATTCCATCGTAGGCTTTGTTTGCAAATCCCTGTCCATCTTTCTGAGCAGTAAATCTTAAATAATGAGGATTTTTTTCACTTACTGGCTGATTAAAAGAAACTTCCAGATTTTCTGCAAGGCCTTCTGTTGAGGTCCAGGCATAAAGGTTATCTTCTTTAAGTACATAGTTATGACTTTCACCTTTACTTTTTACAGCTTCAAACGAGCGGTTTTCAATTAATTCGGCATAAAGTCCACCGTCTGCGGCAAAGTTAATATCTTCAAAGAATAAACCAACCATATCTGGTGTGATTTCACGAGCAATTTTGTCTGTAAGAATAAGTTTAGAATCAGCCATTTGATTTCTCCATTGAGTTTATTCTATATTGAAGTTAAACGTTTAACAAGCGAGAATTCTCTAAAATATAGAATAGTACAATAATTGTGTAGTTACAGTACGTAATTTTGATGTTTTTATAAGAAAATTAGGATGTGAGGTAAAAGTATGAACGAAACATTAAAAATTCTTGAAACACGACGAAGCTGTCGCAAATTTATATCAGGCAAAATGCCATCCGAAGCAGATTTAAATGCAATCTTGAAAGCTGGAGTTTACGCACCTAGTGGAATGGGTCGCCAGCCTGTAAAAATTATTGCTATTACAAATAAAGAACTTAGAGATAAAATCAGTGCAGAAAACGCAAAAATTATGGGTCAGAGTGGTGCAGATCCTTTTTATGGAGCTCCAGTAATTCTTCTTGTTATTGCAGATGCAACTGCTCCAACTCACGTTTACGATGGTTCCCTTGTTATGGGCAATTTAATGAACGCTGCCGAAAGTTTAGGAATTGCAAATATTTGGATTCACCGCGCAAAAGAAGAAATGGAATCTGATTTTGGAAAGAAAATCTTAAAAGATTTGGGAATTGAAGGTGAATGGGAAGGCATTGGCCACGTTGCATTAGGTTATGCAGATGAAGGTGGCAAAAACGATGCTGCTCCTCGTAAAGAAAATATTCATTGGGTAAAATAATATGATTCTGGGACTTCAGTTATACGGGCCAATTGCCAATTCAAAGGTTAGTTTGCCGGAATTAATGAAAGGTTTAAAAGATGTTGGAATTGACAGAGTTGAACCTTGTATCAGCCTTGACGGAAAATCTAACAATCCTTCTTTCTGGTCTATGGAAAAGTGTAAGGAAATTTTCCCTGTTTTAAAGGAACTGGGGCTAGAAGTAATTTCCTGCCACGTTGCCAGTGAAGATTTAAATAGTTCTATTCCACAGATAATTCAGCTTGTTGAAGATTTTGGTGTGCAGCAAATTGTTGTTGGCACCGGGGAACTAAATGAAGTTGCAATTCAGGAAAGGGCTTTTTTATATAGAAAGATTGCAGATATTCTTGCGAAACATAATGCTGAACTTCTTCTTCATAATGGAAAGCCTGACATTGCTACAAAAATTCAAGGACGAACTGCCTACGAATATATGACAGATATTTGTCTTGGCAAAGTTGGTATGCAGTTTGATACTGGCTGGTGTGCTCGTGGCGGTGAAGATCCCTGGACATTTATTAAGCGCAACGAAAGTCGTATAAAATCTCTCCATTATAAAGATTTTGATATGACAAAAGATTCTGATGTGGATACTTGGATTGGCAACGGAACTCTTGATAACGATATATTCATGCAGTTTGCCCGTTTAAAAGGAATTCCTCAGTTTATAGATGCAGATACTTATTCTTCGGTTTTAGATGAAGTTAGTAAATCTTACTGGTATTTGATGAATTCTGGTCAGCAAAGAGACCATACTGTTAGTTATCTGAATATTTATGATACCCAGACAGATACAGTAAAAATTCTTCAGAAGTTTGATGGTGTAATTGAGGCTCCAAACTGGATTCATGGCGAAAACTACTTAATTTATAACAAAGATGGTTCTATCTATCGTTATGATTTGGACACAAAATGTAGTACAAAAATTGAAACTGGAATTGCTAATCATTGTAATAATGACCACGTTATTTCGGCAGATGAAAAACAAATTGCCGTTAGCAGCGATTTTACTACAGAACAAGGGGGCGGTTCTAGAATCTTCATTTTGCCAATAAACGGTGGTGAAGCAAAGCTGATTACTCCAAATGCCCCTAGTTATTTGCACGGCTGGTCTCCAGACGGAAAAGAGTTGGCCTATTGTGCTTTTAGAAATGTTGATGGAAAACAAACCGTTGATATTTACACTATAAGTGCAGAAGGTGGCGAAGAAAAACGACTTACAACTGAAGGTTTTAATGATGGGCCAGAATATTCCCCAGATGGAAAACGTATCTGGTTCATTAGTACACGAACAGGTTTAATGCAGGTTTACCGTATGGATAGAGATGGTAGCAACATTAAACAAATGACACACGAAGATTGCAACAATTGGTTTGGACATGTTTCGCCAGATTGTAAGAAGGTTGTGAATCTTGCTTACAGAAAAGGTGATTCACATCCGGGTGAACATCTTCCAAATATGCAGGTGCAGTTGTGGACAATGGATTACGACGGTTCTAACCGCAAAAAAATACTGGATTTTTTTGGAGGACAAGGCTCTATAAATGTAAATTCCTGGTCCGGAGATAGTCGTTACTTTGCTTTTGTAAGTTATGACATACAAAAATAATACTGAAAATAGAGGTTTTGGAATGAATTACAGAGATTTTGGTAAAACTGGAGAGAAGATTTCAGCAATTGGTTTTGGTTGTATGCGCCTTCCAGAATATGAAGAAAATGGAAAGAAATTCGTTGATTTGGAAAAATCTGATTTAATGATTAAAACTGCATATGAAAAAGGAATCAACTATTTTGATACTGCACCTTATTATTGTAACAAAAATAGTGAAGCTGCCGTAGGACATGGTGTAAAAGCTTTTCGTGATAAAATTCTTCTTTCTTCTAAATTTCCTGGAGAAATAAAAAAAGAAGATTTTAGAAAACAGTTGGAATCTACATTAAAAAATCTTGATACCGATTATCTTGATTTCTATCACTTTTGGGGAATTAATAAAAATTATTTCAATGATTGTATGGTAGGACAAGATATATTAGCTGATGCCCAAAAAGCAAAGGAAGAAGGTTTGATTCGTCATATATCTTTTTCATTCCATGATGAACCTTCTTCTATAAAATACATTATTGATGGTGCTGAAAAGTATGGCGTACCAATGGAAAGCATGCTTGTTCAGTATAATCTTTTAGATCGTAGTAATGAAGAAATGCTGGCTTATGCTCATTCTAAAGGTTTGGGAACTGTTGCAATGGGACCAGTAGGCGGTGGAAGACTTTCAGCTCCAACAGAGCTCTATTCAAAATTAACAGGAAAAACATCTCTTCCAACTTATGCATTGGCATTTAAATTCTGTTTAGGAAATCCAAATCTTAGTTGTGCACTTTCGGGTATGCAGACATTAGAAATGGTTGAACAGAACTGCGAACTTGCTTCTAACGATGCTGCTTTCTCTAAAGATGAATGGGAACAGTTAGGAAGTGCAATGGAAAATCTTAATAAGTTCAGTGAACTTTATTGTACAGGATGTAAATATTGTCAGCCTTGCCCTTGTGGTATTGATATCCCTCGAATTTTCAATATGTATACATATCACAATGTTTATGGATTAAAAGATCATGCTAAGTGGATGTTTAAAGATTATGTAGAAAAGGGTGGAAAACTTAGTGATTCTTGTAAAAATTGTGGCATGTGTGAAAAGAAATGTCCACAGCATTTGAAGATTCGTGATGAACTAAAAAAGGTTGAAGCAATTTTTAAATAAAATTATGTTTGATAGGAGTAAATTATGAGTCAGAATGTATTAGTTACTGGAACTGGTAGAGAACAGGCACTTGGTTTTGCCTTTGTTCGTCGTTATTTGGAACAAGGAGATGTAGTTTTTGCATCTGTTAGAAAGCCTTCCGAAGCTTTGGAAAAATTAAAAGAAAAATATCCAGAAACACTTCACATTTTAATGATGGATATTGGTGATACAAACTCTGTAGTAAATGCCTGCAAAGAAGTTTCTTCTATTGTAGATTGCATAGATTTAATCGTAAACAATGCAGTTACAACATCCCCAGATTGCGGTAAAGAATTTATGGATACAAACTTGGATTTTATTGCAAAAGCATTTGATGTTGCGGCAGTTGGTCCACTTCGTGTAATTCAGGCTTTTATGCCATTACTTGAAAAAAGCAAGCAGACAGCATTTATTGCAAATATTACATCTGAAGCAGGAAGTATTGGTGCTTGTTACAGAACAAATATGATTGATTATGCAATGTCGAAAGCAGCTTTGAATATGGCTTCTAAAACAATTCATAACGCTTTAAAAGATAATCCAAAAATCAACATTCTTTGTATTCATCCGGGCTGGAACAGAACTAACGAAGGAAATGCAAAAGCTCCTTTGGATCCATACGAAAATGCCGAAACAATGCGCCTTCTTTTTGAAGAAAGAAGAAATATTAAGGATGGAGATTTGTTCGTAACATACGAAGGCAAAGCATATCCTTGGTAAACAACTTCTGTAATGGAATACAGGTCAGATTACCTTGGCAGAATGCAGTGGATTATATATCCGGACGGTGAAAAAATTACATATGGTTATGATGAAGGGGGACAGGTAAAGACTGTAACAGGTAATAATTTTAACCATAGGTTTGATTATGTAGTTGATATTGGATATGACCAATATGGGCAGAGAACATATATAAAATATGGAAATGGTGTAGAAACCCATTATGAATATGATCCAGCTAGAAGATGGCTCTCAAGCATAGAAACATCAAATAGTAATAAAAAACAATTCCAAAATATATCTTATAGTTTTGATACTGTTGGTAATGTTTTGGGATATACAAACAATTGTCTTGCAGGTTTTAACGGAAATTATTCAACAAGTCAGACTTATGAGTATGACAATTTATATCAATTGATAAAAGTTGAAGGGGAAACTATATATAACCCATATAGCTCTGTAGTACCAGAATACAAATCAAATTATGCACAAACATATGAATTCGATTCTATAGGGCTTGGAAACATGACCCGTAAAGATAGTTTAGAAAAAATTTCTCCAAAGAAGAATATTGGAGATGATTTAAACTATAACTTCGCTTATAATTATGACAGTAATTATGCTCACAGATTAATAAACGTAGGCAACAGATATTATAAATATGATGCTAACGGAAATATAATATGTGAGCAGGATGGCAGTTTTGACCAGGATTCTGCTCTTTATGGGCATACTGTAAACGAAGAAAGCAATGGAGTTTATTTAACCGATTATGGTTGGGGACTTTATAAAGAGTCAAATTCCGGTACAACAAAGTATAAACGTGTTTATACTTGGGATGAAAAGAATCGCCTTATAAGTAGTGTTGATTCATCGCATAGTACAGCTTATGTTTACGGTCAGGATGGTCAGCGAAGTAATAAGTATACCCAAACTTCAGAGACAGTATACTTTAATAAAATGTGGACACTTCATGTAGACAGCGGAAACGCTTCGCATGGTGGACAATATGCTAAAAACATTTATCTTGGAGATACCAGAATAGTAACAAAACTGAACTCCAAGATAGAACCTAGCTATCAGGAGGAAAGCGTAAAGCAGTATTATTACCATAGCGACCACTTAGGTTCAGCGTCACTCATAAGTGACTACAATGGTAATGAATACCAGAGAATAGAGTATACACCATATGGTGAAACTTGGGTTGAAAAAACAAGCAATACTGGAACAGAATTCCTGCCATATAAATTTACAGGAAAAGAAATTGATGAAGAAACAGGTCTTTATTATTATGGAGCCAGATATCTTGACCCAAAATATAGTTTGTGGATAAGTACAGATCCAGCATTGGGTGAATATGTACCTGCAGCAGGAAAGGCAACTGCAAAAGATTCAGGCAGTTTGCCAGGTATGGGTGGGGTTTTTAACCACATCAATTTTAATTTGTACCATTATGCGGGTAACAACCCGGTGAAGTATGTGGATCCGGATGGGAAAGCTGTAACAAAACAGTATGGAAGTAAATTTATCGTTCGTGCTCAATCTTTTAGTGAGAAAGCTATTTTTGAAAAACTCCAATCTGCTACATATCCTTTATTTGGAGATAAGATAACAGAGTTTAGTTATTGGCTAGATGGAGAACGGAAAATTAATGAGCCAGAAGATAACGGTTTATCATTGATAGATATAATTTCCCTACAAATAGAAAATAATAATAACTTATTAGATACGATGTCTTTTATAGGTGACCTTGACATATCGAAAACCACGAAAACTATTGGTAAAATAGCATCTGTAATTTCGTACATACAAACTGGTTATGAGTTATTACATGAGATGTCCAAATTAGAAAATACAGCATTAGAAAGTTTTTGTTGCTTGTATTTTAATGACTATCTTATATCAGAGTCACATGATAATAGCTCTCGATTATATTTATTTGCAAAGTCTAGTTTAGCAAATATGTACAGATCTAATATTTTTACCATAAATTATAATAAGGATGGGGATTGCATAAATTATAAAATTAATAATTATGATCCAATTAATGAATTAAAAGCAACACTAAGAAAAATGCAACTTGATTTAGCGGAGAATTATTGATGTTAAGAGATAATATATTATCATTTATATTTTACATGGCGATTGGTTTAATATGTTTTGGAATTTTGTTTATTTCAAGATTATTCATTAAGAAAATTGATATTAAAATCAATATTAGTTTAGGATTGATATTATATACAATATGGTGCATTTTCTCGATTAGAATTTGTTTTTTTTAAACAAATTTATAGTAAGTAAAATCTCTCCCATAAATTGTGATTTGTAGGGATAAGGGTTAAAATGGAACTGAATCAGGCCGTTTTCGTTGAAAAATGCCTGGTTTGAGATAAAAATAATTAGGGAAGGAAATGTGTTTTTGGGCTGAAATGGCGTAATTTTAAGTTGATAGTCACATCAATTTTAATTTGTACCATTATGCAGGTAACAATCCGGTGAAGTATGTGGATCCGGATGGAAATTTTGTAAACCTTGCAGCGGCTGGTATTGGAGCGTTAATTGGTGCTGGTACAAGTGCAATTATTGCAGCATGTTCAGGAGCTTCTGGAAGAGAAATAGCTGCAGCAGCAGTTGGTGGTGCTGTTACAGGAGGTTTAGCTGGATTTACTTGTGGAGCTTCTTTAGGAGTACAAATTGCAGGGGCTGCGTTAGCTGGTACTGCAGGTTATTGTGCAGAAAACTTAGTAGCAGGTAATGAAGGTTCTGTAGAAGGAATGGCAGCTGCCGCGATGAGTAGTGCTGGCGGATCCATGTTAGGTACTCTTCTGGGCACTGCTTTATCAACATATTCTTCTAGAATTTCACAAATTAATTATATAAGACAGAAAAGTGTTCATAATCCTGAAGCGCCAAAAATAATGCTCGGAAAATATGATGGAGGAGGACCTTCAAGTTATATTAATAGAGCAGGAACAGAATATGAATATTTCAGTCTTGGAAATGAATGGGATGCAATAAAATCAGAATTTGGATATACCGATAAAGATATGTTCAAAAAATTTAATATTCCATTTTTAGATAAAGGCATAAAAGGTAATAAAATTTTTCAATTTTCACATAATCCTGTAGGTGATACAGGAGCTTTAGGGCAAGAATATAATTATTTGATGAAAAACGGTTATAAATGGGATCCTGATACCTTAACAGCAATGCCTAAATAATAGGAGAAATATATGACTTTAGATCAATTGTATTTATATTTAGAAAAATATTTTGGATATAAGGTATTTTTAGTAGGACAATCTAGTAAGAGACAAGAAATTAATTTTATTCTCTACGATTCATTTTCAATTACATGTGGATTTGATGAACATGGATCATTTGGAGCAAGGCTAAATTTGCCAGAGGTTGTAGGTACGACATACTTTCTTGGGTATGATTGTTCTTTAGTTGAAAATAATGAAAAATCAATAAAACAAGCATTGCGAAAAATTGATGAATATTGTCAATTCAGATTGACGGATAAGTTCTTGAAAGAATATGACAAAGTATATAAAAGAAAAGGTCATTATATAGAACCTGGAAAAAATAGACGGTAAATTTTCCTCCCACAAATCCTATGTTTAAATCAACTCCAAAATCATTTTTCAAGCCCAGAATTACATAGTTTAAGCTACCCCAGCTGCAGAGAGAGCTTGTGCAGTGAGGTCTGATACATTTGACCTTGGTGGAAAGAAAGGTCTCTGGT
>JAZLKI010000119.1:0-28426 GCA_045597485.1 Treponema sp.
TTAAGCATTTCTTCTTCCAAATCAACAAGTTCTTTCATCTGCTGGAGGAAGTATTCTTTTACGTGTGTGATTGAGTTTAATTTTTCAAGGCTAACACCTTTACGGATTGCTTCGTACAACTGGAAGTAGCGTTCTGAGCTGGCAGTTTTGAGCATTTCGCAAAGTTCATCAGCTGATTTTTTGTTGAAGTCTTTTGCAAACCCAAGACCTGGACGGCCATTTTCCAATCCACGAATAGCTTTCTGGAAAGTTTCTTTGAATGTCTTACCAATAGACATAACTTCACCAACGGCTTTCATAGAAGTTCCAAGAGAATCTTCTACACCGCGGAATTTTTCAAATGCCCAGCGAGCAAACTTAAGTACAACGTAATCACCATCAGGAGCGCCACCTGGAGTATATTTTTCCAAAGTTCCGTCGCGCCAGTATGGGATTTCATCCAAAGTCATACCACTAGCCAATTTTGCAGAAATCAAAGCGATTGGGAAACCTGTAGCTTTAGATGCCAAAGCAGAAGAACGAGATGTACGAGGGTTGATTTCGATAATAACTACACGACCAGTTTTTGGATTGTGAGCGAACTGAACGTTTGTACCACCAATTACACCAATCTTTTCTACAATTTTGAAAGCATCTTTCTTTAATCTTTCTTCCAAAGATTTATCAATTGTCATGAAAGGTGCTGAACAGAAAGAGTCACCAGTGTGAACACCAACAGCATCAATGTTTTCAATAAAACAGATTGCAATCATGTTATTTTTGCTGTCGCGAACAACTTCAACTTCAAGTTCTTCCCAACCAAGGATAGATTCTTCAATCAAACACTGATGTGTCATAGAAAGATCCAAACCGTTAGAAACGATTGTACGGAGCTCTTCAACGTTGTAACAGAAACCACCGCCCTGTCCACCCATTGTATAAGCTGGACGAACAACTAATGGAAAGCCAATTTCTTCAGCAATCTTTTCTGCACCTTCTACAGTGTGACAGATTCCAGAACGTGGAGTATCAATTCCAAGTTCCTGCATAGTAGCCTTAAAAATTTCGCGGTCTTCACCACGTTCAATAGCGTCAAGGTCAACACCAATTACTTTTACACCGTATTTATCAAGAACGCCGGCTTTGTTTAATTCCATAGACATGTTCAAACCAGTCTGACCACCAAGGTTTGGAAGAAGAGCATCAGGACGTTCTTTTTCAATAATCTGACTTAAACGTTCAACGTTAAGTGGTTCAATATAAGTTGCATCTGCCATAACAGGGTCTGTCATGATAGTAGCAGGGTTAGAGTTTACCAAAACAATTTTGTAGCCCTGTTCACGCAAAGCTTTACAAGCCTGTGTACCAGAATAGTCAAATTCACAAGCCTGACCGATAACGATAGGACCCGAACCAATAATCATTACTTTACTGATGTCATCACGTTTCATATAATTACACTCCTTAATAATTTACATAAAAAAAAAGACCACTTTCAAAAAGCAGTCTCCAAAAATCAAAATAAAAATAAACACTTATGGCCAATAGATTTGAGTAAAAATACGTCTTTGTATCCATTTGCGAAAGTATTCATATTAGTAAGCAATTATAGTGAAAAAAAACGGCTTATTCTAGTACTAACACCAGGGTAAAAAAAATTTGTCTTATTGTAAATAATGCGCTAAACTCGTTAACTGTAATATTGGGCTTGTTGTACTCTAAACTAACACTTGGAAGTTTTCTTCTATATATAGTGTATAAAATACAATAAGCGTGGTAAGTAAAAAAGTAGAGGCAATATTTGAAAAATTAAAGTTTAAGTATTGCATGGCCGAAGATATAAGATAGGAAAAGGAAGAATTTTTTCATTTAGAGAGGCTTATATGAAAAACGTTAAAAAATGTCTAATTACTATTGCCGCATTATTTCTGGTAATTTTTACAGGATCTTGTGAAATTGGTCTGGGAGAATCGGTAGACGTAAATGCACCAACAGTAGAGGTAGTTTATCCACCAGAAGGAAGTATTATTCGCGGTGGAGATGAAAAGTACTTCTTGCTTGCAGGTAACTGTGATGATGATATGGGTGTAAAAAACGTAAGTATTACAGTTACAAACATAAGTAACAACTCAACAACAAAATATGAAGCAGTTCCTCAGGATAAAGAATGGGAAAAACAGATTTCAACAGAAATGACTGATGGAAAGTATGTTGTTTATGTTCAGGCTATAGATCATTATGGCCGTAAGTCAGGTATCGCCTCTCTAACTTTTGACTTGGACAATACAGCCCCTCAGTTATATTTAACAAATCCTAATCCTAATGGAAACACAACATTTGGTCGTCTCGTAAAATTAGCAGGTGACCTTTCCGAAGCTCACTCAACTGATGCTGTTTATGTTTATGCCTCAGAAAATACAACAGGAACAACATTAGTTGAAAGAAAAAATACAGAAAAATACGGAGCAGATGCTGATTATCTCTTTAAAATTGAAAATGTAACAGAAATGAGTGATAGTCAGCCTTTAATGCTTGCACGTTATTATACAAACGAAGCAATAAATGGTGATGAAGAAAAAGCACAGCTTACAGCAAATTACCTTAAACTTTATGGCGAAACTTCTCTTGATACAGCAAATAACAAATATTCTGACAAAACATTCTATTGTGCTGTAGAGCTTGAAGATAATGCCCGTGAATATAAAGACAAAACAATAATTCAGGGTACAGGTCGAGGTAATATTTCCGAAAAGTATAAAGCTTATAATGGAGATGCAGACGATAAAGAATATAATAGTGCGGAAGTTACAACAAATTCTTCAAAATTTGTTCTGAATCCTTCTTGTAACCCAACTTACAGTTTCGACGGCTTTGAATTAAAAAGTGATGTTGATGCACGTGTAATGTCTGCAGGTTCTACTCTTTCCATTAATATTAATGCAGGTATGGATTCAACACTTATTAATTCTGATTCCATTAAGGTTAGGGTTTATAAATACGATTCAAAAAATGCCGCAATTCAGGCAAGTAACTTTGATCCAAATGAAGGACAAGAAATTACCCATTCTTATGGACAAGATTCTAATAAATATAGTGTAGGTCTACAAATCCCAAATTCCTTAGAAAATAAATTCTATCGTGTAGTTTGTTTTGGTGAAGACCGTTTGCATATGCCTTTAGTTTCAGAAGACGATAAAATATTTGGATTCGAACTTTCTACACAGGCTTCTCCTCCAGAAGTTACTGTTGTAACAGAATCAGGAAATTATTATAAAGCTAAGTCTTTGACAGACGGTATAGAATTAAAAGTTCATACAGTAGTAAAAGGTAATCCATATTTCATGAATGATGCTGATAAACCAGAACGTATTAGATTTATGGTAACACAGCCAGCTCCAGCTACTGCCATAGCCGATTTAGATAAACCAGAAAACATTGGAGGAAAATTAAGTTATACAACTGGAACACCAGAAAAAGTAGATTTACAAATTTCAGATCTTTCTGTATCAAAAACTCCAAATAAAGATGGCGAATATGATTATACAATGAAGATTAAGAGTACAAATTTACCGGATGCTGCCAAAGGAACCGGTAAATACGAACTCTTTGTAGTTTTCCATGACGGAAATAAAGTTGGAAGCGATAAATTTACATTTAATGTTGATAATACAATACCTGTAATTACAGATCCAAAAATTGAAAAGAATGTTGAAAAAGATTCTAAGTATTATGTAAACGGAACTGTAGATATTACCGCTACAGCATCTGATAATTATGATTTGAAAAAAGTAACTTACAAAGTTCTTGAAGGAACAAATGAAAGATATAGCGGTACTTTAACTTCAGAAGATATTAAAATTACAGTAGACACAACAAAATTTTCTAATAATTCTAAAATTAAGGTAGAATTAACTGCAGAAGATGGTGTAGGTAATGAAAATACAAAGAGTATTGAACTTCCTTACATTGTAGATCAAACAACAGATAAACCAAATATTGAAGATGGAAATATTACTATTGATAAATCTTATGCAGATATCGTTGCTGATAAATCAAATATTTTCGACTCAACTTCACTTATTATTGGTAAAGTAACAGATGATGATGGTGATTTCCTTACAGAGGATGCATCTCACAAATCAACATTCAAAATTTATAACAAAGGAACTAATACAACTGCAAAAGATGCAACTAATAAAGATTGTGAACATACTTTAGAAAACGATAAGGCTTACGAATACTCAGTTCCAAGCAAAGCTGGTTTCTACGATGTTGTGATTGAAGCATTTGATGGAACATATAATGAAGAAACAGCTGTAGATAATAAAGCAAATAGAACTAATAAGAAAACTACAAAAATAGCAATAGATAACGATACTCCAACTTTAAAAGAAACAAAACAGAATAGCGAAGATACAAAATATACAAAAGCAGCCAAAGTTGAATTTAGTGGTGAATTGGAAGATGACTTCCCTCAGTTCGACAGCTTATATGCTCCAACACTTAAAGTAATTATTAATGATGACAGAGCTAACGCTATAACAATTCAACTAACAAAAGTAACTAATTCTACACCAAAGTGGTCTTGGAATTGGAATTCAGAATCGACATTTACTGAAGAAAAAAATTACAAACTCGAATTTGAAGCAACAGATATTGCAGGAAAAACAGCAGTAGTTACAAGAAACATTTGTTACGACAAAACAGTTCCTACAGTTGGTACAGTAACTTTAACTCCTGCAGGAAAAGATGTTAATGGTACTATTTGGTACAATACAACTACTTTCAAAGTAGACGGAACTGCTTCAGATACATTAAGTGGAATAAAAGAACTTACATATTCAATTGATAATGGAAGTAACTGGCAGTCGCTTAATGGTTGTGAAACATTCCAGGGTGTAATAAATGGTCTTGCAAATGGAAAATCTATTATAATTAAAGCAAAAGATAATTGTGGAAATGAGTCTGCTGTTAAAACAGTTGGGCCATTACATATTGACCAGACAGCTCCTACATTAACAACTACAGAAACCAAATATAAAATTGACGGCGTAAATACAGAATTTGTTTCTTATACAAAGGCTATAGTTTTGAACGGTTCAAATAAACTTGGTCTCCAGGGTAAAGTTCAAGATGAAGCTAATGGTAGTGGAGTTAAATCTGTAAAAGTAAAATTCGGAAACGACAATTTTGCAGACGATGCTGAAGATAACGATAAAATTGTAGAAGCAGACATTACAAATGGAGTGTTTACAGCAGAACTTCCTGCTGCAAATATTACTGGAACAGGAAAAATTTATATTCAGATGGAAGATAAAGCAGGAAATAAATCTGCTGTTCCATTTGTAGATATTTCATTCGATAATCAGTATCCAGAAGTAAAAATTTCAAATATCAAATATTTTGAAACAGATACAATTGCAACAGTAGATAAGGTTAATGGAAAGATTGACATTAATGGTACTTCAAAAGATAACCAGTCTGTAATAAAACTTGAGCTTGAATACAAACTTTCTACAGCTCCAGAATATACAAAACTTAAAGAAATAACAGATACAGACAAACTTCTTTCATGGACATTCACAGTAGATACATCGGATACCACAAAGTTTACTGATGGTTATAAATATGACTTCCGTGTAGTTGCAACAGACAGTTCTGGAAACATAGGTAACTCTTATGAAATTAAAAATGCCGCTGAGGATAATGGATTTGCAGCAGATGGTAAAATTGAAGTTACTATAAATAAAGACAGCGACCGTCCAATTATAAGAGTACCAGACCTTATTTTTGAAGAACCAAATACTTTTGAAGGAATGTCTTCTGCCGTAGGTAAACACGCACTTCTTTACGGAAAGAAAAAGATTTACTTCTCGGTAAGCGATGACGACGGTGTAAAAGAAATTTACTATTCATTGGATAATGGTACAAACTGGATTCCTGCAACAAACAGCATTGAATTTGGAATTGAAAATGAAGGTTCAAATGCTATTAAATTCAAAATTGTAGATAAACAGGGTGGAGAATTCATTTCTGATGGAACATTGAGTCCAAAATTAGTAAATGAAGAAGGAAAAGAAACTACATTAAAGAGCAGTATTCTTTATATTGATGTAGATAACTATAACCCAGAATTAGTAAGTTCAGGATTCAAAACATACGATGGAACAAACTGGACATCAGAGTATACTTCTCAAGATAAATTATTCTTTGGTGGAAAATATACAAAGTTTAATCTTAAATTAGAAGCAATAGACCCTAATGGTGTTCAGAAAATTGAAATTAAGTTTGGTAATCATACAAACTCAATTACAAAAACAAGTCCAGATTTCCGCGATGCAGATAAACACACTTGGGAATTTACAAATATTCCTGTAGGGTCAACTGCTGAAGGACTTACAGACGGAAACAACACTTTGGAAGTTACAATTACAGACTATGCAGGAAATGTGGCAAATGAAAAGATAATTGTAAATGTTGACCGTTCTGCTTCAACTTTGAACTTAGACAGCCACTTAGGTAACGGTACAGAAACTTTAGGTACAAATGCCGACTTTATTTTCAAAGGTTACCTTGTAAATGCAGACTCAATGGTAACAGCTAAGTACATTGTTACAAATGAAGATACAACTTCATATACAGAAAATGCTGAAGCATGGAATTCTGCAAAAGAATTAAAGATTAATAAAGGTTCAGGTTACACTTGGGAACTTCGTGTAGATGGTGCTAGTGCTGGCGATGAACAATATATTACACATACAGACAAAACATACAAAGACTTATTTGTAGACTTGTATACCTCATTAGTTGAAAAAGATTCTGATGGTTATATTGTTTACAAAGCTGCAAATGCTGCAGACGGAAAAGCTAAAGGCGATAAATATACAAAAACAAAAGCCTTCTATTTCCACTTCCTTGTTGAAGATGCAGTAGGTAATAAGTCTGTTACAACAAAATATTTCAAAATTGACCCACAGGGCGATATTCCAACAGTTTCAATTGCATACCCATTGGCTGGATCTGTAGAAACAGTTTCAGGAAAGGTAAAAGCTCATGGTAGAGCAGATGCAAAAGGTACTCATTCAATTGTAGGTATTTATGTTCAAATAGATCCAAATGCAGGTGATGATGCTCAAACATTTGGTGCAAATAAATGGATAGCTAAAGATTTGGATACAGTAAAGAAACAGGTTCTCTGTAAGGGTGAAACTTCTTCTACACCAACACCAAAACTTTCTGGTCAAATTGAATATATTTATGAACGTTATAACGCTGCACAAACAGATGATTCTAAAAAGAAACCAGAAGCAACAGGCACTAGTGCAAAGAATATGTACGGAATCTACGTTGGAAATGAAAGTCCTTGGTCATATATGATTAATGATGAAATTAAACTTGTAGATGATACAAATAAAAATACAGCAGTTGGTATTCGTGTTTACGTTGTAGACAGCGACGGAAATATTTCTGAAACTCCAGACAGCGATGTATTTATTAAAATTGACTCAGACGTACCAACTATTGAAGACCTTAAAGTAACACAGTATGCATGGTTTAATACTGTAGACAAAAAGATTTATTACACAAAACCATGTACAGCTATTACAGCTTCAACAGAAATCTTTACAGATTCAAGTTGTGATGCAGACTACATAGTTAGTGGCACAATTACACCAGCAAATTACCAGAAACGCTGGATTGTAAAAGATTATGAAGAAAACATGTGGTTAAAAGGTAATTGGTGGCTTTCTGGTTCAATTCACGATGATTCTGGTATTTATAAAGTTGAATCGCTTGCTACAGATAACGCAACTGCAAAAGAGTTTGTTACAGGTACAGAATTAACAGTAAAGAATGATTTTGCAGATAATCATAAAGGATTTACATTCAACTACATTATTGGTTCAACAACACCAGATAAGTTTGGTACTCTTGAATACAAGATTAGAGCAACAGAAAAAAATGCACAGGGTGGCCAGGGTTCTAAGTCGAATACAAAGGTTATTACTGTAAAATACGATAATAAGGCTCCAAAGCTACTTGCACAAACTTCTCCAAACTTTGGAATTGATTCAACTATTGTAAATAGCAATAACTTCTATACATTTGGTTCTACTGCTTCAGAAAACGATGGTCAGAGTGGTGTAAAACGTGTAGTTGTTTACTTTACAAATGGTACAAATCTTTATGATGCATATTGGGCACAAACTAAAACAGAAAACAAACTTAGTACAAATGCTACAAATGTTATTTATGAAGATAACCTCTACTGGAAAAAAGAAACTATTGCAAACACAAATACTGCAATTGCAGACAAAGTAGTAACAATTACTGCTGCCGACAGTAATATTCATAAAGGCGGCTTAGTAAAGATTGGTGGCTCTTATTTCACAGTTACAGGTTACAATTCAACTGCTAAAACTGTAACTTTAGACGAAGCTCCTTCTAGCGACTATAAGGGTGCAGATATTTACTTTGCTGTTGGTCACGTAATAGACCAGGCATCTTCTTCTATGAAGGGAATTATTATTACAGATAATACTGCAGAAGGTTATGGTTACCACACACCTACTGCTTCAGATGATGACTTTATAGAAGAAAGTCTTGTTACACGTGCAAATGGCGATGCTGTTTGGTCTGCAGGTATTAACAGTAACAACCTTCCAGATGGAAATATGACAGTAAATTATGTTGTATTCGATGAAGCAGGAAACATGAGCCTTGATACTGTAGCAGGTAAAGTTTCTAATAATGCTCCAAGAATTGCTTCTGTTCGCGTATGGTGTGACTACAACGGAGATGGCACAGAAAATACAGATGCAGATGGAAACTACACAGAGAGTGAAACTTACTATTATTCAAGAGCTTCTCGTGTTATTAGTGGAACCGAAAAAGCACGTTCTACAGAAGTAACAGATCTTATTGAAATTGGATCAGACAACAGTTCATTTATGACTATCAAGAATAAAACTTATGTTATTCCTGAACTTGTAGGTGGTAATGGCAAGCTTTATTACACATATGAATATAATAAAGGTAGTAAGAAAGTTGAAAATACAACAAAAGTTGAACTTGGAGATGGTAATAACCACGGTGTAGATGAAGTAAAAGATTCAACTGGTTATTACAAAGCCGATGATAATAACGATGCTTATGTAATTGGTACAGAATATGCAAATAAACTTGCTATTACAACTGCAAACCTTACTACATTAGGCGATAGTACTAAAACATCACCAACATACTTCTATTACGACATTACAGACTCAACACCAGGTGGTGCATTAAGTGCAAAAATTAAGCTTTACCTTGCTGTAAATATGACAGATTCTGTTACTCCATTAGTAAATGTTCAGAAATTCTTCTGGGAAAAAGAAGAAGATGGTAAGAACAGCCTTTATAAAGGAAGCAGAAGTAATGGACATATTGAATTGGAAAAAGACTGGGAAGCCGCAGCATTCGATTACAATGCCGAAACAAACGCTTATACAAATACAATAAAAACTTCTCATAACGGTATTGCTAATGGATTAAAAGATAAGGACCCTAAAGTTTCTGGTAAAATTACAATTCGTGGTACAGCATATGATAATAAACAGCTTTCAGAATTACATATTACTTTTGGTACATTAATCAATGTAACAGCTGCAACTTGTGCAAATGGTGTTTGGACTTCTAAATCTACAGATACTACTGCAAACATGACTACTAACCATTGGACATTTACAGTAACACCTGTTTATAACGACCAGTATGGACACTTTGTAAAATGGGAATGTAACCTTGATACATCAGCTTTGATTACAAATAAAGCTGCTACAAATCAGAAGTTTACACTTGTTGCTTTGGATACAAATGCAACTAAACTTTCTTCTGCAAACTCTGCTGCTACTGCTGCAAACAATATTCCAGCAGACGAAAGTACTATTGACGAAACAACATTCCACCGCCCTTCTTACCAGATGGATGTTGTACCATATATTACAACTGTAACAGTAAAAGACAGCACAGGTACTGCTAAGCAAGATTATTTGACACGCCGTACAGCTTTGGGCCATTACCCAGTAACACAGTATACTTCTGAACATTATGCTCTTAGTACAAATAATAATTCTGGTAGTCCAAAAACTTGGGCAAAAGACCAGGTTACAGTAGCAGGCTTTAATATGACAACTGTAACATATTCTGGAACAACTGCTATTGATAGTTCTGGCAACCATACTGTTACAGAAAATTCTGTACAGAGTTTGAACAACTATAACTATAACAATGCAGAATATAACAAAACACCAGATGCAAGTTATAACACAACATTAAAAGACGATGTTATTTTTGATGTATGGCAATTTAATACAAAAGCTGCAATTTCTGTATTAGGAAATTCAGGCGTTGTAGATAATGCTGTAATGAAGATTAATAACAATAATGGTTTGGTTGGTGTTGCCTTCTCTAATGACAGCCAGCGATTTAGTATGCCAGGTATAAACGGAAACAATGGAACAAACTGGTATTCATATAGAACATGGAACATGACATACGATGCAATGAAGCATAATGCTTTAGCAATAGATGATGAAGGTAATACTTTCGGAGTTTCTCTTGGTGGCGATATTAATGCAACTAATGCAGTAGATAAATTCTCATTTATGTCTAGCTTGTGGGGAATGGTAGATGGAGGTAATGTAAACAGTGGATCAAATGGCGGAACTAGTAACCACATTATTCTTGAAACAATTGGTCAGGGAAATAATAGAAATAAAGACAGATTCCAGAACTCTAGCATCGCTGTGGTTGGAACAGGAGCTACTGCAAAGGTTTATATGGCATTCTATGACTTCTTGAATAAAGAAATATGTTTCAAATATGGAGAAAACCCTGCTGTTGGAGGTTTTGGAGATTATCAGGCAAAGAACTCTACTGAAAATTCTGACCACCAGTCTGTTACTAAGATTCTTGCTCATTCAGGAGCGAATGCTTATTCAAAAGCATCACCATATGTATGTGTTGGAGCTACTTCTACTGGAGCAGCAATAGTAATTTGGTACGACGGTAAAGATTTGTGGTACGCATATAATGCTACTCCAACAGGAAATAGTAATAATGGACTGATTACTACAGCTGATAAAAAAGGATGGTCTATTTCTAAAATAGCTTCTGAAATGGGACAGTACTGCCAGCTTGCAGTAGATGCTTCAAATAATGTTCATATTGCATGTTATGCCCCAGCGGAAACAAGTGTTAAGTACATTTATATTCCAAGTACAAGTGTTGCTGCACCTGGTACACCTGCTGCATACACAGTAGATTCTAAATACGATGTAGGCCAAAACCTTACAATTGATGTTGCATTAAATAGTGCAGGCAAACCAGTTCCTTACATTGGTTACTATAACGCAACTTATGGTAAACCATGTTACGCATACCTTGCAGACCCAGCTAGTTTCTATGGAACAGACACAACTGTAGAACGTAATGGTGCTGTAAATGATGTATTTACAGCAATGTGGGAATGTACAATTGTTCCAACACCAAGTAACTCTATAAATCGCAGAATGAATGTTGGTGTACGAAAGTATACAGATGCTGGAACAGGGCATGTAAAAGGTCAAATTAGAGCTACTGCTAATGGAACTTCATATGCAAGAACAAGCCAAGGTGTTATTTACGGTAATGGTACAGCAAATGCCATTATGGGTTATATAAATTATAAGAATAGTTCTTCGGTTTACTTCGAAACTGCCCAAATGAAGTAATTCTAAACTTTTAGTTTAGAAAACCGAAAATTGAAGGGTATAGATTTAAAAAAAAATTTTTCATGATCAGGGGGATGAAACCATGAAAAAAATTAAACATATTTTAATATCAACTGCCGCTATTTTTGCAGTTATTTTCTCATCTTGTGAAGTAGGACTTGGTTCTTCTATTGATAAGGACCCTCCTACAATCAGGGTAACATACCCACCAGAGGCAAGTGTTGTAAAAGGTTCGTTTATACTTGCCGGAGAATGTAATGACGATCAGAAAGTAATGTCCGTAAATGTAGAAATTTACGATGAAAAAGATATCCAGATAGGAGAATCCATTACAGCAAATGTAGATGGAAATTCCTGGAGTGTAGGCATTGATGTTGAACACAATAAAAATTTATATAAAGATGGCCGCTACACATTTAAAGCAATTGCAGTAGATGCTGCATACAGAACTTCAATGTTAGCTTCTACATCATTAACAATAGATAATACAGCCCCAGTATTAATTCTTAATAATCCCCAAACTGTAGAAGTAGAAAATAGTGCCAGCTTTGGTAAATCTATTAGAATTGTTGGTGACATTAGTGAACAAAATACTACAACAAAAGTAATTCTTTATGCACAGGAATGTGATGAAGACGGAAATATTAAAGATGGTGCCGAAGTTGTAGAAATTCCAGCAACAAACTTTAAAACAATTTCAACAGATAACCCTCTTGTTTTTGCAAATATTAACGATGATGCAACTGCAGTAGATAAAGAAAATTACAAATCTATTTACGGTGACTATATTGTAAACAATGTAACTGTAGATAAAGATAAATATTTCCGTACTACATTTAAAGCTTTTGATAATGCAAAAACTTATGTACATCCTGGCGATTCTGGAACAGGTGAAGGAAATGAAACATCTTTCTACTATATAAATACAACAAAATTTAATAATGAATTGCTTAGTGAAGATGCACACAATTTAAACGCAACAAAAATTCGTAAGTATTTAAATAAAACATTAAATGAACCTCAGGCAACTTTAGATGCAATTACAGCTGTATTAGCAGATCCTGAAAAGAATGATTTTACTATTAATACAATTGTAAGTGAAAATAATGTTTTATCTATGCCAGAAAAAACTCTTGTTATTAATGTAAACCCTACTAACTCACCACATTATGTAGTTTCTGATTATATAAAAAATGGCGATGGTGAATTTAGAGACCAGTATTTAGATGATGATATTAATATTGATATTAACGCTGGTAAAGATGGCATAAAAATTAAACCTGAGACAATTAAAATTTCCATTAAAAAACTTTCTAATGGTGAAGAAAAAGAAATTGTTGCTCCAGGTAGCTGGACAGATGCACATGGAACAAACTTTGGAAGAACTGTAAGAATTGAGAATAATGGAAGTGATTTCTATAAAGCTGGTCAGTCTTACCAAATTCTTGTAACGGGACAAGATGAAGCTGGAAATGAAATTGGACCTGAAAAAGGCTTAGAATATGGTTTTAAAATCTTTACTAACTCCGAAGATCCTGTTCTAGAGATTGAAACATTAGATGATTATTACTCTGGAACAAAAATGGGTGAAAATGGAGAAGGTATTTATGTTTATTTCACTGTAACAACAGCTGGTGATTCTACAGGTATTACAGTTACAAGTGATAAAAAAGATTTTACTCTTATAGCCCCAGAAGACTGTGGTTTGGAATGTGGTTCTATAGAACTAGTTAAACAGAATGGTTCAGATTATGTAACTTCTGGTTCAAACTTTAAATATAAGTTCAAAGTTAAAGTTGGAGGAGGAAACTCTACATTATCTGAAAACGCAAAACAGAAGTATACATATAACCTTACAGTAAAAGATAGTGTTGGAAAAACAGATAAAAAACAATTCTATTTCTATATTGATAAAGAAGATCCTAAAATAACTGTATTAACAAAACCTGTTGTAGAAAAAGAAGAAAATAATGGTACTAAAATACAGTATGTAAATGGTGAAGTTAAATTCTCTGCTCGTGTAAACGATAACGTTCAGGTAAATACTTCTACTTATACAATTAAAATTGGTAATACAGATATAGCTGGTTATAGTAATAAAGCATATAACAGTGAAGATGTAATTAGTTTTGATACATTTGTAAAAGAAAATGGTTCATTAAAATATGATGGAAAAGATTTAACTATAACATTTAAAGTAACTGATGTTGCTGGAAATTCTAATGAAGAAACAATTGGACCATTTAGAATTGATCAGAATACAGATAAGCCAGTTATTAATGCTCAGAACTTCTATGATAAAAAAGATTCTGCCAACGTAAAAGCAAATAGTGGAGACCCACAAGACAATATTTTTGCAAAAGGTGGAAAACTTATTGGTTCTGTAAATGATAGCGATGGTATTGAATCTATTTCATATACAATTGGAAATAATGCCGCAATTACTCTTCCTTCATATATAAGCGGCCAGGTATTTAATATTCCTCTTCCAAATGTATCTGGTTTGCATAAAATTAAAATTACAGCTAAAGATAAATCATACGATGAATCAAAAACAGACAGAGCACCTTACCGCAAAGTTGAACAGGAATTCTATGTAGCTGTAGATAGTGAATTACCAAAACTTGCTATTACAAAAATAGGTGAAGATTCAACTAACCTTGCTGCAGTTAAAAACTTTATAAACAATGTAACATATGAAGGAACAGCTTCAGACGATTGGGAAATAGATACAATTCAGTACAAGATTGTTCAGGGTAAAAAAGAAGTTTCAGATGCAGGTGATTCAGATTGGGTAACACCTTCTTCTGCAATTACTCCTGCTGATGGTAAATGGGCATATACAGTAAATCTTTCTGAAAAGACTGATAATACTTATACAGTATTCTTTAAAGTAACAGATAAAGCTGGTAAGTCTAAAGTTGTAAACAGTTATATTTGTAAAGATGCAAAAGCTCCAACTCTTTCTGATGTAAAAGTAGACGGAACAAAGCAGACTGTTGGAACTGTTACCTGGTATAAAAACAAAGAATTAGCAATTTCTGGTAAAGTTGCAGATACTACTAGTGGTGTTGCAACAGTTGAATATAGTCTTGATCCTGATGCAACAGAATGGACTCCATTAAATGTTTCTAATGGAACTATTAGTGGAACTGTAACAGGCCTTACAGATAATTGTACAATTTATATTCGTGCTCAGGATAATGCAGGTAACACTACAGGAAACGAAGATAATAAAATTGAAAATATTAGAATAGATAGTGATGCACCTGTAATTACAGTTACTTCTTTTGGTGAAAAAACAGGTTCAGAAAACACATATAATGGCCAGATTGTAATGAATGGTTCTACAGATATTATTATTAAAGGTACTATTACAGATGAAGGTTCTGGAGTTAAATCGATTACAATTAATGGAACATCTGTAACACCAAGTAACGGCCAGTGGACATATACTTTGCCAAAAAGTACTACATCTGGAAACATTCAGAGTACTGTTAAAGATAAGCTTGATAATTCCAGCACAGCTTCGTTGTTCCAGGTAGTAAAAGATAGTAATGCTCCAACAGTAAAAATTACAAAGGTTGTATATGCAGGTACAGAAAATGCTGTAACTCAGGCTAATGGTAATATTACTTTTGAAGGTATTGCCAACGATACAGATAACTTTGGAATTAAAGCAGTTAAATTACAGTATGCACTTAAAGGAACAACTTCGTGGGATGATTGTGGAACAGCTACTGGTGATTTAAATAACTGGACTATTACTGTAAACACAGCAGATTCAACAAAATTCACAGATACAGAAATATATAACTTCCGTGCAGTAGCAACAGACTTAGCATTGAATGATGGTAATTCTGATTTAGCCGAATATGAAGTAAATAAAGATTCAGACCGCCCAGAAGTAAAATTCAACTTTGATCTTACATCTGATATGACAGTATCTAATCCTGCTTGGCTTGTAAAAACCAGAACTTTAAGTTATTCAGTAACAGATGATGATGGAACTCCAGCTACAATTTTATATGATATTGGAAACGGATACGTACAAGGTACTACTGGAAAAATTAATCTTCCAGAAGATAAAATTTATACAATTAAATTTAAAATTACAGATAAAGAAGGTTCAACATTTGAATCTACAAAAGAATTAAAACCAAAACTTGTTGGCGAAAATGGTGTTAATTCTTCTGATACTCTTTACCTTGGTATTGATATGACTCCACCAGATTCTAGCGAACTTAAGTTCCATATTCTTGGCGATGCAAACAATGTGGCTTCTGCAACAAATTATTGGATTACTTCAATTGATAATAGAAAAGTTGGTGGTACTTCGAATAAAGTAAAAGTTTCTTTAAAAGCAAAAGATGATAACGGAATTAAAGAAGTAAATATTAAACGTGCTAAAGATCAAACTAAAGTATATACATTAACTTGCGCTGATGAAAACCACAAAGATTCAAATGACCATGTTTGGACAACAACTGATGAACAGGATATAGATGTTTTAAATCTAACATTTGGTTCAGAATCTTACATGATTAGCATTACAGATAATGCTGGTCTTACAACTGTAAAAAATATTAACCTTAATGTAGATAATATTGCTCCAGAATTACGAGTAACTTCACCAGAAGAAGGTATTCAGCTTGGTAATGAATTTACAATTAAAGGTAGTGTAAGCGATGCTGATGTTGGTTCTTCATTCCAAGTATATGTAAGTAAAGACAGTACTCTTCCATCTGATTTTGATTGGGATTCAGATTTAGAAAATAAATATGACTATAATCTTTCTTCTATTACAAGCTGGCGTATTTATGTAGACGGTGCAACTGTAGATGATTCTACAGATGGAATTCATATTGATAGTCATAAAAAATTATTTGTAAATGCTTACAAAGATTCTCTTAAAATTACAATGAAGAATAATAAGGTTGTTTACAATAACGATAATGGTGCACTTTCTGGTAACCCTTATGTTAGAAATCAGCCTTTGTACTTCTTCTTTAATGTAAAAGATAGTGTTGGTAACTCACGTGTTACAGAAGGTTATAAATTAAATATTGACCCACAGGGCGACCTTCCTACAGTAGCTATTACTTCTCCAGTTCCTTCTGAAGCTGCAGAAAATTATAATTATGCAGTATTAAGTGGAAGTATTCGTATTCAGGGTAATGCAGAAGCAAAAGAAGGTAAAAATATTACTGCAGTATATATGCAGATTGATCCAAATTATAACCCTTTAACAGGCTTTAATGCTAATGCTTGGAAAAATAAGAATACAGCTAAAGCGCTCAAAGGTCCAAAAGAAAGTGCTCCAACAATTGGTACTACATATGGCGAAGCTAATATTGTAAAAATTGACGGAGCAGATGAAGAAATATATGGTATTAAAATCGCAGGTGAAAATACATCTTCTTGGAACTATGAAATTAACAAGAATGACGATTTAATTGGTGCAATTACAACTGTAGATGGAAAATCTGAACGTGCTATTAATAAAATCGCAGTAAGAGTAATTGCTACAGATTCTGCAGGTAACGTTACTGTTATTGAAGCAAAGAACGACTTGATTATTCATATTGATACAGAAGCACCAGGTTTTGGTATTTCTGAACCATTCTATGTATATCAGTTTGCTTGGAAACGTAAAAGTGATAGTAAACTTTTCTATACTAAAACAGATGCCCCTACTGCTGACGAAAAAATGTACACAGATTCTGCTTGTGAAACTGAAGCAAGTGGAGTTACATATGCAGCTGCAAACTTTACACAGGAATTCCGTTCACAAATCTTCGAAAATGATATGTGGCTTAAGGGAATCTGGTGGCTTAAAGGTTCTGTAGAAGACCAGACAGAAATTTCTAAAATTGAAATTAAAAATAATGGAAGCGAAGATTATTTTACTGTAGTAGAAAATAAAGCTTATGTAACAGATAACAGTATTAAAGATACAATTGTAGCAGTAAAGAAAACTGGTACTTCTAAGTTTACAAATGGAAACAGTGGTTTTGTAGTTTACTATAAAGTTGGTTCAACAACTGGCGCTGGAAATCTTTCTTACGAAATAAGAGCTACAGACTCGGCAGATGACGTAAACGACCAGAAATCTGCTTCAAAAACATTTAGTATTAATTACGATAACGTAGCACCAGAAGTAGAACAGACAACAGGTTCAAATTATGATATTTCTTCAAATGTAGTAAACAGCGATGGATACTATTCTCTTGGATCTGCAGCTTATGAAGAAGGCTTACAGAGTGGATTCGCTCGTACTGTATTCTTCTTTACAAAAGACTACGGTGCTAATAAAAAGATTTATGACGCTTATAGAAAATATGGTACAAACGGAAATGCAATTGATTATTCAGGAAAACAAGATGCTGAAGACCATATCTACTATGTAACTTCAACAATTGATAGTGCTGCAAATAGTGGAATTGTTGCAAATAAAGTAAAATTTACTAATAGTATTAATAACCTTAATATTCATAAAGGTTCATTAATTAAACTTGCAGGTGCATATTACAATGTTACAAAAATAACTCGTTCTACAAGCGATAATTCGTGCGAAGTAGAACTTGATAAAAACCCATCGGCTAGTCTTGTGGGTGCAACTGCAAAAATTGCAATTGGTAATGTCGTTAATAACGATACTAAAGAAAAGGTTCCAGCTGGAAGCAAACGTAAAGTTATTACAGATGATGAAGGTTACGGCTATTTTGACGTAGCTAATAACGACGACTTTATGATTGAATCTGCAGAAACAATTATTGGTACAACAATCTGGAGTGCAAAAATTAACAGTAACAATATTCCAGATGGTCCTGCTACATTGCATTATGTTGTATTCGATAAAGCTGGAAACGTTTCTGACGAAAAACTTGTAGATGTTCTTGTTAAAAATAATGCTCCTCGTTTTGCTTCTTTACACGTATGGTGCGACTATGATGGTTCAGAAGAAGGAAAGGCTCTTACAGGAGATGATAAACCTACAGAAAAAGCAACAGGCGAAGAAAGTGCAGACTATTATGTAGCAGGACGTGATAGACGCATTAAAGATGCTGTAACAGGCGTTATTAACAGAGTAACTAAATCTCAGGATACAACAGAAAATATGGTTGTTGGCACTGTAAATGATAAAGATGGTTCATTTGTAATGGTTGCAAAAGACGATATGTATTTTGTACCAGAAATTGTAGGTGGAAATGGCGATCTTTATTATGATTACAAAGTAGGTGCAGCAGCAACTTATACAACTGGTAATAAGTTTGGCTCTGGTAAAAATTACGAAACTCAGTATAAAGAAGATGAAAATGGTGACATGTATTACGACGGCGATACATCTTCTGTAATAAAACTTGCTAAAAATCAGTTAGGTTCTAATAGTTCTGCAGAAACACCAACTCAAGTTTACTTTAAGATTTGGGATAGTGCTTTAGGTAGTACTCTGCGTGATGCAGGCAAGTGTCTTTCGGCAACAATGCAGATTGCAGTAGATGTAAAAGTAAATGATATAGCTGCTCCTACTGTAAAAGTTGATCCATTATTCTGGAACGACAAGGATAATAACAGCCTTTATAAGAATAACAAAGCTTATGGACATATAGAACTTAAGGCAGATGTAGAAGATGCTATTAGAAATACAAAGAAAAATGACAATGGAACTACATTAGGAAACGATGACGATAAAGTTTCTGGAATTATTACAATTCGCGGTACTGCCGAAGATTATAACCGTATTGGCAAACTTCAGGTTAAATTTGGTTCACATTCAGAAATAACTAACTTTACAGATGCGGCAACTTACAGCAAAGGTGTTTGGACATCTGCATCTGCCGAAGATAATACTGCAGCCATTTCTGATAATATGAAAAATAAAGGTTGGACATTCTCTGCAAAAGATGTTTACAACAATAGAATGGGTCATAAGGTTGAATGGGAATGTAATATTGATACTTCATTTATTACTAATTTCGCAGAAATTGACCAGACTTTTGAAGTAAAAGCTATTGATACTGCAAATAAGAATAATGGAGCTTTAAATAATACATTAAAAGTGGATGTAGTTCCTTATGTAAGCAGACTTGAAACAAGCCTTTCTTCTGCAGATTTACAGAACCCTTCAATTTACGACCGTTCAACTTCTGGTCACTACCCAGTTTACCAGGGTGAAAAAATTAAGATTGTAGGCTTTAACTTTGCAAAGAACAATACTTCTAAGGAATATACTGTTGGTGCAAATGCGGTAAGTGGAAGTTTTGACCCTTCTACAGTAGATGTATTGAAAGTAAATGGAATTCCTGTTTTGAATAATATTAATAAAGACAAAGCGGGCCTTGCAGCTGCAGATGTAAATAATGAATCTAAATACCAACAGTATGCTTACAACCGTTGTGCTAATGGCGCAAATAACAATAAGCTTACAGACGATTTGTACTTAGATGTTTGGAAAATTAACTCAACAGCGGCAACTTCTACAAACAATATGATTCTTGATGCAATAATGAAGATAAACCCAAGTAACAGTAACTATGGTTTTGCTTACTGTGATGGAGACTTGCGTTTTGCAATGGCAAACGGTAATAATTCAACAAATACTGTATTTACAGTAGGTGCAGATTTTTATAAATGTACAGGGTTTGCATATGATGCTGCTGGAAACAGTTGGGGATTAACTCTTGGTGGTGAAAATGGAGATAATTACGGTGATGGTTATTTCTTAATATCTTCTTTGTGGGGAACTACTGGTGGTCTGTTAGCAAGTGGTACTAATAACATTGCTATAGAAGCAAACTCTCAAAATGGTAATAAAGCTGGTGAGCAAAAAGGTACTCCACTGTTCTTAAAGAAGGATCGTTTTGCTAGTGGTTCAATTGCAACTACTATTAAAAATAAGAATAATGGTCAATATGATTACACTTCTGTTAATGTTGCTTACTATGATAAGTTGAATGGTGAAATTCGTTTTAGAAGTGGTAATTTGAATACAGGAACTAAAGCTGATAATACTTTGACAGATGATTACCCTGATGTTGGTACAAGTGTTAATTTTACTACAAATGCTAATGGTGGTAATTCAAACAAAAACAGTGGTGAATATACAAGAGATTATGTACAAGTTCTAGCAGATTCAGAAGGACATGGTCTTGGTTATGGTGGAGAATATCTTTCTATAGGTACAATAAGTACAAATGGAAGAGTAGTAATTGTATGGTATGATTCTGAACACAAAACATTAATGTATTCATATCAGAATAGTGATGTAAAAAACAATAAAGGTTACACAGTTAGTAACTGGGCTGCAGCTACTAAATTGTTAGACCATGCAGGAGAATACTGCCAGCTTGCTGTAGATAAGAACAATGGTGTACACATTGTTTGTTATGATAATTTCGACATGGCATTAAAATATATTTATATTCCAACTTATAATAATCCAACTACTGCAGGTGGAATGAAATCATGTACTGTAGACTCATACTTAAAAACAGGTATGAACCTTACAATCGACGTTGCTATGATTGAGACAAAAGATGCTCAAAATAAGACAGTATATGTTCCAAGACCATATATTGGTTTCTGGCGTCCAACTCCAAGTAGAGCTCATTATGCATACTTAGTTGATCCACAGACAGCGCTTGCTTCTGGTGGTAACCTTGACGGTGTAGATGGCGATAAATTTACTGGAGTTTGGGAAGTAACTGTAGTACCAACAAGCAGTACAGTATTTGTAGATGATTATAACCCTTGGCGAATAAACGTAGGTGTTGCTAAGAATTCTTCTACAGGAGCTTTAAGTTCAGTAGCAAATGGTATTGCAAACAATAAAAATGCTGTGCTTGGTTACATTGTAGAAAGTTCTGAATTGGGTAGAACTACAATGGAAGTAGCACAGCTTACTGAACCAGCAAGTAATTAATTAAAAATAATTTCTAATAGCTTCTGCTAAAAGGTGGCGCTGTTCTTTGGTTTTGAACGCTGCAGTTCCAATATCAGGAACTGCGCCACCTTCTGTAGAAGTAGAAAAATATCTTGCATCATCTGCCTGAATATCACAAGAACTACCTTTTAACATTGCAGGTCCTAATCTTGTTTTTAAAGATATAAATGTTTGGGCATCTGTTGTTGAAAGTCTGTTTAATGCAATTCTAGTACCTTCTGTGTTTTTAAGTGCAAAAGTAACTACTACAGGCTGTATAGTAACACTTTTTTTTGCACTTTCAATTGGGAAATCAACAACATTGTAATATTCAATATTTGGGCTTGGTTTATTTCTATGTTCAGAAAGGTTCATAAAACATACAGTTGTTCTATTATCTTCTATAAAGTTACAAGTTTGTTCTTCTGTAAGAATTTTCCATTCACCTGGTAAATAACCATTAAGCTGCCAGTTTTTAATAATATCTAACAACGATTTAATAGTTATATCGGCAGCTGCATCACCGCCAATTTCTATATCATATAAAGTTGAAAAATCTGTAACTTTTGAAAGTATATTTACAACATTTAAGTAACCATCGCGACCACCATACGATTGTACCAAAAGCGAAAGAAGAGAATTAACATTTATATCCTTTTCACCAGCAATTATAAAAGGAACAGCGTAGTAATTTAATGCTGTATGAGCAAATATAGAATAGTCGGCAATTGTTTCTGGTTGTGGAATTTCATATTTTGTAATTGGAGTACGAAGCATTGCAGTTTCAAAAATGTCTACTGCAACAGGCAAAATTGTAATTTCACTTTTTTCATTTATATATAGTCTAGAACGTTTGTAAGCACTAGGAATTCTTTCTTGAATAGATTCAGAAAGCGGAATTGCCTGGTTTGCAAAAGCAATTGTATTTGCATCTTGAAATGAAGCAATCATATCTACTTTTTTATTAATTTTATTCGATAAAATGTCTTTTTCTTGCAAAACAAGGAATTTATATTTACCAGATGTTTCGCCAATAATAGTATTTTTAATGGCTTCCATATAATCTTCCGGCAGATCATAAAAACCTACAATTGTTGTTTTTTTACGGTTGTTTACCGAAGTACCAATAATAATTCCGGCAATAAGTGCCACAGCTAAAATAATTCCACCAATACAAATAAATAAATTTCTCTTTTTCATAATTCGATTATCGGAGCGGAAAAAAAAGATTTTAGAAAAAAAGGTGAGTTATTGTTTATAGTTTGTCTGCAAGTTCTTTTTCTTCCTCAAGAACATCTTCAAAATACATGTATTCATCCTTAAAAATAGAATTTGCCTTTGCATAGTCTGTAGCAGTTTCAAGTTTTTGCGTAAATTTAGAATCGGCTTTTAGTTCATAAATAAATTTTAATACTTCACGAACTTTTACATCCTTTTCTTGTTTCCAGACACTGCAATTATAAAATACGTTATGTGTTTTGTCATTATACTTTAGAATATCTGTTTCTAAAAAATTAGAATGTTTTGTGTATCTTGGTATATTGCATCCAAAAGGATCATCTCTGCAAATAAAAATGATATATGTTTCTTTAAGATTTTTAAATCTTTTACATAAACATCCAAACGAATACCTCGAGAATCATAAAAATTTTCAATTGGATTTTCTGTTTGTAAATAATTGATTTATTAAATAATATATTTCCTTCTTACTATAATATTTGCAACGATATGCATTTTTAGGAAATGAAATAGAAAAAAAATTATGATAATATTAAAAAAATGAAAAAAAATTACCAGAAACAATTGGACAATCTTATTTCGCAGTTGCCTCAGCTTTTTCCTTCCGCTCGTCCACGCCTCCTGCTTCACGCCTGCTGCGGCCCTTGCTCGTCTTACGTTCTGGAGTATCTGGTCCGCTATTTCGACATAACTGTATATTATTACAACCCTAACATTTACCCTGCCACCGAATATAACCGCCGTCTTCAGGAGCTTAAGGACCTTTACAAGCGGTTCCCTCCGGCATTGGAAGGCCGCGTGCAGGTGGTAGAGGCCCCCTACGATCCAGAGGAGTTTTACAACGCGGTAGGGACTCGCCAGGAGCCCGCTCTTGCAACTGAACCTGAAAAAGGGGAAAGGTGCCGTCGTTGTTACAAGTTCCGTTTACAGCGGGCTTTTGAATATGCCAGCGCCCATAGTTTTGATTATTTTTGTACGACTCTTTCTATTAGCCCGTTCAAGGATGCGGAAAAAATTAATGTAATTGGCATGGCGCTGGCGGAAGGGGAATTTGCTGTGGAACAGAGGGGACAGACCCCTGCCTGGCTCCCATCCGACTTCAAAAAAAATAACGGTTTCAAACGCAGTTTAGAAATCTCTCAGGAATACGACCTTTACCGCCAGCAATATTGTGGCTGTATATATTCTCTGAAATCTGTGGTAGAATAATTCTATGCATGCAATAACATCAAAAAAAGCTGAAAATATTCGTGATGTAATCCGCTATCTTCAGAAATTTAAGAATGCCCTTGTAGTAATCTACCTGGACGACAAAACTATTCAATCTCCACTTTTTTCTTCGCACATCCGCGATATTGCTCTTCTTCATGAAGCAGGCCTTCAGGTTGTGATTATTCCAGGTGCCCGTAGCCGCATTGATGACATTCTTAAATCTGCAAATATTAAGTGGTCTTACCGCGACAGCATCCGCATTACTCAGGCTGATGCAATGCCTCTTATTAAAATGGCTGCTTTTGATGTTTCCAACACTGTAATGACAAGTCTTGCCGCTAACAACATCACTGCCATAATTGGTAACTGGGTTCGTTCTCGCGGTAAAGGTGTTTTAAATGGATTTGATTACGGCACTGCCGGCGAAATAGAAAAACTTGAAGTAAACGCAATTCGCACTGTCTTAAACGACGGCTTTATTCCAATCTTCCCTTGTATTGGCTGGAACTCGGTTGGCCACGCTTACAACATTTCTTCAACTCTCCTTGCAAAACAAGTAGCCATGAATTTAAAGGCCGACAAGCTTTTCTTTGTAATGCACAATGGCGGCTTAAATTCCAGCAATTATTTTATTCCAGAAGGATTTGCGCTTTCTGAATCTGGAGAATTGCCTGCCCTTAATCTTGAAGAAGTTGACAAATTTATAGAAAAAAATACTTCAATTGATGGGGAGATTAAAAATCTTCTTAAGGCTGCCCAGGAAGCCTGCCAGGCGGGAGTTACTCGTGTTCACATTGTTGACGGCGACTTGGACGGTGTTCTCCCTTGCGAAATCTTTAGTGGCCTTGGTTCTGGTACAATGATTTACACTAGCAACTACGGTAAAGTTCGCCCTATGGTTCAAACTGATATTCCATCTGTCCTTTCAATTATGCGCCCATTCTTCGAAAGTGGAAAACTTCTGCCTCGCACAGAGCAAATGCTTTCCGACGAATTGCGCGACTACATTGTTTATGAATTGGATGGTGGTGTTCACGCTTGTGCTGCTTTACATTTCTACGACGATGGTCAGGCCGAAATTGCCGCTGTTGCCGTTGATGAAAATTTTGCCCACATGGGAATTGGCCCTAAAATGATGGAAGAACTTATCACTCAAGCTGAACATGCTCAGGCAACTTCAATTTTTATTATGACTACTCAAGCTGCCGATTGGTTTGAACGTCTTGGTTTCGTAGAAGATGAAATTGATTCTCTTCCAGCAAAACGCCGTGCCCTTTGGACCCCAGAACGTAATTCTAAAGTTTATAGATTAAAGAAATAGGATTTACAAATGAAAAATCTTACCTGGCATGGCCGTACCCTTGAACACAACGGTATCTATTATTTTGATTATTCTGCTAGCGGTTTTAGTTTTATTTTTACTGGAAAGAAGGCTGTGGCTACAATTGTAAGTGACCCTTCAAAGCATGCAGAAAATAATAAAGCTGTAATTGGAGTTTTTATTACTCCTGCCGAAAAACATACTCTTGCAGATTTGCCAGCAGAACCAAATTATAAATACAAACTTACCAGCGATAAAACTGAATGTTTGCTTTTTCAGGCTGCTGATGATAAGGCTGCCACAACTCCAGTGTGCATTACCGTTATGAAGCTTAGCGAATGTGCATTTGGCTGCGCCGGTTTAGAAGCACTTAATGTAGATGGGGATGTTTCTCCTGTCCCAGAAACTGAACAGCTTAAACTTGAATTTATTGGCGACAGTATTACCTGCGGTTATGGCATTGAAGGTGAATGGGGGAAAGATACATTTACAACAGAACAGGAGCGCCCGGACAAAGCCTTTGCCATAATTGCCGCAAAAAGTCTTAATGCAAAGGTAAGTTTGTGCAGCTGGAGTGGAATAGGCCTTACTTCAAATTACGTTGACCCGGCCACAATTAACTTGCCAGATACAAGCTGGCTTATGCCGTCCAACTGGCCCTACACCGACAAGTCCCTCTCTCTTCGTCTCGGAATTGAACCTGAAATTTGGGATGCTTCTCGCTTCGCTCCCGACATTGTAATAGTAAATATTGGTACAAATGATATTAGCTGGGTTCGGGGAATTGAAGACCGCCGCTTAAACTTCCGTGCTGCTTATGGTCAGCTTTTAGAGGCAATTCATCGTCGCAGTCCTAAAGCAAAGATTTGTTGCTGCCTTGGAGTAATGGGCGAGGCCTTGAATCAGACAGTTTTAGAAGCAGTAGATTTGTTCAAAAAAGATTTTAGTGCTGTAGAAATAAAAACGGTCCTATTCAAAGAACAGGACCCTGCCGATGGAATCGGTGCCGATTGGCATCCATCTCCAAAAACCCACAAAAAGATTGCCGCTCAGTTGGTAGACGTTCTTAAAAAAATGTAAAAAAAATTAACACGCAGACGACAGTCACCGAACGTCAGAGGACAGTCAGTAAACGTAAGAGGAGAGTCACCGAACGTTCGGTGACTGTCCTCTAACGTTTACTGACTGTCCTTTTTGTGTTATTTTTTTTAATCAGCATTCATAATTGGTTCGTACTCAATTCTGATTTCTGGCAATGCTGGTAATTCTGCGTAGTAGTTATTCATCCAGTCGCCAATTTCAGCTTTGAATGGGTCGCTGCCGTCTGCAGGGTGATTTAGACCATCAGCTGGAGTAGCAAAAATGCGAAGCTTCATAATTGTTGGAGCTACAATTTTGTGTTCAAAGAAATAACTCATTAAATCTATGCACTTAACTCCAGGCTTTTTGTAGAACCAGTATCCCCCAAACTCAAACATTAAGTTCATCTTCTGCAAATCATCTTTAAAATACATTTCAAAGAACAAAGGATCCTTTTCAACTTTTACGTCTACTTCAACTCCTTCAGCATCCTCCGAACTGCCCCAGCGCATTTTTGCAGGCAATTTTACTTCATCGCCACTTTCCAGTTTCTGGCTAAAATATGGACGTTGAAGCATTTCGCGGTAAGTGCGGAGCAAAGGCTGTTCAATTCCAACATCGCTGTTATTTGGATCGGTGATTTCGAGCCCAAGTCTTCCATCATCACGGAACTGGTACAAGGTAAATGCCGAAAGCCATTTTTCTTCATCTTTTTCCAGCAGTTCCATAAAATATTTCATTTTCTGTGCCTGAATGTAAGGGCCATTTACGTCACCATCAGCATTCAATTCGCTAAGAACCATTGGCTTATCCTGACCCGTAATTTCCCGCAAACGGTGGATTGTTTTCTTAAATCTTGCATAGACAGTATCTACGTTCCAGTCTGCATAATTTTGAGTTTCTTTTGTGGCAACGTCGTTTGGCCATCCCCAATGCAAAGAAAGATAGTTGTCACCAGACCAGATATCTGCAACTTTATGTGCTTCAAGGAAAATATCTTCCATTTCAAGCTTACCTGTATCTTCCTGATACAAACCGGCACATAAAATCATTTTTACATTAGGTGCATATTCGTGCATAACATTTGCAACCATAACAAAAAAGTCTGCAATCTGCTGGTAAGTTGCACGTTTTGTATAACAGAACCAATTGCCGGTACATTCGTGATTTACGCGGAGAAGTAAACGTCCATAAGGGCGAAGTTCCTTTGCAATTGGAATAATATCTTCGCGCTTAAGAGCAGGGTCGATTGTGATAGTTAAAACTACATCCTGTCCATGCTGGCGTATTTCATTCATAAAATTGAAAGGTTCTTCATTATGCAAACCTTCGCGGCCACCACGGTAAGGAAAATAATCTTCGTAAGGATAATCCCAGGCTCCAGTTGCTTCTCGACCAGTGTCAATTTTGCTTGCACGAGTTGGCCACTCCTTATCATTTGGATAATAAGTGTACATCAAACTTATTCCACGGTGAATTTTTCCCATTTTGCCGAGAATATAATCCTGATTTACGTAAAATCCTCGTTCACTACCATCGCCAAGGTCCAGGGCGCATGGTGCCGCCTTTAAAAAAACTTTGTTAGCCATAATCCACCTATATATAGAAGATTATAAAGTAAAAAGATGATTTTAACATAGAGTGTTTTACCGTAGATTTTGGCCCAAGTCTGGAAATGGTACACGCACTTACCGTAATGACAATTGACGATAGGCACATAAATATAGTAGAATAAAGAACTATTTAACCTTGAAAAAAATTTTTTTATATGGAGTAAAATCGAATGGCTACAAAGTATGTTTACTATTTCGGTGACGGTGACGCAGAAGGTGATGAATCAATGCGTCTTATCCTTGGTGGTAAAGGTGCAAACCTTGCTCAGATGGCTAAAAAACCATTGAGTCTTCCAGTTCCATC
>JAZLKI010000120.1:0-6246 GCA_045597485.1 Treponema sp.
GACGTTCCAGCTGGTGACAAAAACGTTGGTGGACGCGAAATCGGTTATCTCTTCGGACAGTACAAGAGAATCCGTGATGAATATACTGGAGTTTTGACAGGTAAAGGTCTTACATTCGGTGGTTCTTTGATTCGTACAGAAGCTACTGGTTATGGTCTTATCTACTTCGCTCGCGAAATGCTCAAAGTTAAAGGACAGGATTTCAAAGGAAAGACTTGTGTAGTATCAGGATCTGGAAACGTTGCTCAGTATGCTGCTGAAAAAATTATCCAGCTTGGTGGTAAAGTTGTTACTTTGTCTGACTCAAATGGATATATCTACGATGCTGACGGTATCACACAGGAAAAACTTGACTGGGTTAAAGAACTTAAATGTGTTAAACGCGGTCGTATTTCTGAATATGCTAAACAGTTCCCATCTGCTAAATATGTTGAAGGCGGAAAAGTTTGGGAAGTTGCTTGTGACTGTGCATTCCCATGTGCTACACAGAACGAACTTCTTGAAGCTGATGCTGAAATGCTCTTGAAGAACGGATGTAAATTGGTTGCTGAAGGTGCTAACATGCCTTCTGACAACGCTGCTGTTGCTAAATTCCAGGCTGCAAAAATCATGTACGCTCCAGGAAAAGCTTCAAATGCTGGTGGTGTTGCAACATCTGGTCTCGAAATGTCACAGAACTCAGAAAGACTTTCTTGGACATCAGAAGAAGTTGATGCTAAATTGGATTGGATTATGTGTAACATCCATGACAACTGTCTCAACACAGCAAAACGCTTCGGCCTTACAGACGGTGAATACGTAAACTACCAGGCTGGTGCTAACATTGCAGGTTTCGTAAAAGTAGCTGATGCAATGATCGCACAGGGATTGGTATAATCTGAAGTTCTAGTTAAATAAACAAATATTTACTAGCACAAAAATGACATAAGAAGGACAGACCGTTAACGTTAAAGGTCTGTCCTTTTTTTTTCATTTTTTTGATATTTTTGTAAATTATGTTATAAAAAAAAAAAGGAGAGTAAAATGAAAAAATTAAATAAAGTATTGTTACTTTGCGCAAGTTTAATTTTGTTATCAACAACCATTTCTGCACAATCTGCAGAAAACAAAATCAAGGTATCTTTTGAAAATGGTTTAAACATTCTTTCTATAGATGGAAGTGATGTTTCTGTTAAGAAGAGTTTTGAAATTGAACCTGGAAGACATGAACTTAAAATGTCGTACTATAAAAAAGATTCAATGAATAGTACCCAGTCATATTCTGATGATGATTTTGTTCAGGTTTTCGATTTCAAAGAGGGAAATAACTACACTCTTAAAGTAACTGATATTCCTGGAACAAAAGAAACTGATTCAGAATTTTATTTTTCTAGCATATATTATTGGGGTGTTAAAAAAACATCTGTAAGTTCAATTTATGTTACTATGAAAATTTCTAATGCTCAATCTGCAATATCTTCTCAGAAAGGAACTTTTAAACCTATTGTAAAAGAAGATGTGGAAAAGCAGATTCAGTTCCTTCAGGATCCTCCAGAAGGTCTTGATTATGAAATAATTGGAAATGCTAAATTTGAAGTTGCCTACAGTGCAGGAAAATTCCATGAAGAAGATGTAATGGAAGTTGCATACTATGCTGAAAAATATCTACAGACTAAAGATGTAGATGCTATTCTTTACACTGGTTTTGACTCTGATAAAGGACGCCGTGTTCACAGACTTGAAGGCATAGCTATTAAGTTTAAAAACTAAACCATTTGAAATCAAAGTTGCAGCCTGGCAGGAATACAAAACTTACTTTTTGTGCTCCTTTTACAGGTTGTATTTCAAAAGTCTTTTCTTCGAAATCCTCTGTATGAGGAAATTCTATAACCTGAGTAACATTATTTCCATCATCTCCAAAAAACTTAATATTGATAGTATTATTTTCGGTATGAGATTTTCCGCAGATAGTAACTGTAGTAATTTTTTCGTCGCCAAAATTCATATTACTAAAATCAAGGCTTACGTTGTTGCCAATATGTTCAACTACTTCTGAAGTTTTAGTAAATGTATCGCCAGAAATAACGTCTGCATCTAAAGCTCTAAGCTTTGCAGTTGCTTTTTTAGTCTGATCAAAGTAAAAGCCATGAAGATAAAGTTCATGAGGAATTGCAATGGAAATTGTGTGTACTCCAAAAAGACGTTTGCTTAATGTAAACACATTTTCGCTATAAGTGTTATAGATAGATTCGTGACGGTAAGTAAACTTGCCAAGGCATTCTCCACCATTTGTGGAAGGCTTTGTTCCTTCAAAGGTAGTGCCGTTTCCGGGTGTACCATCCCAAACTTCAACTGGCAATTCAGTTTCAAATGAGAAGATTGGAAGGTGAATTGTGTCTGCCCCTTCCGGCCCAAAATCCACCTTAGTAAAGCCAATCCACGTTGGGCCAACCTTAGTAGACTCTCGGTTGGAAATGCCCCCTTCAAGACAAATAGGAGCCCTTTCTTTTTCAGCATCCCATAGGTCGTGGCGGCAACCTTCAATCAGCTTGTAAGGGTTCAATTTAGGGTTACCAACTCCACTTACAGTAAATCCAAGGTCACTTATAACTTCATCAAGTTCAGAGCCATTTTTTGCTGTACAGCGTAAAATACATTCGCCGTCGCAAACAGCTTTAATTTTGCCATCTTCAACTGAAATAAAGTCGCTAGGAACACATTCTTTAAGAACAGGATTCCAGTTTATATTTTTGTCTGTAGCATTTTCAGGTAAAACTTTTGCAGTAACCTGAACTTCCTTGTGGTCTGGAGTAAGTTTTGCACTTCCGTCACAGCAAATTTCAATTTTGCGGACAGGAACATAATCCATTTCCGGGCGAATTGCATAATAAGGGGCTGCTTCCACCCATTTTTGACCGTCAAACTTCATTGAAACAGTTGGCAGGTCTTTGCTGGCGGCGGTAATAACAAAACTTCCCTTTGCACGAATAATTGCCACTAAACGGTTTCCAAATAATTTGCGGCTAAGGGAATTGCCACCGTTTGTAGTGTATTCCTCGTAGTCGGTAGAGTCCCCGTTATCCATTCCAAGAAGCTGTGCCTTTCCTGTAACATTGAATGTAATGTAATTACGGGCATTTTCGACCAGGTTACCGTTTTTATCAGCAGTCATAATATCAACAAAAATAAGATTGCCAGTTTTTTCTGTTTCAGGAACAAGAAGGATTTGTGCAGGATCTTCAAAACTACGTTTTATATCTTCTGCAACAGGTTTTCCAGTATTGTCGTAGGCAACTGCTTTAATCTCGCCTTTGTGATATTCAACCTGCCACCGTCCAAAAGGCTCTGCAGAATGTTCATGGTCAATTTTCTGGCAGCCAAGAGAGTTTCCGTTAAAGAAAAGTTCAACTGCATCTGCATTTGAATAAGCTTTTACATCTATCAGCTGGCCTTCGTTCCAATCCCAGTAAGGTAAAAGATGCACAAAAGGTTCCGCTGTTTTTCCTGCCCATTCAGATTTATATAGATAGAAAGTGTCCTTAGGGAAACCTGCTGTATCAATCTGTCCAAAGAAAGAATTTTTTGAATGATAAGGAGTTGGTTCTCCAATGTAATCCCAGCCAGTCCAAATATACTGACCTGCACTAAAAGTACAGTCACGCTCAAAAGTAATAATAGTCTGACTGTTTGCAGCACCCCAAGGAGTAGTACAGTTTCCTAAGGTTGAACATTGGCCATCATTAAAAGTAATAAGTTTAAGATTTTCCGGGAAGTGATAAATGCCACGGCTCTGGACTGTAGAACCTGTTTCCGAACCGTAAATATTCCATTTTGGATACTTAGTGTGGTGTTCATTGTAAAGACGCTCCAGGTAATTGTAGCCAACAACGTCAATTTCTTTTGCACATTCCTGGGCTCCGTCGGTCATCATATAATTTGAAGCGATAGTAATAAGACCGTTACATTCTGGGTCAAATTCTCTTACAATTTTGCTAAGTTCCTTAGTAATGGCAAGGCCGTTTCCCATGTGAGTATCGTAAATCTCGTTTCCGATGCTCCACATAATCAGGGAAGGGTGGTTACGGTCTTTTTTTACCCAGCTTATAGTGTCTTTTTTATGCCAGTCGTTAAAGTAATTTCCGTAATCAAAAGGAGTTTTAGACTTTTCCCACATGTCAAAGCATTCGTCGTCAATTAAAAGTCCCATTTCGTCTGCTAAATCCATCCAAGCCTGTGGAGGAGGATTATGAGAACAGCGGATAGAGTTTACGCCCATTTCCTTAAGCCTGTTGAACTGTCGGCGGAGGGCGTTTACATCAAAGGCAGCACCTAAAGCTCCTTGATCGTGGTGTTGGCAGGCTCCCTGTAATTTTAAGTGTCGTCCGTTTAAGAAGAAACCTTCACTTTTGTCAAAGCGGAAGGTTTTGAATCCGCAGTGCTGACTAATTTCATCTGCAACTTTACCTTCTGAATCTAAAAGCTGAGTTTTGCAAATGTAGTAAACAGGATTATTTACATCCCAGATTTGAGGATTTTCAATTTTGTAGGTAATGCTGGAATTATTTTCATCGTTAGAAACTGTAGTAGCTTTTGCAGGCTTACCATTGCAGTCGGTAATAGTGTGTTTTACAGTGTAACCTTTGGCAGGGCCGGGACCGGCAATTTCAGTTGTAATTTTACAGGTCCAGTCTTTAGAATCTGGAATAGGGCGGTTTACAATGTAAATGCCGTCGGTAACAAGGTGAGTTGCAGGGGTAGAAATAAAATGTACGTCACGAATAATGCCTGCTCCAGAGTACCAGCGGGTGTTGCAGTTCTGGTAAACTACAATTACCTGTAAAAGATTTTCGCCTTCATTTACAAGGCCTGTAAGGTCAGCTTCAAAAGTGCCATAGCCGTATTTCCACTGGCAGGCTTCTTTGCCGTTTATGTAAATGCCGCAGTTCATGTAAACGCCTTCAAAACGTAGCGCTACATGGCCTTCTGCTTGCTCTTTTGTAAGTGAAAAACTTTTTTTATAGAATCCTACAGAGTTTTTATAAAGTTCTTTTACATGGTAAATCATCCAGTCGTGAGGAACAGTTACAGGTTTATAAGAATAAGTTAGAGATGATTCAAAAAACTGGTCTGAAGAAAAAAGGACAGGTTTACCATCCTTATACATAGAAGATTCTTCTAAAGGAAGTTCAGAAAACTCCCAATTATCATTAAATAAGTTTCTCATAGGCATAAAAAAAGGCCCAGATAATCCCAAGCACAGCTCTAAACGCATACCGCTGCTGGATTCCTCCTCTGACGGGGTTTTGCGATAGACACTTGAAGGGCATCTGGACCGATTAGAAATTTACAATTTTATAATAGATATGTCAACCCATCGGAAATAAATACCAACAGAGCAGACATAGATTTGTTCTTAAATTAAAAGTGATTTAAAAACTAAGCAGTAGCTTTTTTTAACTCTGATTTATATGGAATCATAATGTTTCCATTAGAGTAGTGTTTTTCAACATTTCTGCAGATTTTTGCATAACAGATATAAGTTAAACCGATAGCGTTGCTTGCAACATCAGGTGTAGCTTCTTCTGTTACTTCCTGATGACAGAATGGACAAAATACTTTATTATTCATCTTTTTTCCCCTCGACTATATATTATACACTATATATGGGATATGAAAAGAGTTTTTAACACTAAAAATGGATTTTTTTTATCTATGGGGAAGAAAGATTACCTGGTTCGAATAATGGAAAATTGATTTAAAAATAAAAAAAGTCAGCCTAGAAAGACTGACTTATTCTTTGAGACTGACACGATTCGCCGCTATGGTCGCAAACGTCCTGTTTGCTCCCTCCGCGGCGCCTTCGCTCACTAAAACCGACGTCCTGTCGGTTTTCCTCCAAAAACGCTGCGCCACTGCTCGCTTTTTTGGAGTCGTTCACTTCGGTTCGAATCGTGTACATAAGTATTATATTGTTTACAGATTTTAAAATAAAAAAAGCTTGCCATATAGACAAGCTTATCTTTGAGACTGACACGATTCGAACGTGCGACCCTCACCTCCGCAGGGTGATGCTCTAATCCAGCTGAGCTACAATCTCATTCATTTACATTCACTGGATTGGTGAAGTGTAGCGGAAGCGACAGGAGTTGAACCTGCCCGGCCCTTTCGGAACCGACGGATTAGCAATCCGTTGTATTACCGCTCTACCACGCTTCCAGTAGAATCGGAGCGAGAGGGATTCGAACCCCCGGACCCGTGAAGATCAAC
>JAZLKI010000121.1:0-8463 GCA_045597485.1 Treponema sp.
TTCCGTTTACAACAGTGATTGGAAGATCGCCATTTTCCATAAATACCTTTGCAGGTTTCTGATTAGGATTACATCCATATTTAAGTTCGAGTTCTTTCATAGGGATAATATAGAATAAATGAGGATTTTTTACAATTAGAAGGAGTTATTCAGAATCTTCTTCTGTAGAATCTTCAGTATTTTCTTCATCATCATAAATCTGAGGATGTTCCAGCTGATAGTAAATAGTATCTACACAATTTGTAACTGTGTAAAAAATAATTACAGGCCAGAATAAGAGTGCCACCAGCCCCGCAATAAGGCTTAATTTTGCAAGAAGAGCTAAAATTCCAAGTTCAACAGCAACAATAATTGCGGTTTTAAAAGTTTTAGTTCCGTAAGTAACAGTAACCGCCACATTATTTTTCAAAATATTTTTAAAACTGTTGTTGTAGCGGGAAATCATAGGATAGGCGAAAATATTATAGGTTAAAATCACCAGAGAAAGAATTGCGGCTACCAATCCCCAGACAAAGCTTAGATTATCATTTTTAATAAGCCAGTACCACAAAAAGCCTGCAGCACCACAAGTAACTAAAGTGAACAAAGACATAAAAAAGCCCTGCACTGCATTCTGCTTAAAACCTTTTACAAAAAGCTTAAAAAGTCCATCTTCAGTATCATCATTAAAGATTTTTAAAGCTACATAGTAAGCCGCACAAGTTGAAATTCCAATTGTTACAACAGGCAAACTGAACAGCAGCCATATAAGATTCAAAATAAAGAATTTCTGAGGATTTTTAATTGTTTTCATAATCTAATTTATCCCTGGTTTTCCAATAGTTTAGTAATTTTCTTGCAACAAAAGTTGCATTTGTTTTATTTATAGGTGTATTTGTTAGCACAATTACCGAAAGTTTTTCGTCCATATCAAAGTAATTGTAGGAATTAAATACTGCCGTAGTTCCCGAATGGAATATTGCATTATCTTTGCGGTAAATTCCAAATCCATAGGATTCTGTATCAATCATTTTCTGGAAGGACTTTTTCTTTACAACTTTCCCTGAAGTAAACTGGAGGTTCCATTTGTATAAATCCATGATAGTTGAATTCAAATCTCCAGCGCCAAGGGCTAGTCCGGAGCCTATACCGTAATATTTTCCTTTATAGTCATAACCCTTTGTTTGGGTCTGCTGATATTCTAAATTTGAATTTGTCATTCCGCATTTATCTAAAATATTTTTCTGCATATATTGCTGATATGGGAGGCCACTTACCTGTTCGATTATTTTTGCAAGCAGAAAGTAATTGGTGTTGCAATAAAAATAGGTGCTGTCTGGCTTTGTCATTAAAGGTGCGTCATAAAAATATTTCATAACAAGGTCGGCAGGAATTGTTTCATTTGCAGCGGCTTTTTTTTCTATCTCCCTATAAACCTTTTTAGGGAAAAATTCATCTGGCATATTCAAATAATCTATTAAGCCGGAACGCATATTTAACAAAAGTTGAATTGTAATTTCATCCCCGTAAACATAGTCTGGAAAATATTTTGAAAGCTTATCATCCAGGCGAACTTTTTTTGCCTGAACCAGTTGCATAATGGCACTAGCCGTAAGCTGCTTCGTAATGGAGCCTGCCTCAAAAGTAGTGTTAATTGTAACTGGAAGAGAAGCCTTATCTTTTGGATCACAGGGACCATACCCCTTCGCAATCACCACTTCCCTATCCTTTGCAATTAAAACTGCCCCATTAAACTTTTGTTCTGTAAGAAATTTGTCTATAAAAACAGCAAAGTCCTGGTATTTTGGAGAAAAAATTTCTTCCTCCGACCAGGACTTTTTCTTAATCTGATTACAAGATGTTGAGCAAACAAAAAAGAATACTATGCTGATTAATGCTAACTTCTTTTTCATTTGCTCCCCCTTTTGCAAAATTAAACTTATGAGTTCTTATTCAAAACTCTTGTTTCAGCCTTTCCAGTTTCAATATCAATGAAACGTACAAAAAGTGAAACTTTATTATCTTCATTTAATGAAGACCAGATTGTATTTGTAAAATCGTCAATGTTACCTTCGATTTTTACTTTTACAGGTTCGCCTTCAAAGCTTGGAAGAGGATTTCCATCCCCCATATAAGTGTGGATGTAGTGACCTTCTCCAGCAACTGGTGCATCGTAGGTATAAGTAAAACGCAATGTATTATCAGGATTTCCATTATCACTCTTTAAGATTGAAAGTGAATAATTGTAACTTCCTTCAAGGTCAAGCAAAGATGAAATACGTGGTGTGTAGTTTGGCGCATCGTGTTCGTATTTGCGGCTGCGAAGTGACTGTTCAAATGTAAGACCTTTTTTAAGACCTTCAAAAATTGTATCAGTCTGGTCACCATTTGTTACAATTGTTTTTTTACCAAGTTCACGAACAGCAGCATAAATAATCAAGCTAGAATCTCCAGCAATTAAGCTTGGATCAAAAGCTTTTGTACGAATAACATCAGTTCCGTCTTCCTGTTCTGTAACAAAAACACGGTTACGACTACCTGCAGAACGACCCATTGTCCAATATGCTGCAACAGCCTTTTTTCCATCAGCAGATTTTCCAACAATAATTCCACGTCCAGGATAAGTTGTGCTGCTTAATTCTGATTTAACATCTACAATTTTCATTTAGAACTCCTTTTTTTCTACTTCTTCATGCTGCTTTTCAAGATAAGCCATTACTTCGTCAATTGTCTTCTGTTTTGGATCTGGCTCGTCAGCAGGTAATTTTGCAAGAACATCATCGCGGAATTTTTTACAGTCAATTACAGGACTTGCAGTCATTACACATTTTCCAGGTTCAATTGTATCTGCAAGCATATCATTTGGATGTTCCTGATCAATTGCAAGACAAACACCGTTCATTGAAACTAACAACATACAGTCGAACAATCTTAAGTAACTGTCCATTTCACGCAAACCACGTTTTGTTTCAGGTTTACCAGGACGGTAGCGAGTACCACTAGGGAATACAAGAATAATCTGTCCACGTTTTTTACAGCCATCCATAGCACGCATAGCTGCAAAGTTGATTTTACGTGCCTTCAGCTCTTCTGCTTTCTTTTCTTCTTCCGAAATGTCCTTCTGGCCAACAGCATCAAGACTGCGTGTAGGATAAATTACAACACGAGTAAATGCTTCTGTAAAAGCACGAACGCCAGCACTTTCCTCATTAAGTTTCATACCTGCAACTGCAACAATACGTGATGCAAAATCTTTAGCCCAAGGTTCACCCTGTTTTTCAAGAAGATAAATAATTCCTGGCAAGTCAATATTAGTGTAATGTTCCATCAAGATAAGGCCAGTCTTACCTTCATTTACTACCTTTTCATAAAAAGCTTTAAAATTCTCTACGTTTCCAAGTGTTGATTCTGAGTTATAAGCTAATTCAAGAAGACCATTCATGTATTTTCTTAAATCCATGTTTGCTTCTTCATAAACTTTTGTCTCATCAATCTTTGCGGCAGCTTTTGACAATTTCATCATTTCTGCAAAAACACCACCGAATTTTTCTTTTAATGTAACACCCATATATTTCCTTCAAAAGATAATGATAGTTTTATAATTATAATTTATTTCTGATAATATGTCAGTATTTTTGGCTATCTATATTTTACTACTTATATAAGAATCAAATAAAGAAAATGCTGTTTAATGCCGATAATTCATATGGAGTTGTATATGAAAAATAACATTAGATTTTTTACTATTTTATTATCTTTAGTTTTCATCTTTTCTTCTTGTGGAATTAAATTCGTAGATGATAACCTTCTTTCTTCACCTACAGCAACAACTATAGGAACTAGTAATGTTTTAAGTATAAAAAAACACAATTCTGATACAAAATATATAAACGTTTACCGCCAGGATGTTACAGGTGGAACTAATAGCGCAATAGAGAATATTGGTATTATTTATCCTTTAGCTAAAGAAGTTACTTTTATTTTTCAGGATGATTTAATTCTAAAAGATCGTTCATACCGTTACTATGCCCGCGTTTACGATGGTGTTGATTACTACAAAACAGACTGGAGTAATACTGTAAAAAACGGAGATGCAGGAATTACTTACAGTGTTGAATCAGACTTACCAGGTTATGCATCAGGTTCCTCTTGGACATATACTAAAGAAGATTACAAAATTACATATACTTTACCATCAGATTCAGACTACCCACTGGCAATTGTTATGGAATGTGGAAATAAAACACAAATTTTCCAGTTGTCACAGGTAAAAGGCGGAACTGATGAAACTATATCTTTAGTAGGTCTTCTTTCTCCCGACTATTACGACAAACCTGTAAAAGTATTAGGCGTTTGCGGTCAAAAAGTTACTTCTGAAAATGGTAAAAAGCATTACGTTCATTGGACAAGACTTACACCTATTACAATTTCTGGCGACGGTATTTCTGACGAAACAACATTTACAATTTCCTCATCTACAGCTGGTAATGTAGAGGATTATTCTCGACAATTGAACAAATTTTGAGAAAATGTTATTTTAAGACAATGAATACATTAGTAGCACTATGCGCAGTCGGTGCCGAAAAAATTCTTGGAAACGAAATCAAACATTTAGGTTATAAACTTGTAAGCAACGCGCCTGGAAGAGTTACTTTTTCTGGCGATGACGATGCCCTTTTTAGAACAAACCTTTGCCTTCGTACCGCAGACCGCGTTTATCTTCAGCTTGCCGAATACAATGCATTAAATTTCGATGATTTATATGATGGAACTTTTGCAATTAACTGGCAGGATTTCCTTAAAAAAGATTCTCGTATTGTTGTAGATAAAGTTCGTACATATCGTAGTAAACTTAACTCAGAACATTCAATTCAAGGTATCGTTCACAAAGCCATTTACTCAAAATTAGGAGAAGTTTGGCATATGTCTTCAATGCCAGAAACTGGCGAACAGAGCGATATCCGTATTTATGTTGACGATAATAAAGTTTTAGTATTATTAGATTTATCTGGTCTTCCACTTCATAAACGTGGTTATAGAACTGATGGTGGCATTGCCCCTCTCCGCGAAACAACAGCGGCAGTTCTTCTTCAAGAAATGATGTGGCGCCGTAAAACTCCATTGCACGACCCATTCTGTGGTTCAGGAACAATTGCCATTGAAGCAACTCTTTATGCATTTAATGTAGCACCAGGTTTTGGCCGCCGTTTTGCAATTGAAAACCTGCCATTTTACAATGAAAAGCGTGCTACAGAAATCCGCAATAAAGAAGCAGAACAGATTCGTACAGACGTTGAAGTTAGAATCACAGGTTCTGATATTGATGATAAGGCAGTTGCCCGCGCAAAACAAAATGCCGAACATGCCTGTGTTATGGCAGGACGTGCTCTTAAATCAATTGGAATAAGTAAACATATTCAGCGCCCAGATTTTATTCAGTCTGATTTTGCTGATTTGGCAGCACCTTACGATGAAGGCCTCCTTTTGTGTAACCCACCTTATGGTGAACGTATTGGTAATGAAGAAGAAGCCCGGGTATTGTACAAAAAAATGGATTCTTTATGGACAGAATTCCCAGGCTGGGATTTGGGAGTTATTACTTCTAATGAAGAATTCATGGAAAGCTTTGGACATAAAACAACAAATATAAAAAAATTGAAAGCTGGAAATCTTGATACAGCTTTCTACAGCTACAGGAGAAAATAATGGCTATTGTAGTTGAACACGATAAACGTAAACACGAAATTCTCCAGAAGTCTTTAGATGTATTTATTGATGAAGGTTATGAAGACGCAACATTCCAGAAAATTGCAGACCGTTGCGGCATAACAAGAACTACTCTTTATATCTATTTTAAAAATAAATACGAAATCTTTTTGGGAAGTATAAAAGAACTGCTTAAGGAAATTGAGGTTGAACTTACAGAAGTTGTTATTAACAATAATTTAAGTTCCAGAGATGCGCTTCTTTCTATTGTTTCTATTCTTTTAGATTCATGCCAGAAAAATAAAAAGCTTTTCAACGTTTTATTGAACTATCTTTTACAGATTAAAAAATCTGGTGTAGACCCTAATGAACGAGTCCTCCGTCGTGTTATTAGAATCCGTCACTTAATGAGTACAATTGTAATTAATGGTATTCGTAACGGCGAATTTAAAAAGGTAAACATTAAAGGAGTAAACGAAATGCTTTATGCGCTTATGGAAGCTGCAGTTTTCCGAATCTCTGTTATGGACCAGGAAAATGTAGATGATATTAAAACTGCACTTAATGTGGCAGTTGAATCGCTTGTTGCCTAATCCAAACTAAGTTAATACATAAACGACAGTCACTAAACGTTAGAGGACAGTCACCGAACATTCGGTGACTTTCCTCTAACGTTTAGTGACTGTCGTTTTTTTGTTTATTTTTTTACAATAACTTAGAATTTAGCTTTTCTTAAACGAACCTGTTCAATATCTTCACAGAAGAGCTGGCGAAGATCGTTCAAACCAAGTGCCATAAGAGCCATACGGTCAATACCAATACCCCAAGCCAAAACTGGACAATCAAGACCCATAGCTTTTGTAACTTCTGGACGGAAAATACCTGAACCACCAAGTTCGAACCATCCAAGTACAGGATGTTTAATATGAACTTCAATTGAAGGTTCTGTAAATGGGAAGTATCCTGGTACGTATTTAACTTCTGTAGCACCTGCAATTTCTACAGCGAACATTTTAAGCATACCAAGCAAGTCGCGCAATGTTACGTCATTACCAGCAATAATACCTTCTGTCTGGTAGAAGTCTGACAAGTGAGTAGCATCTACTTTGTCGTAACGGAAACAGCGTGCAATACCAAAGTATTTTCCAGGAACTTCAGCTTTGTGCAACTGGTGTGCAGAAAGAACTGTACCCTGTGAACGCAAAATCAAGCGGCGTGTAAATTCATTATCAAATGTATAATTCCAACCACGGCTACCTGTATTTCCACCATTTTCATGAACAGCTTTAACATTGCTCAAATATGGTTCTTCAATCATTTTAGCATGAGTTGGATTCTTCAAACGGTAAACATCGTGAATATCACGCGCAGCATGGAACTGTGGCATAAACAAAGCATCACCATTCCAGAATTCTGTTTCTACAAGTGGACCATCAAATTCCTGGAAACCAAGAGAAACAAGTTTATCTTTTACAGATTCAAGGAACTGTACATAAGGATTAGTACGACCAGGAATAATACGTGCAGGTGGAATTGCAATATTGTAACCGCGGAATGTACCGTTTTTCCAATCTCCAGAAGCAAGCATTTTTGGTGTAATTTCACCAATTTCGTTACCTGTAATTCCAGCCTTTTTAAGTTCATCTACAACTTTTTCAAAACCTTCAACAAGTTTGTAGAACACAGTTTCACGTTCAATCATTTTGAAAGGAGCATCTGTAGCACCACGTTTTTTAGCAAGACCGTTCATAGCTTCAACTTCTGCAGCAGAAAGGTCTTCTTTATTCAACAAACCGTTTTCTGCAGCACAGCCTTTTTTCAACAATTCAGAAGTAACTGTAATACGTTCTGGAAGTGCAGCACCTGTATATTCAACTTTCTTTTCAGCATTCATTTTAAGAACGCCTTCTTTTACTAATGGACCAAATGCAGAACCTACATCCTTCTGTTCAAGACCAATTCCTGCAGCAATTTCTGGCATTAAGTGTGCACCGTCTTTTTTCAAGAATTCAACCATTCTTTCTTCAACAGTACCTGTTTTTGCCAAAGAACGTCCCATATCTGTAATTTCATAAAATGTATGTGGAGTTCTGCGAATTTCCTTAAGTAATTCTTTACCAGAAAGCCAAGAGAATGCTTGATTTGCATGACCTTCCTTGTATTCCAATTCTTTCTGGAGTTTTTCAGAAGTAAGTTCATCCTTTCCTGAATACTTTAACAAAACCTTGATTTCAAGCGGATGTAAATTCTTAATAGTATTTTTAATATCCATTTTGACTGTCCTTAAAAAATTAAAGCCGACACCTTTTCCAAAGTATCGGCTTTGAGTTTAACATATTTCAAATAAAAACTAAATAGCTTATCTTGAGAATTTCAAATAAGAAGAATATTCAGCTTTTTTCTGACCTCTATCATCACGGAAGTAACGTTCACGGTCATCTTTCAAATAACGATAGTGATAATACTGTTTATCTTTCTGGAAATCCTGAAGACATGCCAAAACAGTATTCATTGCCTGAGCTCTGTCATATGTAACATAAAGTGTTTCGTAATAAATGCGAACCTCATCATACATTGGTGAATATTCAATTTTTACTGTAGCATTTTTATCTGCAATATGCTGATCTTCAGGAACAATAACTACAGTTTTTGTTTTATCACTTTCATATTTCTGATCAGCGAGCAATTCTTCATAAGCATTATCCTGAGCAAAAATCCCAGAAACAAATAAAGCTAAAAGTGAAACAAATATAAGACCTTTCTTCATATATAATCCCC
>JAZLKI010000122.1:0-2232 GCA_045597485.1 Treponema sp.
GACTGTACAGGATATGATGCTGGTGGTGGTGTAAAAAATCTTTTTGTTAGAGAACAGCTAATAAAACTTGTAAGTGGTACAGATAATACGACAATTGTTCCATATGAATATACAGCTGGAACCAATTGTTTTACGCAAAACGAAGATAATATATATTCTGCAAAATTTAACTTCCCATTTCAAACACCAGAAGATGGTATTTTAAAATTAGAGTTTGGACTTGAAGATTATGCAGGAAATAAAAATATTGAAAAAACTTACTACGTAGTAAAAGATACATTAGTAGATGATACGAAATTTGGAGCAACGGGAACATTGTCTTCTAAAACAAGAAAAGAGGTGAATGGAATAGATACCTTTGATTTTACTTTTCCTAAAGTAATAAATAAATCTTCTACATTAAGCTGTATAGATACGTACTACGGAACAAATACAAATTATTATGATCTTAATACTGTTACTAAGGTTGCATGGGGATACGACAAAGAAAATCTTACAGAAATTTTTCCTGATAAAGACGGAAAATATAAGATTTCAAAAAATGCCTATGCTGAAGCTTACTTACAGATGACAATAGAAGATGCTCTTAAAAATTCACTGGTAAAAACAGTTGTTGTTCCACCGAAAGCTAACGCTCCGAGATTTTCAATAAAAAAGGAAACTACATCCACACACATTTATGTTCATGCAGCACCATATGTTTCTTCTGAATCCCAATCTGTTTCTTCGATGTATTGTTATCTTACTAGTTCTAGTGGTTATTGGCATAATAATCCTTACACAAGTGACCTGAATTTAGGATCCAATGGAGATTCTGAAATATATACTAGTTTTGAAAAGGAAAACAATAATTTCGATGAAAATAATTTTAAAACAAAGTTTACTGTTTACGTCTATGCTAGCAACAACTATAGTTCGTGGTTTTTATATGGTTGTAATAGTGATTTAACTATTGTTTATAATGGTATTGAAAATCCTACACAACCGCCTAGCAATAATGAAGTTCCGTATAAAGCAAATCTTTCTGTATTAAACTATAAGCAAAACGTTCCAAATATTAACCTTAAAGTCACTTTGTATAATGAAAATGATACTTTATATACACAAGAATTAAATTCTGAATATAAATATTTAATTAAAGCAATTTCCACTAAAGATTGGACTGAATATTATTGTGATATGAATAATGTGTCGTTGCCTTCAGGACAATTATATAGAATTTATACTGCTATCCGTGATAAAGACGGCAATATTACATCTAGAACAAATTATACCAACCTTGATTTGAGCACTTACGATACCACTCCTCCTGCTGTCGAAATACGAGATGCTAATTACATGAATTATGCATATTCTTCTGGAGCTGTAAAATTATTATTCTATTACTTTCCTAAAGACAGTTCAGACTTAAAAAATACTGATGGAGTATATCAACTACAGTATTATTTTATTCCAGGTACTAAAACCATGGCACGTTCTTCAGAAGAAATAGAACAATATCCTTGCAAAACGACAACGTTTACCAAGATAAATGGAGAGTGGCCAGAATATATTTTATTACCTTTTGATGACATGCCAGAAAATGACTATAACGTGTATGTAAAAATAGAAGATAATTCGCCTCTGCATAATTATACCTATGTCAATACCTTATGTTCAAACAAAAGTTCTGACGCAACATTAAATGTCTATGCAGATGAGGTTAATAATGAAAAGCATATTTTTGCTTCTTCAAATAGTGATGGATATATCATGGTTGATTATTTAGACAATATGATCTGGAAAACTATAAAAGGTACTTCAAATTTTTATTGGTATATTACATTGAAAAGAAATCTTTTATCTAATGAGGAAAATAAGAATTATTCGGTAGATTTGACAAGTTTTAATTCTAAGTCAACCACATATAATGAATGGAAGGATAAATTTATAAAAATATCTATAAAAAGCTCACCAACTTCAAAACAACCATATTTTGGAAATATAGTAATTGCATATCCAAAATACTATTTGGAAAATATACCGGTTAAGCGTAAAAACGTTATAACAGGGGGCTTAAATGGTATTGAAGTTATGTGCGATGCACCTGTCCTTGTTCATACCATGTACTGTTCTAAGAATCTTGGTTCAAATCCTACTAATTGGGTAACTAAGGGTATTGAAACAGGTCTTGTAGTAAATACAGATGGTGAGCCATTTACCTATGAAAAATCTAATTATGATTCTGTACCA
>JAZLKI010000123.1:0-2013 GCA_045597485.1 Treponema sp.
AAAGCAAATGCAGTTTTTGAAGGAAAAGCTTTTATAAAGTTCATCAACGTATGGGACTATCCGGATGCAGCAAATAATGTTCCGGTTCAAGTGATTCCGACACAGGTGATTTTTGATTCAGAAGGAAAACCTTTTATTCCAAATGAAGAACTGGCAGGTAAAATTCAGTTTAATATGTACTCCACAAGAGACACTGGAGAACATGTTTTTACCGTTCACCAGGGAGGGCTTACAGAAGAACAGATGTGGGCAATTCTGAATGAACTTGGAGTGAGCGAATGATCGATAATTTGTTAAACCAGATTTCTCAGGTCATTACACAGAATATATGGCTTGCTCCCTTATTAGCACTTGCAGCCGGAGTATTAACTTCACTGACTCCATGTTCACTATCCAGCATTCCACTGGTAATTGGATATGTTGGTGGTTCAGGTGCAAAAAGTACGAAGAAAGCATTTGCTTATTCAATTGTATTTTCTTTCGGAATAGCTGTTACTTTTGTAATCTTGGGGATAATTGCAACTTCTGCCGGAAAACTGATGGGTCGGTCTTCAACAATATGGTATATGATTCTTGGAATTTTAATGGTGCTGATGGCTTTACAGACCTGGGAGATTTTCAACTTTCTTCCATCCACAAATCTTTTATCAAAAAACAGGAAGCGTGGATTCATTGGTGCATTTCTGGCAGGCATTTTGGGAGGGATTTTTTCTTCACCATGTTCAACCCCTGTGCTGATAGCACTTTTAGCCATTGTCGCAGGAAAAGGAAATATGATGTGGGGAATACTGCTTATGCTGCTGTACTCTTTGGGACACAGTGCACTGGTTATTGCAGCAGGAACTTCCTTTGGCTTTGTGCAGAAAATTAATCAAAACAAACGGTATCAGACCACCGCAAAGGTCTTGAAAATAATGATGGGCACAGCGATCCTGCTCATCGGATTATATATGTTCTGGCTCGCATTTTAAAACATATCAATAACAATTTAGGTGGATTTTGTTATGGCATTATTTAAGTTTGTAAAAAAGGAAGAAGAGGAAAAGACATCTTGCTGTTGTGCACCTGCTGCCGCCCCAGTGCAGGAAGCTCAGTCAGAAAGCTGTTGTTGTGGTGGAACATCAGAAGAAGTTAAAACTGAAACTTCATGCTGCTGCAATGGCGGTGAATGCAGCATTCAAAGCATCAAGGTTTTAGGTGCCGGATGCAAGAGCTGTCATGAGCAGTATCAGAATGTAATTGATGCAGTTGCAGAACTTGGAATTGCAACAGATGTTCAGTACATTACGGATATGGAAAAGGTTATGGCCTATGGCGTTATGAGTATGCCTGCAGTCGTGGTGAACGAAAAAGTTGTTTCTATGGGAAAAGTTTTGAAAAGTGCTGATGTTATCAATCTTTTGAAGAAGCTGGGATACTGCTAGGAAACAAGTATTACAACATGGTATTCCGTACATAAAAAGATCATGGAAAAATCTGATTTTTGTGGTGAAAAATTCTGGTAAAAATGCCGGTCTGTTGCAGTGTTCTAATATTCATTTGGAAAATTGTTTAGAATAATTTCTTTTGAATTTGTTATATAGCCACTTTGGCAAAATGTTGAAAAATTGCCAAAGTGGCTCTTGTGTTTTTTAGATAGAAGTTCTATATTTGTATTAAAGCCATTTTGGCAAAATAAGAATAAATTGCCAAAATGGCTTCAGGAGGTATTCATGAACACAAATGTGCTTTATTCGAATATTTCACAAAAGACATTTTCACGTATGCAGCTATTTGAAACTGCAAAAAAAATGGATAGTTCGTTCAAGGATTCTCAGCTTAAGTTTTATATATCTGCAATGCTGAAGGAAAATCTGATTGTCAGAATTGGATATGGCATCTATTCGAAAACTGAAAACTCAAAGTCAGTTTTTACATACACACCATCTGATGATGTCTGCAAAATCAAAGATATAATAAAATCTGAATATCCATTGATAAATTTTTGTGTATGGGATTTGACTATTTTGAATG
>JAZLKI010000124.1:0-10864 GCA_045597485.1 Treponema sp.
AATCATTTGACTCTTGAAAAAAATCAAATTGTATTTTATATTCGAAACATAAACAGTAGCTGTCAGCTGCAAGCGAGTAACTCGCATTAATCCTTTTTATTGCAGCCTACTGAATTTACAGAATAAATTTCACACTCTCAATCCTTATTCTGGATGAGGCAACATCTGCTTTGGACACAGCTACCGAAATTAAAATTCAGCACGCTTTTGACGAGCTTTCAAAGGGACGTACAACTCTGGTAATTGCACACCGTCTGTCTACAATTAAAAATGCAGACAAAATTGCGGTTGTAGATGAAAAGGGAATTGCAGAGTTAGGAACTCACGAAGAGCTGATGGCCCTTAAAGGCGAATATTTTGCTCTTCGTCAGGCCCAGGAAAGTTTGTAATCTTTTATTTGAGTTGATTTTAGAGAAATTTCTTTATTGCTTCGCCAAATTTTCCGTCAAAAGTACCACGGATTAATGGACGAGCAATAATAACTTTGTCTGCACCATAATAAACAGCAGTTTGAACATCCTGCTTGCAACGCACCCCACCATCGACCCAAATCTGGTCGCAAAACTTTTTAAGTTCAGCTCCGTATTTTGCAAGGAACGCACCAGAACTGCCAACTTCCGTTTCCACGCGGCCACCATGGTTAGAAATGTAAACAATCTCTGGGCGAACTTCCTTTACCAGCTCCACATCCGGTTCTGTAAATACCCCTTTAATTACAAAAGGGAGCCCTGTGTGCTGGCGAAATTCCTCCAGCTGCCCGGCAGTTTTTCGTTCCAGGTTTACAAGATTTCGCATAGTTACAATGTTGTAAGAATCAATATCAATTCCAATGTGAGATGCATAAGGCTTTACCCATTCAATACGTTCAAAAAGTTTTTCCTGTGGGTAAGGCTTTAAGAAAAATGCAGCTTTCTCACCCAGTTGTTGAACTGCTGCAACTCCAAATTTCAATTTTTCATCAGGGCAGCCGTCACCTACACAAAGCCCAATTCCAGCCTCTACAGCATTACTTAAATATGGCAAATAAAAATCTTCTTCATTATCATAACCAATATTTTCCTGCGACCCAGTTACAGGACCACAACGCAGCATTTCAGGAGTAATTACAATCTTTTTGATTTCTTCAGCGTGATCTTCAGTCTCAGCCTTTGCAAAAAGTTCCTTCCACGCTTTATAGTTTAATTGAAAATTTTTACCTTCGTAAACGCCACCAAGCCCTGGCAACATTCCCGGACACCCCATGCCGTTACATTCAGCACAACGATGACATTTCAAATTTCCTTTAGCCACAATTCCCACCCCGGTGACCTAAATTAATCTTAATCTCCAAAACAAATGCCTAAATCTCTACCAGTTTTAAGCATTACATCGTCCATTGGAATAGCTTTTACAACTCCGGCAACAACACTTAATGGAGTAGCAACAATTTCGCCACCCTTCACTGCCACAAGATTTCCAAACTGCTTATTTGCCAAAAAGTCTGCAGCGGCATTTCCAAGTTTAGTTGCCAAAATCATATCATAAGGATTTGGGTTCCCACCACGCTGAGTATAACCCAAAACAGAAGTTCTAGTTTCAATTCCAGTTTCAGCTTCAATTTCCTTTGCAACACGGAAACCAACAGACTGAGTCATATCTAAACGGGCCTTCTTAAATTCCTTCTTAGAAAGTTTACCTTCTGCCACATCAAGAGCCCCTTCTGAACAGGCAACAATAAAACTATTCTGCCCTGCAGCTTTTTTAGCTTTCAAATATTTACCAATTTTTTTAATATCATAAGGAATTTCTGGCAGCAAAATTACATCGGCATTACCGGCAATACCAGCGTACAAGCCAAGCCAGCCAACCTTGTGTCCCATAATTTCCACAACCATACAACGACTGTGACTGCGGGCTGTAGTTTTAATAGCTTCAATTCCTTCAGTTGCAACATCAATTGCAGTGTGGAAACCAAAAGTTTCATCAGTTCCCACGATGTCATTATCAATAGTTTTTGGCATGCCAATTACATTAAAACCAGCTTCAGCCAAAAGTGATGCAGTAGTATTAGTACCGTTTCCACCAAGACAAACCAAGGCATCCAGTTTATTCTTTTTGAAAGTTTCTTTAATGCCTTCCACAGGTAAAAGCCCAGTCTTTGGATCTGGCACCGGATTCTTAAAAGGCTTCACTCGGGAAGTTCCAAGAATTGTACCCCCCTCAGAAATCAGCGGATTAAGATCAATTTCGTCCATTTTGAAAGTGTCGTTATCAATCAATCCACGGTACCCATTACGAATACCAATAAATTTCATTCCGTAATTATTTTTACCAGAAATACAAAGAGCACGAATTGCCGCATTCAAACCAGGGGCATCGCCACCCGAAGTCAAAATACCAACTGTTTTAATAGTAGAAGCTTTCATAAGTTAATTATACTATGTCACCCCGTACTTTGTCATTCCCCGATTTTATAAAATAAATAAAGAGGGAGGAGCCCCTCCCTGCGCGCCCACTATGTTGGTCGCTACCCACCCAGCGGGGCAAAATAAAACACCAAAACTGCCCCGCAACGCCCCAATATAGTCTCAAAGTACAGCTCTCAACAAATTTACATACAAAAGTGTCAAATTTTGCCAAAATGTATGTAGTTCCCTCTCCCAAGAAACTCCATTTCAACTCCATTTTTTAAAAATTACATACATTTTTTGCATTTTCTAAAACTCTGTATGTAATTTTCACTCATCTGTGGTTTCCATTCTGCTACACCTTTAGGTTTTTACATACAATTACACAATTTTTCACAATTTTGTATGCAATTTTCTTTCGGCTCCTGGTTAATTTCTTCTTTAATTTTCCACTGCTACATACATTTTCTGTATTTTATTCAATTCTGTATGCAATACTCATAATTTCCAATCTCTTTTTTTGCTACCTTCCAAGATTTTTACATACATTTTCAAAGTTTTTCACCCTTCTGTATGTAAAATCTAAATTTTACTACTGTCAAATCAAACATCCACGGGCAATTCTTTCAATTACCTTAGAGTTCAGAGGGCAACCTCGTGTTTCCATAGTGAATATTATATTTTTTCCAGAAAACCAGCCATTTTTTGCATACACATTTTGCTTTTCAACAGTCCTCTGAACGTACTCCTGGTCATCCATCATTCCAAAATGTTCCCAGACAAACTCTTCTTGAGTATGAATATTCAAACAGTAAAAATCTGGATGTAAAACAAAACCTTCACGCATTTTCAAAGGATATTCATATCTAAAAGGAATTTGCAGTCTAGTTAAAGTCTCAGCAATAATTATTTCAGATTTTGAACGTACTCTAAGTCCTGCAGAAGTGTAAAATTCCGCAGATTCATTTTCAAATTTTTTCTGCTCATATTGCACCAGTTTCCAGTGTTCTGCATATTTTTTTTCATCATGAACAATAGGGTCTAACAGTTCCTGCCTGACTTTACATGCACGGGAGAAAGGAATCTGCAAATCATATTTTTTAATCTTTATAAGTAATTTCTTCGTACCAGACAACTGCTTTTCCATTCTTGAAAGCATTTTTTTGTTGTACTCTGCTTGAGCGAGTTTTTTGCAAAAAGTCACGTTCTTTTTGGAAATGTACGAAGTAGCTCCTCCATTCACGTGATAATATTGAGTAGATCCTCTATTATGAATAATTCGCAAACTCCCCTGCGGCGCACCTTTCAGTTCCTGCTTAGATTTACTTATAAGACCTTCCAACTGCAATTTGTATTCATTAAGCACTTCGACAATATTCATTCAATTTACCTCCATCAATAATATTGTCGCGATTTATGTTTTTTTACACATTTTTTGAAAAAAATTGAAAAATGTATGTAATTTTTCTCTAAATTTGTTTCCTAATCACTACTCTTGCATACTTTTTTTAAGTTTTTCCACTTTTTGTATGTAAATTTTACTCAATCTATTTTCAAAACAATATCCAAAATAAGTAATTTACATACATTTTTAATTTTTTTTGCTTTTTTGTATTTAATAACTAGAATTCTGAAATCAATTTTCAAAAATTTTACATACATTTTCGCCAAAAATACACATTTTGTACGCCCTAAAAGTAAATTTAAGCATAAAAAAGGGGTTGTCCCAAAAGTATAGCTCGTAGTGTCATTCCGAACTTGGTTCAGCATGACAAAACTTATTGGGCAGCCCCGTAAGATTTTATTTCAGAATTTAATTACAGCTTTTTGTAAACAAAAATCACTTTTACAGCTATTTTAAACTGTTCATCCTCTGAAGATGCTACCTGAATAAATTCAGTTTTTCCTGTATTTGTATAGTACTTAAATCCTGGTCCTAACTGTGACTTAAAATTATTTTGCATAGTATCTTTATTTTCTGCAGTGATTATTAATGTGGAACCCTTCTGTGCATCAAGTGATTCTTTCATATTAGCTTCTGTTTGTTCTCTAATAGTTTTTTTCTGTGTTGCTGCAGCGATGTATGACTAGATCCTCTTACAAAAAAAAATCCTAAACAACAATTTCCAATCGCCGATAATGGAACTATGAAAACATCAAATAAATCTAGCATTATCACCGGAGTTGTTCTTTTAGCGCTCTCGGCACTTTTTACAATCAGTTTGATTTTACAGCTTTTGGACTTTGGAATGGCTGGTCCAGGCAATGAAAATATACTTCTTTCTTTGGGAAAAATGCTTTATACAGTATACGGATTCTCCAGCATTTTAATTCCAGCTTTCCTTTTGGTATCTGGACTTTCCTGTTTTGCAACCCAATGGACAGCCCGCAAAACAATGCGACTTTTAACAGCACTTGTTCCATTTTTTACATGTGTAGTTACAGAAAATATTTGCCGCTCTGTTTTGGCAATGAAAAATACATCCTTCTCTGCATTAAAAGTTGTTATTACTTTAATTACAGGCGCTATGCTTGTTGTAATTGAATTCCTTGGTACAGGTATTCTTGCAGATAAAATTAACAGTGGCAATTTTAAATTTTCTAAACCTAAATTGCCAAAACTTCCAAAATTACAGAAAAAATCTATTTCAGAAGATGAAACAATTATTGCTTCCGATGAAGATGCAGACTCTAAAGCTTCGGTATTCGATGAAGCACTTGCAAATGTAACTCCAGAAATCTCAGAAACAGAAACACCAGATTCACCAGCCGAAGAAATTTCTGAAGAACAAGAAGAAGACGGCGAAAATCAGATTGGAAAATCTCTCCTTTCTCAGGAAGAATTTGCCGCCCTCACTACTCCAGAAGCAGATTCAGAACTTGAATGGTCAAATCTTCCACCTGCACCAGAAACACTTCCACCAGAATACGACGATGAATACGTTGAAGAAGAAATTGACGAAAACGACCCATCTTTAATCTTCCCACCTAAAGAAGAAGATGAAGAAATTATTGAAGAAGAATATTCTCCACAGTTCGAAGTAGAATTCGACGATGAATTTGATACTCCAAATCAGGATTTTGAAACAGAAATCGAAGTTGAAGATGTAGCCGAAAATGACGAAATCTCATTCGAAAACGACGAAGCTTTTGAAGCAAATATAATTGATTTATCTACAAAACCTGCATTTGCTGCAACACCAGTTGAAGAAAAATCAGACGATCCATATTCTGCAACACGCTACATTGATTCAGTTGTAGAAAATCCTAAATTTCCACATGGAATCGTTCTTCACGACGAAACTGAAGAAGATGAAGAACAGGCTCCTGTAGAAAGAGTTAAGCCAAAGTTCCCTACAAAAATTTCTCTTTCAGAAACTCCAGATGTTGAAGAAGATGATGGCGATAACTACGTAGACGATGAAACTTTACCTTTCCCAGCTTTTGACGATTTAAGCGAACCTGCAATCAATAACTATCCTTTGGAAGAAGAATATGACACTCCTGCAGAAACAGAAGATTCACTTACAGATTATTTCAGCACAGTAGATACAAATTCTACAGTTCAGCCAGTTGAAGATCCATATGCTATTGAGTCAGATGACGATGAAATTGTTGAAGAAGACAATGCAATTTTTGACCAGATCGCTATTCAGGAAAAACCAGAAACAGTTCCAGAAAAACCAGCTTTTTCTTCTGCCGCAGCAGATGTTTTCTCTGATATGGAAGCAGAAATCCGTAAAAATACACCAAAACGTGAAGTTGATGTAAATGGAAACTCTGTTGAAAATTCAACAATGCCTAACTTAGACAATTCAGCAAATAACCTTACAGCAGATGAACTTACAGATTTCTTTAATGCTCAACAGGCAGAAAATATGCCTAAGACACAGGAAATTCAAGCAAATCCAAAACCAACCCGCGCAATGAAAAAAGGCCCTTATGTAATCCCTTCAGATTTGCTTACAGCATATAAAGATGACCAGTACTGGATTATTGATGATGCAACAAAGCAGGCCTCATTAAACTTGAAGCAGACTTTGGCAGAATTCAATATTGAAGCTGAAATTATTGGAATTAAAAAAGGACCAGTAGTTACAATGTTCGAAATTTTGCCAGCTCCAGGTGTAAAACTTAGTAAGATTGTTGCACTTCAGGATAACATTGCACTTAGCCTTGCAGCACAGTCAGTTCGTATTGTAGCACCAATTCCTGGAAAACAGGCAGTTGGTATTGAAGTTCCAAACAAAAACCGCAGCGTTGTAGGTTTCCGTGAAATTATCGAAATGGACCTTCCAGAATGGAAAAAAATGGCCGTTCCAGTAATTTTAGGTAAAGATATTTTAGGAAAAGCTCAGCTTATCGATCTTGTAAAAACACCACATATGCTTATTGCCGGTGCAACAGGTTCAGGTAAGTCAGTTTGTGTAAACTCATTAATTCTTTCAATTCTCTATAAACGCTCATTCAACGATGTAAAAATGATTCTCGTTGACCCTAAAGTAGTTGAATTGAAATTGTATAACAACATTCCACATCTTCTTACACCAGTTATTACAGAGCCTAAAAAAGCAATTCAGGCCCTCCAGTGGTGTTTGTGCGAAATGGAACGCCGTTATGCATTGTTAGACAGCATGGGTGTCCGCGATATTTCAAATTACAATCTTAAAATTAAAGAACAGAAGATTTGTACAGAAAAGCTTCCATACATCGTAGTAATCATTGATGAATTTGCAGATTTAATGGCTACCTCTGGAAAAGAATTGGAAAGTATCGTTGCCAGACTTACAGCCATGTCTCGTGCCGTAGGTATTCACCTTGTACTTGCAACACAGCGACCATCTGTAAACGTAATTACAGGTCTTATTAAAGCAAATATTCCAACTCGTATTGCATTTATGGTTGCCAGCCGTACCGATTCAAATATCATTATTGATACAGTAGGTGCCGAAAAGCTCCTTGGCCGTGGTGATATGTTATTTGCATCTGCAGTTGATCCAGCACCAATTCGTATTCAGGGAACCTTTGTTTCTGATCAGGAAGCAGAAAACGTTATTAATGCAGTTAAAGAATACGGTGAACCAGATTATTTGGATGAAGAAATTTTCACAAATGATGATGACGATAATGGTGCCCGCGATTTATTCGGAGACCCAATGGATGATGATGATCCACTTTACGATCAGGCATTAAAGATTGTTGTAGAAGATGGTAAAGCAAGTGCTAGCTACTTACAGCGTCGTCTTAAAATTGGTTACAACCGCGCAGCACGCCTTGTTGAAGAGATGGAAGAACGAGGAATTGTAGGTCCAGCAAATGGAAGTAAACCTCGCGAAGTAATTCACGTTCCTATGTAGGGCCACAAAATGATACTTGGAATTCTTAGTATAATCGCTGGAGTTGCTTTTTCTGCAGTCGGAGTATATTTCCTTTCCGAAAAATACCTGAACAAACTGAATGATGCAACTCCAGAAAAATCACCAGAAAACTTTTCAAAAATTAAACTCAGAGCAAAAACCAGCGGTTACACAGCCCTCGGAATTGGTGCATTAACCCTAACCTTCGGAATAATGCTGCTCCTCTTCCCCACACTAGCACCAGCCCTGGCAATTACCTACATGGTTATTTTAATGATTGCCTGCATATTTTTAATTGCCGTCTATAAATGAGACATTCATACCAGGCTCCGTGTCACATTTTTTTAAATAAAGGAGGGGAAAGTCTTCCCCTGCGGCCACATTTCATTGTGGCCTACCCCTTCGCCTAAGGGGGTGCCCCCCTTAAAAACCCCCTGATTACTTTCCTAAAAAGAAATTTCCCTCATTTTCTATATACATAAAACAATATTTCGCCCAAAAACATCTTATTTTTCTCTGCTTACATACACTTTCTCATTTTTTTACAATAATGTATGTAATTATTTTTTTGCCATTATACAAAATGCTCTTTTTTGTTGCTTTTGTATGTAATTATGTTTGAACTTCCGCCTCTTCCACTGATTTTTCTTACAATTTTATTTAATTCAAATTACTAATTACATACAAAAGAACTTGTTTTCCTAACATTTGTATGTAACCTAAAAATTTCGTACATACAAAACTTTGTATTTTTCCCGCTTTTGTATGTAAATCTTATAATACTCCATATTTCCTCTATCTTAATCCAAGAATAAAAAAAAGCCACTTCCGTAATATCTACAGAAATGGCTTTGTCATAAATAGTTCTTAACTAATTTAACTTATTGTTTTGTATAATAAACAAAACTTTTAATTGAACCACTTTGTCCACCAAAGCGAATCTTAGTTTTAGTGTCATTTATATATACTCCAGCATCTACACCTTCTGGAAAATTTTCATCTTCATATGTACTGATAATAACCTTCATATCATTAGCCATTGCTTCAGCATCACTATCATTTGTAGCAGTTCTGTCTTTATAAATTTGCTTAAAGTTTTCTTCTTGTGCTGCTGTATAACCTTCAAAAGAAACTTTCCAAGTACCTATTATCCAGCTTAAATCACCTTCAAAATCAGCTATAGTTGCTTTATTCCATTTTGTCTCATCCTTTGGCTGCGCACAACCAACAAACAACATTCCAAGTGCCAAAAGAACACCCATCATTCTTAAAATCTTTTTCATTTTCATCTCCTTTTTGTAATTATAACAAAGAATTATACCCCCCCCCCGTATAATTTTGTCTAGTAGTTTTTTTGCTTTTTTTATGCCTTTTTACTTATCTTATTAGGTCTCGTAAAATAACCAATAATTGAATTTATCCCCATTATCTTCTATAATTATGTATTAAAAATTTTGTATGGACCATGAGTCCGTCGAAGGAAAATAAAATGCCAAAAATCGAATGTAACGAAAAACTCTTTTTTGAAGCAATTGGAAAAAAATACACTTATGATGCATTGGAAGATGTTCTCCCATGTGCAAAAGCTGAGCTTGATGAAAAACCTGATATGAGCCAGCCAGAAAATGAACGCGTAGTAAAAATCGAATTAAATGATACAAACCGTCCTGACCTTTGGTCTACAAACGGTGTTGCCCGCCAGATTAAACTTCACGAAGGCGGAAAAACAGTAGACTACATGAAGCTTATGTCTAACTGTGGCAATTCTGATTACGAAGGCCGTGTGGTAAATGTTGACCCATCAATCAAAGATGTACGTCCATACATGGTTGCCTTCATGATTACAGGTAAACCAATTGACGATCCAATGTTGAAAGACATCATCCAGACACAGGAAAAACTCTGCTGGAACTTTGGTCGCAAACGTAAGTCAATTTCTATGGGTGTTTACCGTGTTGATCAGGTTAAATTCCCAGTTGATTATAAAGGTGTTGATCCAGATAAGACTTCTTTCGTACCACTTCAGTGCGAAGAAAAAATGACTTGCCGTCAGATTCTCACAGTTCATCCTAAAGGAAAAGACTTTGGATGGATTCTTAAAGACGCAAAAGTTTTCCCTATTCTTATTGATGCTAAAAACGAAGTTCTTTCTATGGCTCCAATCATTAACTCTGCAACACTTGGTGCAGTTCAAGTTGGCGACAAAGACCTTATGGTAGAACTTACTGGCGACAACATGGAAAACTTAATGCTTTCTGCAAACATTGTTGCCTGTGACTTTGCTGATCAGGGATACACAATCAAACCTATTTTGGTAAAACATCCATATGAAACAGGACTTGGAAAAGACATTCTTGCTCCTTTCTACTTCCAGCCAAAAACAAAAACTACTTTGAAAGCAATTAATAAGCTCCTTGGTTCTGATTTTGGCATGAAGACTGTAGAAGATGCTCTTGTTCGCATGGGTAACTACATTGAAACTAAGGGTGAAGAAGTTATTCTTTCACCTGCACCATACCGCAACGACTTCCTCCACGAAGTTGATATTATTGAAGATGTAATGATGGGATGTAACGTTTCTGCATTTGAACCACGCACTCCACAGGACTTCACAATCGGTCGTCTTTTACCACTTACAGAATTCAGCCGTAAAGCAAAAACTTTAATGGTTGGTCTTGGCTATCAGGAAATGATTTTCAACTATGTTGGTTCAAAGAAAGATTACATCGACAATATGTTGATTGACGGCTCAAAAGTAATCGAAATTGCTAACCCAATGTCTGAAAACTATCAGTTCATTCGTCCAGAAGTTCTTTCTTCACTTCTCCGTGCTGAAAGCGGTTCTGCAAACGCAATGTACCCACACAAAGTTTTCGAAATTGGTAAAGTTGCTTATCTTAAAGATGATGAAAATACAGGAACAATCACACGTCAGCACCTTGGTTTCTTAACAGCTGCTGCTGATGCAAACTTTAACACATTGGCTAGTGAAGTAAGTTCACTTGTTTACTTCCTTGACCACGAATACAAAGTTGTAGAAAGTGATGATCCACGCTTCATTCCAGGACGTCAGGCTGCCTTGATGGTAAATGGTGAAGTTGCAGGTGTATTTGGTGAAGT
>JAZLKI010000125.1:0-2595 GCA_045597485.1 Treponema sp.
TGCTTGCAGATTCTGCTGTAACACAACGAGAATTCCGTCCCCTGAAAGAAGTTCGTGATAATTACAGAAAAATCGTCCTGACATTAGATGATACAGAGGATTTCAACGACGAAGGAATCGAGAAAAGGAATCTGGTTGAGTGGCTGATGGATTGCTGATGGTTGGAACAACAAAATAGAGTATAATATGAAAGGTTTAGGACAGATAAATGATTACAAAAGATAATTTTAAGAATGTTTTGGAAGAGTTGGGATTTATTCAGAATAATGGCGTTTATGCAAAGAGATATGACAATGTTGATTGTGAACTGAAAGTAGATTTCAAAAATGAAAAACTTATATATCCAATTGAAAAAGGATTTCAGGTTAATGACGGCACAACCAGTAATTTTGAAAAAAATGAAAACTTTGTTGTTTTTGAATGTGTTGCAAGACTTTTTGAAAAAGGATACAGACCTGAACATATTGAACTTGAACCTCGCTGGTCTCTTGGTCATGGTGGTAAAAGCGGGAAAGCTGACATTTGTGTAAAAAACAAAGATGGCTCTCCATATCTTTGTATCATTGAATGTAAAACTGCTGATGGTGAATATAAAAAAGAAAAACAGAATATGATAAATGAAGAAGGTGGACAACTTTTTTCATATTGGGAACAGGAACGTGCTACTAAATGGCTCATCCTTTATGCAAGTGATTTTGCTGATAAAAAGATTTCTTATACAACTGTAACAGTAAACTGTAGCGATGATGAAAACTTGCTTGAACTTTCAAAAGATGATAAATCATTAAAACTTTACAAAGATGCAACAAATGCAAAATCACTATTCGAAGTCTGGAAGGAAACTTACGAGCAAAAATTCTTGGGTGATTTGATTTTTGATGAAGAAACAGTTGCTTACGATATTGGAGTTCTTCCACTAAAAAAGAAAAGACTTGTTGATTTTAGCCGTGATGATAAAATCGTAAATCAGTTTGAAGAAATATTGCGTCACAACAATGTGTCAGACAAAGAAAATGCCTTTAACCGCCTAATTGCTTTGTTTATTGCAAAACTTTATGACGAAAAAACAAAGTCTGGTGAAAATGTTGTAGATTTCCAGTACAAAAGCGGAACAGACACATACCAGAAAATGCAAGACAGACTTCAGAAGCTTCATCATCTTGGAATGAAAGAGTTTATGAAGGAAGATGTTTTTTATGTTGCTGATGATTATGTCCAGAAATTAATGAAAGGTGCCATTGGTGAAAATCGCGAAAAACTCGAAAATGAACTGAATGAAACAATCACTAAATTAAAATTCTACACAAATAATGATTTTGCATTTAAGGATGTTCACAATAAAACTCTTTTCTATCAGAACGGTAAAATTCTTGTTGAAATGGTAGAACTTTTTCAAAAGTACAGAATCATTGATTCAAAGGAACTGCAGCTTTTAGGAGATATGTTTGAGCAGCTTTTAAACAAAGGATTCAAGCAGAACGAAGGACAGTTCTTTACACCAGTTCCAATCACAAGTTTTATCTGGAAATGTCTACCACTTGAAAACATAGTTCAGGACAACGAAAGAAATGAAGTGAAATATCCAAAAGTAATTGATTATGCCTGTGGTGCCGGACATTTCTTGACAGAAGGATTTCGTGAAATTAATAGAACTATTGAAAAACTCGGATTGCAAAATGAAAAAGGCTGGGAGAAAAATTGCATCTTTGGAATTGAAAAAGATTATCGTCTGGCACGTGTAAGTAAAATTTCTCTTTTTATGCATGGTGCTGATAACGGTAATATTGTTTTTGGTGACGGACTTGATAATCACAATGAAGAAATAGTTGTAAAAAACGGAGAATTCGATATTCTTGTTGCAAATCCACCTTATTCTGTAAGTGCATTTAAAAATCATCTGGAGCTAAAAAATAATAAACTGGAACTTTTTGATTGCATTACAAAAGATGGAAAAGAAATAGAAACATTGTTTGTTGAACGCATTGCACAACTTTTGAAACCCAATGGAATTGCAGCCGTCATTCTTCCAAGTTCAATTTTAAGCAACAGTTCTACAAGCTATATAAAAGCAAGAGAAGTTCTTCTTAAAAATTTTGCTATTCATTCTATCGTTCAATTTGGAAGTAAAACTTTTGGAGCTACAGGTACAAACACGGTTGTTCTTTATCTTAAGAAAAATAACGAGCCACCCGTAAAAAGTCAGATTGTTTACGACAATGTTTCAGCAATTTTTACAAATGAAAAATTGAATGTAGAAAGCGACATAGAAATCTTCAATAATTATTGTTCTCATATTCAAGTTGAAAAAGCTGATTATATTCAGTTCCTTAATAATGCCAGGGGAAATGTTGAATATGACTCATACAGAGACAACAAAAATTATTTTTCAATGTATGTAGCTGATTTTGAGCAAAGTTCTGCTTTTAAAACTGCACAAAAACAGGATGAAAAGCAAAATACAAACATAAACACAATAAAAGCTTTTTATAATTTTGTTCTTGAGATTGAAAAAGACAAAGTTTACTATTTTGCATTGATTTATACTCAGAAAGTTTTGATTGTAACAGCTCCTGATGATAACAGCGCACAGGAAAA
>JAZLKI010000126.1:0-26117 GCA_045597485.1 Treponema sp.
TGTTACAAGAGCACCAACGTTATCGTGTGGCTTGTACATTTTTTCAATAATTTCGTAGTCATAACCTTCTGCAACTACAAGACCTGTATCCAAAACACCCTTATTCAAAAGTTCCTGAACAACATTAGCCTGAAATGCACGGAAAATGTTACCTGCACCAAAATGAATCCAGAAAGGAGCCTTAATAGTCGCAGCCTGTACTTTATCAAAATCAAATTTAGGAAGAGAATAGCCTTTTTCAGCCCATTCCGATGATTTAATTCCTTCTTTTGTTAATTTCATATTTATCTCCAAGAGGGGAAAGCCTTCCCCTCGCTTCAAACCTTCGGTTTTACGCTACCCCTTCTCCTAGGGTTGCACCCTAAAACCCGCTAAATAGTCACACGGATTCGGAAAACCTAACGGTTTTCCAATTTTTTATTGATTTTGCGTTAGCAAAATCGAATCCGTGTGACATTTTTTTATCTATAAAGTTTCACGCCACTGCGGTCAAAAGATTTTTCACATGCTTCCCACAATCCCTGTAAGTAACATGCACCTAAAGCACGGTCATACAAACCGTAGCCAGGCATTGCTTTTTCTCCCCAAATCATACGGCCGTGATCTGGACGGATAATACCGTCAAAACCTGTTTCATACAAAGTTTTTACAATCTTGAACATATCAAAAGTACCAGCTGAGGAAAGGTGAGCTGATTCCTGGAAGTCCTGGATTGGATCATCAATTGCTGTGTTGAATTTGAGATTGCGAACATGAGCAAAGTGGATACGGCCTGTACAAGCCTTAATAAATTCACACAAATCATTCTTGCGATTTGTTCCATAAGAACCTGTACAGAATGTAATACCGTTATGTGGATTGTCCACAGCCTTGAGCATGCGAACAACATTTTCCTGACATGTAATAATACGTGGAAGACCAAATACTGGCCAGGCTGGATCATCTGGATGAATAGCCATATCAATATTGTATTTGTCACAAACAGGCATAATCGCCTTTAAGAAATATACAAGATTATCAAAAAGTTTTTCTGGTGTTACTTCTTTGTACATTTCAAAAAGCTGTTTAACACGAGCCATACGTTCTGGCTCCCAGCCTGGAAGAATAAATCCGTTAGAATCTTTATCGATGCTGGCAAACATTTCTTCTGGTTTTACACCGTCAATTGCAGTGGAATTGTATGCCAAAACTGTTGAACCGTCTTCGCAAACGCGGGCAAGTTCTGAACGAGTCCAGTCAAAAACAGGCATGAAGTTGTAACATACCATGTGAATATCTTCCTGCCCAAGACGTTCCAAAGTTTTTATGTAGTTTTCAATATATTTATCGCGGTCACCACCACCGATTTTAATATCGTCGTGAATGTTTACACTTTCAATACCTGCAATTTTAAGGCCTGCATCTGCAACTTCTTTTTTTATTTTCTGAATTGCACCAAGTTCCCAAGCTTCACCAGGAACTGAATCATATAAAGTTGTAATAACGCCCTGTACACCTGGTACCTGACGAATCTGCTGCAAAGTTACGGAATCAAAACCTGTTCCATACCAACGTAAAGTCATCTCCATATATATAAACCTCTTATTATGAACAAAATTACTATATATAGAATTATAACATTGGTAAAATCTTTTAGCAACTAAAATACTTGTATACTAGTATTGAATAAGTGTATTTTCCTATATTGCATACTAGCATTTTTCTAGTCGTTATATTTTACAATTTTATATTCAAATGTAGCTTTAGAAACATAATCTGCAGTTTCGAATCGCCATTTAGAAATCTGATCTCTAATTTCCTTTCGCACAAGTTCACTTAAAATTGATTCAGGAGTAATTATAATTTCACCCCTAGGAACATTTCCACTTTCTGTTACAGTAAATTTAATAGAAACTTTTCTGGAGCCATCTATTGTAGCTGCTGCAGCTTCAGAAAGATTAATAACAGGCTTTGAAGGATCCAAAAGAATTCTACTGGAACCATTTTCCATTACCATTGAAACTTTACCATTTCCACTGGCTGTTGTTTGAACTGTAGCTTCTGTATCTACACTTGATGTGGAAGTTCCAAAGAATTTAGCATTTGAAATTTTACCTAAAGCATTTGAAGTTGAGTTTGAAGAAGTCTGATTTGTAGACTTAGAATTACTGCTGGTACTTTTTACAGGTTGTGTTGATGTATTGGTTGCTGTTGCAGCAGAACCAGAAAATGCAGGTGCATTATTAGAAACCGTTTTTGTTGCAGCAGGAGTTTCTTCAAAATCATCATCATCAAACTGAGCAAAAGGATCATAGTCTGCAGATTTAGAACTTTTTTTGTTAGCAAACTGCTCTGCCATTAACTCTTCTACACTTTTTGCAAGTTCAACAGGTTCTGTTTTTGCAACAGCTTTAGAAGCGGTTTTAGCAGCTGGCTTTGATGCAGCCTTCTCTACCGGTTTTGCAACAGCCTTAGGTTTTTCTGCAACCTTAGGAGTTTCTTTTACAGCCGGTGCAGGAGTTTCCCGAACTACAGGTGTAGGTGCTGGTGCACTTTCGGCAGGCGAACTTTCTGTTGCCGCAGTTGCAGGAGCTGGAGCAGGTGCTGCAGGAGCAGGCGATTCTTCTGCCTTTTTTTGCACAGGTGTACTGGAAAGAACAATCTGCACTTCCTTATATTTAGGCTTCTTTTCAACAGGTCTAACAAATGCAAAACAAATGAGCATAATAAACCAGAAACCTAAAGTGCCAATTACACCAATTTTTTCACTGGTTCTATGAGGAGAATCTTCTTTTCGCAATGTAAATAGTTCTTTTACGTTTGAGCCTATTTCTCGGATGCCGTTCGCAAGTTGATCACGCAATATCCGCTCTCCCTAATAACATCAAAAATCTTTACTATAGTTCCGTTTGTAACTTCACTATCTGCTTCCAAAGTAACTGGAAATTCATCTTTCTTAGTTTCGCCTGTTTCGTACATTACAAGTTCAGTTCCAAGACTATCCATGCTTACTTCTTTATCATTAAAAAACAGAACTCCATTTTTTTCTGCTGTAATTGTAATTCCCTGAGTTCCAGTTCCTTCTGCAGTATGACTTGTTGGCAAGTTCAATTTAATTCCAGGAAGAATTGCAAAAGTTGTTGAAACGAGGAAGAACAAAATGAGCTGAAAAACAATATCAATCATTGGAGTCATATCTACATTAGATGTAATATGGCCTCTTTTTGTCTTTAATCGCATTCAAAATCTCCTAGCGAACTCTACCAATTAAACGAAGTAAGATAGAAGTAACTGTAGATTCCATTTCTACAATTCTATGATTTACCTGAGAAACAAAATAGTTATGGAAAATTACAGATGGAATTGAAACACACAATCCGGCAACTGTAGTCATTAAAGCTTCGGCAATTGCTCCTGCCAGCAATGCAGGGTCGCCCATAGATCCACCAGCACCTAAAACACCAAAAGCTTTAATATTACCTGTTACAGTACCAAGCAAACCAAGCAAAGTTGCAATGTTTGCAATTGTTCCAAGAGGTGTAAGAAGATGTTCATAACGTGGAACTACAAAGTTCATTTCGGCTTCCACTACTTCGCGCAAATCTGCTTCCTGATAATTTCTGCAGTCAACAGCCTTTTTAATTACCTGCGACATTGGTGTATCGGCTTCGGCACAAGCAACTGCGCAAGCCTGAAAATTACCACCTGCAATTGAACCACTTAAATCGGCAATAAGTTTTTCATCACGTTTCTTTGTATTATAAAAATAGATACATCGTTCAATAATAATAAAAGTTGCAATGATTCCACACAAGATGATTGGAACCATCAATAAACCACCTGATTTTAACATTTGAAACATATTTAATATCTCCCTTTATTCTTAGAAGAAGAATTTAAGTAATGCACTAACATTACCACTTCTTCCGATATATTGTCCGGCATAAACTCTCTGTTCTGCCTTCATTAATTCCACAATATCATTTACAGAAATTACAGCTCTAACAGCAGGTGTAATTCTTGCAAAGCCTTCCATATTGATCATAGGTACAGGTTTTGATTCATCAAGTCCAAAGCCAATAAACAAATCTGCACCCCACTTTGCTGTTTCATCCTGAAAGTTAACTTCAACAGTAACTTCATTTTTATTTTCAAGAGCTGGAACATCGCCCCAATGAGCATTCCATCCACCTGTAAAAGTTATAAATTTATAATGATAAGCAAGTGCCAGTTTTGTATTAGCCTGTCTGTTTAAATCAAAAATATAATCATAGCATCCATATGGCGCAACAACTTCGTAATCTGTTTTAGCAATATTATTACCAAAAGCAGTCTGGCGATATTCAAAATCAAAATTACAAGTAAAACCTTCCCCACCTGGCAACGACAATCCAAGTTTACCATACCAGTCCGACTGTTCAGGAAGAACAAGTGTTGATGCTGTGAACTTATATTTATTTTCTGCTTCAAACAATGGCATAGATTTTGTATCAATACCGCCGGCAGCACCAATAGTAAACTTTCTGTTGGAGAATGAAACAGGGAAAGCAGCATCTACTCCAATTGTAAAAGGAACTATAACAGAATTATCACCAATATTATTTCCTACTACAGCAGATACATCGCCATATACGTTTACAATGCTGTTTGCCCACTGAGCAGCAAGATTAAATTCTGCACGATGTAAATTATTATTATTTATCTGGTCTTTTGTGTCGTTTCCAAAAAGATAATCTGCATCAAAAGTGATTTTAGAACCATACCCTTCCCATGAAATAAATAATTCAGGATTCAAGTTCAGAAAAGTTACTGTTGGAAAATCGCCACTTGTAACGTCTGCATAGCGATTGTAAAAATTAACATCAAAAGCAGAACCTAAAGTAAAGCCTTTCCCCAATTCAAAAGCAATATTTCCATTTGCATCATAAGTCTCGTGATTCAACGAACTGATTCCGGCAACTTTACTCTGTAAACCGTCATTTGCAGCCTGGTAAAAACCATTAACACCCCAAGTAAGTCTGTTTTTTTTATAGCTTTTTTCTACAAGAAGTTTTGTATTTCTATCGTAAAAACCGTCTGTTAAAGCTTCATTTGCATAACCATTTGCAGAATTATAATCAAATTCCAGTTTGAATGGACTTTCGCCAGACATTCTGAAAACCGAGAAGTTCCCCTGAAATAATGTTGGGTAACCTCCACCAATCAACCCTTCAGCAAAAATTGTTTTTTCGGCAGCAGTTTCGTTTATTTGTACAGTAGTAGTTTCTGCAGGAGTTTCAACTTCCGGGAGTTTTGGAACAACTTTTCCACTGTTACCGTCTACAACAAGAACATCATTAAAATCTGGCAAAGTATCAAGCCCGGCTTTAATTGAATCTCCTTCAATAACAGTTGTTACATCAGGAAGTTCAATATTCTGTGCAAAAATAAATGAGCCTGCCACAAGAATACTCATTCCTAACATTGCTTTTTTATACATTTTTTTCATAAAATCCTCTCATAAGTCCTAATTAAAAAGGCGGTCTACACGCTGTGCCTGTCTACTTTCTGGATAAAGTTTTTTAAGCAACTCTGCAGTTTCCCGGGCATCACCTTCATAACCGTCGGCTAAAAATGCATCAACTGCACCATATAAAACAACAGCAGCCTTTTCAGAATCATCTACATTTCTGTAATATTCTGCAGCTGTCAAATACATAGTTGCAGCTTCTTTATTTTTATTTTCTTTTCTATTGTAATCTGCAATAAATTCCGCATTAATTGCAGCGTAACTTCTTTCGTCACCAGCAACCTGCTTTTTAAGAAGTTCTACAGCCAGATCATAACCATCTTTTTGTGTATAGGAACTTGCAGCATACAACTGCACAAGTTGAGTTCCCGCAATTCTTCCAGCTTTTGTTGAACTGCCCTTATGCTTTTCGTATTCTGCCTGTTTATCAACAATTCGCTTGTCAACACCGTTTACAAGTTTTTCCAGCTGAATCAACTGTTTTCCAATTTCATCATCTGCTGCCTGTTTTGAAAAATCTTTTACAAGCAGTTTAGCCACATCCAGTGCCTGCCCATAATTTTCAATATTTGTATAAGCAGTCAATAGATTTTTATTAGCACCATATGCATAGATGCTATTTTTATATTTCTGAAGCATTGTGTTTGTAAGCATAATTGTGCGGTCATTTTCGCCTAAACGAAGTGCACAGTCACCACCAAAGAATAAAGCCGCTGCAGAAAACTCGCCTTCTGCATATTTATAAATGTAAGTTGTAAATCTGTTTAAGGCAGTTCCATAATCTTCATGAGCATAAAAAACTTCGCCACAGCGGAAAAGCGCCCCTTCCGAATATCTTGTACGTGGATGTTCTGTATAAACTTTATTGAAATAATAATCAGCTTGTTTTACATCGCCTTTTTTGTTGTACATATTTGCTGTAAGGAACAGTGTTTCTGCCGCAAATTCATCGTTACCATTAATATATGGAGCCAATGTAGCAATGGCTTTATCGTAATCGTGGGAATCGCTTAAAACTTCTGCACAGAAAACTACAGCATTTTGCTTTTCTTTACCAGGTTCCGAAACACGAATTACATTTTCTGCCTGAATTGCAGCATTTTTTAAATCACCATTCTGCAATGCCGATTTTGCTGCATATTCATACCCCTGTCTAAGATACAATTTTTTTCCAGCTGATTCTGAACCATAACGTACAAAAGAAGCATAAGAGTTTTTGTATTCTTCAAGACTGTATTCGGCATAACCTTTATAAAAGAAACTAAAGGTATTAAAGCCGGCCTTTCCCGACATTTGTTTTATATAGTTCGAAAAATGATTTTTAGCCAGCTCCCAGTTTTTCAAGTTTATCTGGCAAATACCGCTAAGATATTCTTTCTGCTTATCTGAACTTTTTTGTGCAACAACGTAAGCCTCTTCATAGCGGCCACAGGCAAAAAGAGCACTTGCATAATCTGAATTGTAAATTCCCAATCTGCTGTAAACACCGCATGCCTTTTCGTAAGCTCCAGTTTTACACAATGCCGAAGCATACAATTCGCCGCAAGAGGAATCGACATTTTTGTAGTCACCCTTGTTATAGTAATAAGATGATAAAGCATACACTGCCTGTGAATCTGGAACTGCTATTTTTCCATATACAACTGGTATTTCATTCCATTTTTTCTGAAGAAATTTACACTGCAATAAAACCGAATAATATGAATCAGAAATATTTTCAATTTCACTTTCTTTTACAGTATCCTGAATTGCAACAAGAATTTTTTCTGCAGTTTCTGCATCTTTTTTGCTATCTAAAAGAATTTTTGCCTTATACAAAGGAATTAAAGGATTTTCAGAATCTGCGCGATTAAAATATTCTTCTGCTTTTGCATAATTTTTATTATTATATTCATCAATTCCAAGTCGCACCCAGAATTCTTTTACCAATTCTGGATTTTCCTTAAAAGTATCTGCCGATTTTGCAAACACTTCGCCAGGATTTACACCAATATTTGTTTCGCTGGAAAGAATGTAAGCTTTTTTTAGCGCCTGAACTGCCAGCTGTTCATTACCGCATTCAATAACTCTGCAGTAATAATCGTAAGCAACTTTATTTTTACCAAGTTTTACGCAGGCATCGGCATTATACAAACAAAGGATATTGTACAAATCATTGGAAAGTGCACTTTTGTCTAGCTGAACAAAAAGTTCGTTAATCTTTTCGTTGTAACCGCAATTGCTGTATGCAAGCATTAATTTTTGCAAAGCTTCGTTATAGTCATTTGCAGCATAACCTGTTCCGTTTTGAATTACATACTCAAATAAAGGAATTGCAGAGTCGAATTTTTCAAGTTTGTAAAATGCTCTTCCAGAATAAAGAATTGCAGAATTGTAAAATGAAGGATTTTTCTTTTTTAGTGATAATTCGCAACATTGGTGGAGTCGTTCAAGGGCATGTTCATAATCATTGTTGTAATAAAAAGAACGGCCTAACGCAAAAAGAGTTTCCAGTTTGTCGGAAGAATTATCGTCCATCATGGCAAGGGAAGTTTCCAATGCCTCTACAGAAGCTTCATATCTTTGAATATAAAAATATGAAATTCCTTTGTACATTAAAGATTCCTGAATATACGCTGAATCTGGGAAATCTTTTTGTAACTGAGAAATTTTGTCTATTGTTCCAGGATAATAACCATTTTTATATGACATTTTTATGTCATTAAAAAGAACAATATCAGAAATTGCACCGGAAGCACTAAAAGCGCCTGTTGCAAGTGCAAATAAAGCGGTAAATAATAATGTTTTTTTCATACGTACTTTTTTTTAGTTCGGAAAGAACTGTTCCGACGATTTAACTCTTGTAAGATACACAAAGTCATCGGCATAGAACAAGCAGAAATCTTCGAGAGATAACTGTCTTCCATTTATAAACACAGAACATGCAAATCTTCCATCTTCCCTAAAATAAGGGAAAAAAGCTGCACAATCATTGAACACCTTTATTTCTGGCGATACAGTTCTGTCGGTTTCGCGAATAGCTCCTAAATAGAAAGTTCCAGGTTCAGTATTTGCAAGAACATACAACAATGAACGCAATATTGAAACTTTGTATCCGGAATTTTCAACGAATGTAACTATGTTAGCTACACCCTTATCAGAAATTGTGGATGCAAAAGGATTTACAGTTACATCAACTCCAGACTGATTAAATAAATAATCTGTACCTGTATAAATAGAAACTACAGCGGAAGCAAGATTTCGAATCCAGTTCAAAGAGAAGAACAAATCATAACGTTTCGACAAAATTCCCTGTCTTCCGTTTTCTTTAACTTCTACAGTTTCCAATAATAATGGCTTACGTTTTAATAAGCCACCTGTAAGAGGTTCTACTAAACCATCTGCTATCCATTTAACAAATCCAGCAGAAGAAAGTGACACTTTATTTTCAGATAATTCATCTTTTTCAAATGGCTTTCCATTCATTATATGAATATATTCACCATTTTCATCTATCATTGCATCTGGAACCATTTCAATATATGGCAGTTTTTCCTGAATTACACCAATCATCTGCTGAATACTATGGTACATTTCTGGATCAACTGTTACATAATTCCAAGGAAGTTTAGTTTCTGTAATTCTAGTTACATCATCAAAAGATGCTGAATAGAACTTTTCAAATGGCATACCTGTAGGAACGCCACGTGCAGCATAATTTCCGTAGATTACTAAATCGGCAAGGGCAATTCTACCTTTAGGTGTAAACTGAATAAAAACTTCACTATTATTAACAAAGTAATAACGAATGCGCAAAGGAGCACCTGTTTTTTTGTCGCGAATTAAAACCCAGCTACCGGCTGCATCACCAGGGTAAATTGTCTGGCGTTCAATATGCATTCCCTTATCAGAAAAAACACTAACATTAATTTCTGCTTCAGGTGCTACAAAGATATTAAATGTAGAATCACTTTCCTCCAGACGAATCTGAAACTTTTCGCCATTATTGTTACTGCGAATTTCTGGAGGATTATTTCTTACAGTGTTTAAGTTTGCTGTAAACCACTGTTCTTCAAGGCTTTTACGAATTTCAGCAGAATCTGGAATTCCAAGTTTATTATAAGCGGCAAAAAGCGGCATTAGAGAAAAAATTACCAATAAAACTCCCACTAACTTTTTCATCTATTAACCTCTCTATGCCTCGTTGGCAGGGTCTGTATCAGTTGCCCCTTCCGCTCTGCGAATTTCAGCATCAACAATTGAGCCGTCCAACATGCGAATCTTTCCTTCTACCACTTCGTCAGGATGATTTCCAACAGGTGCATTTGAAAGTAACAGCTTTAAACGGTTCAATTGGTTTACTTCAGAACTACCTGGGTCATAATCGATTGCAGAAATATTTGCTGCAGGGAATCGACGGCGAAGTTCCTTAATCATACCCTTACCAGTTACATGGTTTGGAAGACAGGCAAATGGCTGTACACAGGCAATACTTGGAGCACCCTCGTGAATAAGTTCTACCATTTCTGCAGTTAAGAACCAGCCTTCGCCAGTAATGTTTCCAAGCTGAACAATGTCATCAACACCCTTCATCATTTTATAAATGTGATTTGGAGCTTCAAAACGGCGGCTCTTACGCAAGTATTTTTTCATTTTGCCACGGAAAAGTTCAAGTCCCCATACAAGAAGACGGGCATTACGTTCTGTTTTAGCATTAAATGCCAGCTGCTTGTGGCGGAAAATACCAGTTGCAAAGGTGTAGAAGAAGAAGTCCAGTAAATCTGGCATTACACATTCTGCACCTTCCCTTTCAATTGTTTCTACAATCTGATTGTTAGCAGTTGGATGGAATTTTACAAGAATTTCACCTACAACACCAACACGAGGCTTTTTAATTGGCTTCAAAGGAAGATTATCAAAATCTTTTATAATATTTTTAATAAGCTTATTGTATTTTGCAAAAGTAATACCTTCTTCAAACAACTGTTCACCAATTGCATTCCATTTTTCATAAAGCTGATTAGCACTGCCAGGAACTGCTTCGTAAGGTCTTACACGGTAAAGTACACGCATTAAAACATCACCAACTACAAGAGCCATTACAAGATTTGAAACTAACTTTGGAGTAAGCTTAAATCCTGGGTTCTTTTCAAAGCCCTGAGCACTAAGTGAAAGTACTGGAATCTGGCCCCAGCCTGCATCATTTAAAGCACGGCGTATAAATCCAATGTAGTTTGTAGCACGACAACCACCACCAGTCTGGGTAATAATAAGTGCAACCTTATCAAGATCATATTTTCCACTTTCAAGGGCACTAATCATCTGACCTGCAACCAGCAATGAAGGGTAACAAGCGTCGTTATTTACATATTTAAGACCAGCTTCTACAGCTTTTGGATCAACTGCATCAAGAACTACAAAGTTGTAACCGCCGCTTCTAAAGGCTTTCTGCAAAAGCTTAAAGTGGATTGGCGACATCTGTGGTCCAATGATTGTATAATCCTTTTTCATTTCTTCAGTGAAAACTACACGGTGGTAAGCTGAAGACTGTCTTGTAATCTTTGTTTTATTTCTGCGGCGTTCTTTAACAGCGGCAATAAGAGAGCGGATTCGGATACGTACAGCACCAAGGTTTGAACCTTCATCAATCTTAATAAGAGTGTACATTCTGCTCTTTGCACGGAGAATTTCATCTACCTGGTCGGCAGTTACAGCATCAAGTCCACAACCAAAAGATGTAAGCTGAACAAGTTCCAAAGTAGGCATTTCGCTTACAAACTGTGCAGCACGGTACAAACGGTTATGGTAAGTCCACTGGTCAATAATACGGAGAGGACGTTCAATTTTTCCAAGATGAGCAACTGAATCTTCTGTAAGAACTGCAAGTCCAAGTCCATTAATCATTTCTGGAATACCATGGTTAATTTCTGGATCAAGATGATATGGACGTCCTGCAAGAACAATACCACTTCCACCCTTTGTAATAATTTCTTCAACAGCTTCTTCGCCGGCTTTACGAACATCTTCACGGAATTTTTCCTGTTCAGCCCAGGCTTTTTCTACTGCATCATAAATCTGCTTTTTAGAAAGCTTTTCAAATTTTGGAAGTAATTCTTCGCACAAACGTTCTGCAAGGCGAGTTTTATCGTAAATTGGTAGGAATGGATCCATATAAGTAATGGTAGGATCCTGACGCAATTCATCAATATTGTTACGTAAAACTTCTGGATAACTAGTTACAATTGGACAATTGTAGTGGTTACCAGCGCCTGCATCTTCTTTCTGTTCATAAGGAGCACAAGGATAGAAAATAAATTTAATTCCACGCTGAATAAGACTTTCCACATGACCGTGAGAAATCTTTCCAGGGTAACATACAGATTCAGAAGGAATTGTTTCCAATCCTTTTTCGTAAACTGTACGTGAAGAACGCTGGCTTAAAAGTACACGGAAGCCAAGTTCATTAAAGAAAGTAAACCACAATGGATAATTTTCGTACATGTTAAGTACACGTGGAATACCTACATCACCCATTGGAGCATCTTCGGCTTTACGTGGAACGTAATTAAACAAACGTTTATATTTCCATTCAAAAAGATTTGGCATTGGACCTGCATCGTCATCATCCAAGCCTGTATTCTTTTTATTACTTGCATCAATAATATTACCTTCAAGTTCGGCACCTTTTTCACAACGGTTACCTGTAATGAAAGTACGTTTTTCGCTTCCTGTTGAAAAAGTATTTATAGTAAGCAAACAGTTATTCTGACATTTTCCACAACGTTTAAGTTCAAGGTCAACATGGAACTTTTCAAGATCTTCATAAGTTGCAATTGATGAGCGAACATCGTGAACTGTACCTTCTGGTTCCCCTGGTTTTGGTTCCATTAAATCACGCCACTGATCGCAGGCAATTAAAGCTGAACCATATGCACCCATAAGCCCCGCAACATCTGGACGGTAAACTTGAACTCCAGCAATCTTTTCAAATGCACGGAGAATAGCATCATTAAAGAAAGTACCACCCTGTACAACAACTTTTTCACCAATATCAGAAGCCTTGCGAAGTTTAATTACTTTGAACAAGGCATTTTTAATTACAGAGTAAGAAAGACCGGCTGCAATATCACCAACTGAAGCACCTTCTTTCTGTGCCTGTTTTACGCGGCTGTTCATAAATACAGTACAGCGGCTACCAAGATCAACAGGTTTTTGTGCCATAAGAGCAATTTTACCAAACTCTTTAACATCCATACCCATTGTATTGGCAAAGTTATCAAGGAAGGAACCACAACCAGAAGAACAAGCTTCGTTTAACTGAATGGAAACAATTGCTCCATCTTTCATACGAAGACACTTCATGTCCTGTCCACCAATATCCAAAAGGAATTCTACACCAGGAACAAAGAAGTTTGCTGCACGGAAGTGAGTAATAGTTTCAACTTCGCCAGAATCTACTCCAAGAGCAGCCTGGAACAAAGCTTCACCGTAACCTGTAGAAACTGCACGAGCAATGTATACATCTTCTGGAAGCTGTTTATATAAATCTTTTAAAACCTGAACTGCAAGTTCAACTGGGTTACCCTGATTGTGAGCATAGAAATCCCAGATAATACGGCCATCTTTATCAATAAGACAAGCCTTTGTTGTTGTAGAACCAGAGTCCAAACCCAAGAAAACTGGACCGTGAGTTTTATTCAAATCACCACGTTTAGCTTTCTGTTCTGAATGGCGAACTTCAAATTCATCAAGTTCTGCCTGATTCTTAAACAATGGTTCAAGGCGCTGAACTTCACTTAATTCTGCCCCAACAAGATTTTTCAAACTGTCACGGAACTGGGCAATTGTAGGGAATTTAAAATCCCCTTCGCCAGAAAATTTACGTTCTGCACCAAAGGCACAACCGCTGGCAACAAAAAGCTGTGAATCTTCTGGAACAATAATTTCTTCTGGTTTAAGTTTAAGAGTTTCAACAAAGCGGAAACGGAGCTGGTCAAGGAAGTGCAATGGACCACCAAGGAAAGCAACATTACCACGAATTGGTTTACCACAGGCAAGGCCAGATATTGTCTGACTTACTACTGCCTGGAAAATTGAAGCGGCAATATCTTCACGGCGGGCACCTTCGTTGATCAAAGGCTGAATATCAGTTTTGGCAAATACACCACAACGAGCGGCAATTGGATAAATCTGCTGAGCACCCTTTGCAAGTTCATTTAAGCCTGGCGCATCAGTTTCAAGGAGAGCAGCCATCTGGTCAATAAAGGCACCAGTACCACCGGCACAAGTACCATTCATGCGCTGCTCTACGCCACCTTTGAAATATGTAATCTTGGCATCTTCACCACCAAGTTCAATTACTACATCTGTTTGAGGAATAAGCTTTTTTACAGAAGTTGTTGCAGCAATTACTTCCTGGATAAAAGGAATATTAAGCCACTGGGAAACAGAAAGCCCACCTGAACCTGTAACTTTTACTGTTACTTCACGGTTTGAACCGCCTTCTACTTCTTTTTCAAGAAAATCAAGGGCTTTATTTACTACAGTAATGATTGTGCTACGGATATCAGCACGGTGGCGCTGATAATCACCATAAATAAGTTTGTCGTCATCATTAAGAACTGCAACTTTTACAGTTGTAGAACCAACGTCAATACCGATACGAATTGGTAGTAATGTATTATTATCCATAACTATTGATTTTAATAGTTAATTTCTACTTAGTCAAACCGACAAAAATCTTCTTTATATCTGTTGTAAATTTTTCTGTGTCAGAATGCAATTGGCGCAGGAAGGAATTGTCGCTTAAGGTACCAATAACAGCTTCCATTTCTTCTTTGTTTCTATAAACCATACTTCTGTAATAGTCTGTATAATCCTTTTCGCGGGAAGAAATAGAGGCATTGTAAATATCGTAGGCAACAATAGAAACATCATCTGTAATATTTCGGTATAAATCGCAAGAAAATTGTTCAATTGGACGAGAATAAAGCTGCTCCAAAAGATAAAGAGAATAAGCAACTTTATACTGTTCGTAATTTGCCTGGCATTCATCATAGAACTGATGTACTGCGTTCCAGGAATTTATTGAACCATCTTTTATTTTTGCAAATAATTCCTGAACTTTTGCAGAAGGCATTATCTGAGCACCAACATTTTCCCATTCTGTAAACAATGGCATTTTACGGATTTTTTCAACTATATCCAAAGTAAGACATTCTACATTCAGATTCTGGCAATATTCCATTAAAGTTCTGGCTGCAAAATATTTTACGATTTTGCGATACATTTTATATGCCTGAGCTGGCTTTTGAACAATGGCACCGTATCTTTTCTGGCAAACATTATCTTCGTAACAAAACTCTGTATCTGGATTCTGATGCAAGAAATCTTTTGCTGCCTGATGAACTTTTTCAGGTGTATCGGCAGCTTCCATAATTTCGTGGTTAATAGATTGTAAATAAACCGCAGTATGGTCAATTATACGCTTTAAAGCAATCATAACTTCCTGCATTGTATCAGGAGCTAAAGGATCTGTTTCAATATGCTGAACTTTAGTAATACGCTTATCTCGTTTTAAGAATTTATTCTTGTTTCTGGTGATTGCAAACATATCGTACATATACCACCAGGCAGGAATAATTGTTACAGCAGGGTTTCCGTTTGTACCAGGAGCAACCAGCGCAAAAGGATATGGAATATCAAGTTCATACTGGTAACTTCCTTTTGAAACAAGAACATATGAAGCAAATTTTGAGTTATGTTTAAAATCGCTGCAAAGTCCTGGCCAAAACCCTCGTTTTGCAAAGATTTCTCCGTCTGGACTTCGGCTGTTATGGTTACTACCAATTGTTGCACCTGCAGCAATATTGCTCTGCCCCATAATTGTTGTTGCAATAAGGAAAGAAGAATTGTGATGCTGTTCATGGAATGGGAAAATAAGGTTATTCAAAACTTCACAACAAGAGATTGTAGAATTATCGCCCAAAACAGAGTTCAAAAGTCTTGCGCCATATTTAACCTGACAGTTCCGGCCAATTACAAAGCGAACTGCAATAGACTGGTAGAATACTTTACTTCCATAGCCTAAAATGCCGTTTACCATTTCCACACCTTCACCAATCTGCGAAGGCTCTTCTTCTGAAGATAAAATAGTAATATTTTTAAGTTTAAATGCACCTTTAATATATGTTGCAGTACAAATTTTTGCATCTTTTACAATGTTAGAGTTCTTAATTACAACATCATCTTCTATTACACCGTATGTATTAAGTTCCCCTGTATTGCCAGCTTCGGTTAATTCAACAAACTTTTTCAACAATTCAGGGTCATTACGATAATGCGACCAGATATACGCATCGGCAGGAATCATACTTTCGAATGGAAGAACAGCCCTACCATCATTTTCGTTACCTACACCAATCCACACACGGTTTGCCTCAGGTTCACCGTTTTTAAGAATACCGTTACCAAATTTTGAATGCTTTGTACAACAAATTTCCTGAACGTTAAAAAGAATAACTCTGTTTCCAAGGCGGTAATTATCAAGATAGTAGACGTTATTAATAACACAATAGTCGCCAGTTACAACATCATGAAGTCTGGAACGTCGTATACCACAATCTAAATGCAAATCGTGATACGAAATTTCTGCATCAACAATTTTTCCAAGAACTACGAAACCTGAAAAGAATGAAAAATGAATTTTTTCAGGATCGAATGCACCTTCTTCTGCAGGAACATAAATATTTTCCCAAGTAAGGTCAGAGTTTACATTCTGATTTTTTTCCAGCACTAAAATTTCAGCTGGAGTAAGGTGTCGTTTCCCTTTAATTAATTCTTCTGGAACTGCAACTTTTGTTTTTTTCGACTTGGCTTCAACATTTACCATATTTAATTATTCTACATTTTTTTATTTTATTTGAAAAGAATATATTTTCTGTTAAAATGTGAAAATGCTAAAACCATTAAAAAAAGCTTTATTAGTTTCCATATTATCAATTTTTTCATTTCTGACATTTGCAGAACCAATCGACAATATAAAGGAATACACTTTAGAAAACGGATTAAAAATTTATATTCTGGAAGATTCCACAGATGCTTTAACACATTTGAATTTTGTGTGCAAAGCAGGTTTTTCTTCACAAACACAGGAAACTAATGGTTTTTTCAAACTTTTTACACGACTGGTACAGGCAACTACTCCAACACTGGACTACACTTCTGTACAATGTAATGCAGATTCTTCTATATATTCACTTTCATTTTCAATTACCCAGACAGAAGAGATTCTTGACCAGCTTTCGAACGCAGTATTCAATTACAACTTTTCGGACGAAATCTTTTCTGCAGAATTAAGCAGATTAAAAAACGAAGTTTCACAAAATGCAGATACTATGTCTACTTACATAAATGCAGCCATAGATTCCAGAGTTTTTTCAGATGCACCTTGGAAACATGATTCGGGAATTTACCCTCCTCTTTTCAAAAAAACTACAGAAAAAACAGCCCGTAATGCCATTGGCGAAATTGCAAACCGCTGGTATATTCCAAAAAACTGCGCACTTTTTGTTTACGGAAACATAAACAGCGAAAAACTTCTTGTTTCAATCAAAAACACTTTTGGCCGCTTTTATTCAAATTACACAACCCCTGTAGAAAAACCTTCAACAGCAATAAATAAACAACGAAAATACGTTTTTCATAACGATGAAATTTCTAGCGATTTGACTCAAGTTGTAGTTCAATACACAATGCTTAATCTTGAACAGGCAGATTTATTAGCAGCAACTTTAAATAACGATTATTCAGTTTTTAAACAGAACATTTTGAACAATACAGAATTGAATATTCCCGGTGGAGAATATATAGATGTATCTTCTGCATATAAACGAAACAGTACACGTCTTATTATTCAAACCCTTATGCAGCCACCAGAAGATAAAAAATCTAAAATAACAGCATTAGACCAGGCAAACATTTTTGTTGATGCTGTAAAACAGTTGCCAGTCTACCCACAGGAATTTCAATTTGCAAAAAACCAGCTGATTTATAACCAGAACTACCAGTCGTCTACACCTTCTTTATTTATGGAAATGCTCACATCTTTCTGGCCAATACAGGAATACTACATTCCTTCTGAAGAAGATTTTCTGGACTACCCTGATTCTACAATTGCAAGTCTTTTAAACAGCAGGAAAAACTATTTATCTAGAGAAGAACTTTCTCCTGTTTTAGAGGCAATTTCATCTGAAGAACCATTTGTTTTTGTAATAATTAACTCGAAGGTATACAAAGCAAATAAAAAAGCATTTACAAATGCAGGCTATGAAGAAATAAACTCACAAAATTCTTCATGGTATGTTCAGGAAATGTTTAAGAATATTAAGGATCAGTTTAAACCAGATGATTCGTTTACTTACAAAATAAATAAGACTAATGGCAGCGATAATTACTATTACGAAAAGAATATTGAACAGATAAAAGAAACTGCACTTTCCAATGGAATAAAAGTTATTTCCAAGAAAAATGACAATTCCAGCGGTATTTCTATTGCCCTTTCAATTGCCGGTGGAAAATTAAACTCTGCGAACGATAATGGTTTTGAAGAAGTAATGATAAACCTTATGTCTGTTCTTATACAAAAAGAATTGTACAAAAAAATGTCGCAGGGGCTTATACTTGGTAACCCGGTTGTAAATTCAAAGACAGACATTGCAACAAGTACAATTTTAATAGATTTTGAACAGGAAGATACAGCCGAAGTATGTTCCGCAATTGCAAATGCAATTATTTTTGGCGAAATAGCACCTGCCGATGCCGACAGAGCTGTTTCATCACGCCAGTACAGAAAGCGCCTGGAAAATGGAAGTAACAACAGCCAGATGGTAAGTGCAGTAATAAAATCTGTTTATGAAAAAGGAAAGCTTGCCGAAATTTTTGACACAGAAAAAGAAATTTTACTTTCTACAGATTACAATTCTATTTTAGCAGGGTATCCTAATCTTCTGGATGCCGACAGATTTACGGTTATTGTTACAGGCAATTACGACGACAAGATTTTTGAAGATTTGGAAAAGTCATTTTGCCTTTTAAATAATCACGGTTACAAATCTTCCGTAGAAAAAGAAGAAAACAAACTTTCAAAGGCAAAAAGCCTGAATGTAAAGATTCGCCATACATTCCTTACAGACATTCCTGCAGAAAAAGCCGGACCTCAACCAGCTGTTTTAATACCTACAACAGAATTTCTTGATCCTGTAATTTATGCAAACAACTCGCCAGCTTCGGGAACAAAAGATGCAGCATTGTACAACGCAATCTTAAACTATCTTGAAGCAGAATTACAAAAGCAGATTAACAGCAACAAAAGATTTTCAAACAGCACTGTTACTATTCAATTGCCTCAACGAAATATTGATTTAGGCTATATAGTAATTTCCAACGTGGCTCACACAAAAGAAGCCGATTCTGTTTATAAAAACTCAATTCAGAATATTACAAACAGATTGCAGCAACCTCAGGCCTTGCAAAATATAGTTCAGGATATAAAGAATTACTGGACTTTGCGCCAGATGAGTACAACTTCTTCGAACAGCGGCACAGCGCTTCTTCTTCAAAAAGGATTAGAAATGCTCCCTGACACAAGTGCTGCAGATTACTACCTGCAGGAATATTTATTTATTCAAACTGCCACCGTGCAAGATTTTATCGACACAATGAAATACTTCCCAACAAGAGCCCAGTTACGGGTTTACTCCGCAGATAGCAAGAATTAAACACGTTCAAAACCTGCAGCCTTTCTATTTCATTTGTTCTCAAATTTTAAACAAAAAAAAATCCTTTCCGCTTTGGAAAGGATTTTCGCGGCTGCTGCAGGTTTTGAACCTGCGACACATGGATTAACAGTCCATTGCTCTACCAGCTGAGCTAAGCAACCATCAGTTCGTTGTCGAACGTGTTATTAATATATATTTTTTAAGATTTTGTGTCAACAATATAAATAGTTTTTTTTCAAAAAAAGTTATATTATCTGATTTATGGATAAACTTGAAATTCGTAAACAAATTGGCAGAATTCTAAAGGAGCACAAAGAAGATTTAGCTGCTGAATCTAAACGCATCTGTAACAGTATTATTGCAGCAGAACCTTATAAAAATGCGTCTACCATTCTTGCCTATATGGCCCTTCCAGACGAAGTTGATTTATCCATTGTTATAAAACAAGCCCTAAAAGATGGCAAAACCGTTTTTCTACCACACGTTTACCCAAACACAAGTAAAATGGAGTTTTTTCAGTTCACAGATACAACTCCTACGGTGGAGGGGGCATTTGGAATAAAGGAACCACAATTTACATATGACACACCAAGTTTCCTATCGACCAACGCAAACAAAACTAACTGTCTTGTTTTAGTTCCCGGCCGTGCATTTACAAAACAAGGCGACCGCTTAGGCCGTGGCAAAGGTTTTTACGACATTTATCTTGAACCACATAAAAACTCGCCAACAATAAAAAAAGCGGGAATATGCTTCCCGCTTCAAGTGCTGCCAGAACTTCCAACAGCACCTTATGATATTAAAATGGATTTACTATTCTTTTAATTACTTCTGAAGAATAAATTCTACACGTCTGTTTTTCCAGTTATTATCCTTATCTTTAGGATTAACAACAGGTCTTGTTCCACCCATACCTTCTGTAGTAAGAGCAGAAGCATTTACGCCATGTTTTACTAAATAGCTTACAATAGCATCAGCACGTTCTTTAGAAAGAGGCATCAAACCACGTCCCCATTCTCTAAGATTATCTTCAGTTTCTTCCAAAGGATTATCTGTAACTTTATTTGCATGACCTACAATTGTAACTTTGTAATCTTTGAATTTCTTCAAAATATCAGAAATACGATTCAAAGTTTTCATATTGTTATCAATCTGAGCCTGTGTAAGTTTAGCATTTGCAGTCTGGAAGTTAGCAGAATCTGATTCAAAGATAATAGAAGGAACTGCCATCTTCAAAACGTTACCATCACGAATTACAAGAACATCTACAGGAATCTTGCCTTCTACAGTCGAAGTCATTCCAAGGTTATCTGTTACAGTAAATACATAAGGATAATCCATAGCAGACTGTACACGTTCTGCATTTCCATTTGCATCTTTTTGAACGTTACTCAAACCGTCCCAAACCATACGTTCTGTAATCTGAGATTTACCAGAAGTTTTCCAGAAATCTTTACCTTTAGGATCTTTAATTACAAAAGACCAGTTTTTAATCTTAGCCTTTGTTGTTCCTGTAAGTTTGATGTACAAATCGTCATCTACGCCATCGTTATCTGGGCTAAAGTATTCAGGAGAAGTCTGAACTCTTAATTTTGGAGCTGTTGCTGTACAGATAAATGGAGAAGAAACAGAACTTACAGTGTTACCATTTTTGTATACCACATTGATTGTACCAGTAAATGTTCCTTCGCAAACAACACCGTCTTTATTAGCACCATTCCAGTTAATTACAGCAGGAAGATTTGCACTGTCATTCTGGTTCAAGTTGTAAACACTAGCACCATCTTCTTTTCTAATGTCAAAGTTCCATGAAAGAATGCTGTCTGTAACAGTAGTTCTAATTTCGAATTTCTGAACATCAAGTACCTTATCATTATTTGGTGAAATACCTTCGTATTCAGCTGTAATATAAGCCTTTGTTTCGCGGTTATCGAGAGTAATACCTTTTAATTCTGTAGAGAAGCTGTTTCCTGCATCATCTGTAGAATAGATTACAATACTGTAAACACCGTTTTCAGACATATTTCCAGATTCATCTGAACCATCCCAAGTAAAGGCATCTTTAGAACCATTCCAAGTATATTTTCTTACAGTTTTATCTTTAGAGTTTCTAACATCAGCAGTCCAGATTTTTTCTGCAGAACATTCTTTGATTGTTACAGGAATGTTTTTCTGAGAACCGTTTCCATTTGGCGAGAAAGAATCCCAAGGAATTTCTGCTGAAAGTTTAGGAAGAACTGTATCAAGTTCAAAGCCCTGTGTTGCAGCAGCGGCAGTTGAACCATTTGCAGCAGTTACAGAAAGCTGTGCAGAATACATTCCGTCCTGGCAAAGCAACTTGTCGTTATCTTTACCATTCCATACAAAGTTTGCAGGAAGTTTTTTATCTTCTTTTACAGAGTAAACTACGTTTCCTGCATTATCTTTTACAGCAAATTCGTAAGCAACAACATCTTTAGTTGCAGTTACAGGAGTAAATGTAATTGTATCTTTTACCTTATTTCCATTTGGAGAGAAAGCACTGTCAGAAGCAGCAAGCAAAAGCTGAGTTTCTGTTGTATCGAAAGTTACATAATCTTTTGTAGTTCCGCCACCAGCATTTCCTGCAAGGTCAGTTCCCGAAAGAACAAAATTATATTTTCCTTTTTCAGTAATTGTACCGGCATCAGAAATACCATTCCAAACTACAGTCTCTGGAGGATATTCTCCAAAATCATAAGATTTTACAACTGTACCTTCAGCAGAAACAATCTGACCTTTCCAAGAAGGAACTGGTGCACCTGCAGAAGGGGTAATCATGATTGAATATTTAACAGAATCTTTAGAACCAGCACCAAATACTTTTTCTGAAGCAACAATCTGAGCAGCAGGTTTTTCTGTATCAAGTACAATAATTGGTGAAGAAAGTTTAGAAGGAACATAACCGTTCAAGTATTTTGCAGTTACAAAAGCCTGATATTCGCCGTCTGCAAGGAACTTACCATTATCATCTTTTCCATCGAATACAATAACCGAAGGAGGCACTTCTCCATCTTTTTTCTGATTATATACTCTTACAGGTTTTCCAGATTTATCTTCAATAGATACAGACCATTCAACAAGTTTATTACCAGTTTTTTCTTCTGGAACTGGAACTGTAATTTTGAATGTAATATTTTTAAGAGCACTTTCTGTATTTGGCGAAAAATAGCGGCTTCCATCAATAAAGATATTTGTAGCAGGTTTATCGGCAGAATAAATGATATTTGTAATGGAAGTCTGAGCAGAAACGTTACCCGCACGGTCTGTTGCCGCAATTTCGTAAGAATATACTCCATCAAATACCTGTGTATCAGAATCATCTGTACCATTCCAGCTAAATTCAGCAGGTTCAGCATTTACCCATTTAAAAGTTTTTACAACATTTCCATCTGCAGATTTGAAAGTACCAACCCATTCATCTTCTACAGAACCAGTCTGACGAATCTTAAATGCCGATTTAGCACCTTCACCAAAAATTTTGTCTGTAGGCTGAGCTACTTCAATTTCTGGAGCAACTGTATCAACAATTACAGAATAAAGATTTGTCTGCCCTTTGTTTCCGTTATCGTCAGTTGCAGTAAGATAGTAGAAATATTCACCGTCTGGAGCAGTTTCACCATTATTCATAGCACCGTTCCAAGTAACAGATTCAGGAACTATAACACCCTGCTTTGGAGTAACAAGCTGCTTAAAGAATGATTTAAAACCAATTTTTTCTGGTAAAGCAACCTTGTTTTCAATAGTTCTTACAACATTTTTATTTGAGTCCAAAACAACAAGACTCCATGCCTGAACGTAACGTTTATCAGAAATATTTAATGGAATTACAAGTTCATCCTGAATACCATCGTTATTTGGTGAAATATATTTTGATTCATCGGCAAAAAGCATTCCTGCAAACAAAGCCAATGTTACACCAATTGATAAAAGCTTCTTATTCATCTATTTTCTCCTACGCCTACCACAAATTAATTTCTGGAGCATCAGTATCTTTCATACCAAGATTAATATCCAACCCTGCCGATTCAGCATGAACTGTACCATACATATTCTTGTATGCTGCCGATACAGACATTTCGCTTGTGCTCCAACCGTTAGATTCAAGGTAAACATTATCTTTTACATCGAATGAGAACTTAAAGATAAGTCCGATTGAAGGAACAAGATTATTATTTCCAGTTACAGCTTCTGCTACGTTTAATTTTTCACCAACGCTTACAACAAACATATCTTTAATAGAAAGCTGAAGATTCATATCCATAATAAAGTTCTGGAAACAAGGAACTGTAAAGTCCAATGAACCACCAAATTTCAAAACATCTTTTTCGAAGAACGTTGCAGCTGCACCAGCTTTTAATGTAAGCAACTGTGGATATTCTGTTGTAGAACCAGATTTAAGCCCTACTCTATTGCATTCGTTATAATTCTTACCAAGATTCAAAATAGAAGCACCATATCTAAAATCTTTTAAGAATCCTAATGTACCATAATCATATGCAAAACCAAGCGATGCCCCCAAAGACCAGTCATTACCCAAAGTCCACATATAACCAGAATAAATTCCAGCACCAACAATAAGCTTATCTGTAATTTCTTTTGAAAGAGCAGCCTTAATGTTAAATGAATTACCTAAATGCATTTCATAGAATGGAGAGAAAGTTCCATTCATATAACCAGAAAATACAAACATTTTTGTTGGAATTGTAATGCCAGTCTGCATAGCAGATCCAACCTGATTGCTGTTTGTACTATCTGCAGAATACAAGAAAGTGTAAGCTGCATTCAAAGCAACACGCTGTTCTCTGGCAGGCAAAGCTGGATTCACAACAATGGAATCTGGACCAGCAAAAGTATAGTTTCCTCCAGTAACAGGAACTGCACCTGAAAGTGTTTTTGGGCTAGATAAAAGGAACATATCTTCGCCGCCAGCAGGTGGATTGTAAGCATAAGCGGCAGAAAGCATTACACCTGCTACCAATGCTAAAATTGCAATTTTTTTCATATAAAAACTCCCATATATGAATATGTAATAAAAAACAAATTATTATAAGTAGTGTTACATTATATATAATTGTACATTCTTGTTCAAACTACACTATAACCTTGAATTATTGCAAAAATTAACTTATTATTTTTAACATGGACACAAATAAATCAACTCCAGAAAAAGACAACAACTCTGCTCAGAAAGAGAATTTTTTTCAATCTCTTCTATCTTCTATTTTTAAATCTTCAAACCCAGAAGCAGAAAAAAAACGAAAATTAAAAGCCTTAGCAAAAAATATTTCTAAATCTAAATATCATTCATTTTATAAGCCAGGTTCACTTGAAATGCTTGGACCTTTTGGAAAACTTATTTTTGATATTTATAAAACAATTTCACCGGCACAAACCTTAATTAGAAATGCACAGAATCCAGCTATTTTTAAACGTCAGATTATAAATTACTGTCTTTCAGAAAATCAGCTGGCCTTGCTTGAACAGTTAGATGAACAAAAGATTCTGGAAGTTGCCCGCCAGGTAGAATACGCAAAACTTCAGCAGGAAGTTGAACAGAAACTCCAGACTTTCATGAACGAATTTGACGAAAACCGCGCCGGAAAAGTAGATAACATTTACAAAGCTTTTTCAGTATTCAAAGATTTTGTTTCTTTTGATTACTATATGATTTTGAAAAAATTCGATTCTACATATAAAGAGTTCAGTTTTAACGCCTTACCAAAACTAGAAAAAGTAAATGCAGAATATATAGTCGAAGATATGAAAGACTTTCTTTCGGTTGCATACGCAATTACAGATCCTTCTATAGATTGGAACAGTCTTTTTACAATGCTAAAAGACACTCAAAGTCGTGAATTAGTTTCACTTGGTAACTGGAAAAAGATAATTGCAAAAATCCACAGTATTCAAACTTCAAAATCTATGGAAATGATTATTCAGCACATTACTTCTTCTTTCAATTATGAAACTTCAATACCAAGTCACCACGAATCTATTATTGAACCATACATTGAAAATATAGATACAGAAACACGAAAGTTGCTTGCTAAAATTGACTCTGAACAGCGTGAATCAAAAGCATCTTCTCTTTGTATTCAGATTTTTGGAACATCCGAAACACAGAGTCTTAAATATTATGTAAACGCATTCAATTCTCCACTTGAAAAGAAAAATCTTTCTTTACTGGAATATACAGAACCATTGAATTACCTTAAATCATTCCTTGTAGAATTCGTAAAAAAATCTATTCGTGAATATTATGATGTTGTAGTAATTCGCGGTCAGTGGGATGCATCACTTTCTGCACCAATTTCAAATTCGTACCAGGAGCTTCTTAAAACCTCCGATATGCTTACAAGTTTTGATGAAATGTTCTCTGAAGAAGGGGCATATGGAATGAAGATTAAAACTTTACTTCCAAAAACAGCCCACGATGCAGGAGCCGAAAATATTATTAACCGTGTAGTTTCAGATTCAAATGAAGAAGCACGTGGTTACATTATTCATTCTACCCAAAACCTTATTACTATTGGAAAAGTTATTAAGCAGTTGATCGAAGATTATTCATTACCAAAGCCAGTTATAGTTCAAAACTGGAAAGAATTGGAAAAGTATATAGAAGAGCCAATGAAAGAATTCAGCGTAAACATCTATAAGAAGATTTATCTGTTCGTTCAATTGATGCAGGGGTATTTGAAATAACCGCCACAAAAATTGACTGCAAAGCAAAAATAAATTGTACTGTTATATATTTTGTGCTTTTTAATGTCGATTAATGCCAAAACAAAAAATAAGCAACAATTAATAACGAGTTGCACGAAATCTACTTTTGAGCTTTCAAAAAGTTCGGG
>JAZLKI010000127.1:0-19506 GCA_045597485.1 Treponema sp.
AGCACCTTCACAGTCAGAACAAGTGATTTCTGGAGCGTTGATGTACTGGAATCCTCTTTCCTGGAAGAATGAGTGAACTGCAAATGCCATCTGGTTACGAACACGGTAAACAGCACCAAAAGTGTTTGTACGTGCACGAAGATAAGCGTTTTCGCGAAGATATTCCATAGACATTTTGTTTTTCTGCAATGGATATTCGTCTGGGTTACAAGTTCCAAGACATTCCAAACCTTCAAGAGTAACTTCTACTGCCTGTCCGCTGGCTGGAGATTCAATCAATGAACCTGTAGCACGAACTGAAGCTCCTGTGTTGAGTTTTTTAAGTTCTTCTTCAATCTGATTTACATTTGCATTATTAGAAGGATTGTTGCGGTCAAAAGTAAGCTGGATGTTAGCAAAACAGCTACCATCGTTAACCTGAATAAAAACAAGACCTTTTGAGTCACGAACTGTGCGAACCCAACCACAAACTTTTACAGTCTGTCCGTCAGGTTTAGATGTAAGTAAATCTTTAATTAATACTGGAACCATTTAAATGTTCCTCCTCTATAATGAAATGTATAGAAGATAATAGCATTTTTTTAAATGTGTAGCAATGTAATGCGAAAATCCATAAACATAGGGGAAATCCACTAGAAAAAGTTTGACATATAGAAATCTAGTGATATACTTTAGTTAAACCTTTTACTAAAACGTTTAACTAACATTCGTGCTGGTAAAAGTTTTTTTTAGATACTTTATGTTAAACGTTTAACTTAAATATCTAGAGGAGTACTATGCAACTAATTAAAAATGAGAGACAAAAAAACGGAATAAAGGATTTCTTATTAATCCTTCCATTCTTACTTTTAATCGCTGTTTTTTCGTATTATCCACTTTATGGCTGGGTATATGCGTTTTTCGATTATAAACCTCCATTCCCATTATCTTGGGATAAGTTCGTTGGATTTAAATGGTTCGTTTCAATGGTTGAAAATGAAGTAAAGCTTAAGAAGATTCTTCAGGTTTTGACTAATACATTTGCTATGAGTGGATTAAGTTTATTCTTCTCATGGTTCCCAATGATTTTCGCTGTATTCTTAAATGAAATTAAGTGTGTTCCATTTAAAAAATTTGTTCAGACTGTAACAACTTTGCCAAACTTTATTTCATGGGTATTGGTTTACTCTATTGCATTTAGTGTTTTCAATAGTACTGGTGCTGTAAATAGTTTGTTAATTAATCTTGGAATTATAGATGAACCTATTTTGTTCCTTCAGTCTGCAGAGCATGTATGGTTTAAGCAGTGGGTATGGCTTACATGGAAAAATGCCGGTTGGGCTGCCATTATGTATATTGCCGCTATTACTGGTATTGATGATTCCCTTATGGAAGCAGCTAAAATTGATGGTGCTTCACGTATGCAGTGTATCTGGCATATTACAATCCCATCAATCTTGCCAACTTACTTTGTTCTTACAATGATGAGCCTTGCAAATCTTCTTTCAAACGGTATGGAACAGTACTTTGTATTTGCCAATTCTTTCAACAAAGCAAAAATCGAAGTTCTTGACCTTTATGTTTATAACCTGGCTATGGGTAGTGGTGGATATTCACTTTCTACAGCAATCAGTATTCTTAAATCTTTTGTTAGTATTATTCTTCTTTGGGCTACTAACTTTATATCTAAGAAAGTTCGCGGTGAAAGCCTCATCTAGGAGTTAAAAATGAGTTTGAAAAAGTCAACAATTGAAGATTATATTATTAGTCTTTGTACTTATATCGTTTATACATTTTTTGCATTTGTTTGTGTTTATCCTTTTTACTACATTTTGATTAACTCAATTAGTGCAAATGACTTAAGCGAACGAGGTAAGGTTCTTCTTTATCCTTTGGGCTTTCATATGAGAAATTATGCTCAGGTAATGAAGATTAATGGTTTGCTTTCTGCATTTAAGATTTCTATATTAAGAACTGTTATAGGAACTTGTCTTACAGTAGTAGTTGCTGCCTTCCTTGGTTACATGTTTACAAAAGAATCTTTGTGGAAGAGAAAGTTCTGGTATAGATTTGTAGTTGCTACTATGTATTTTAATGCAGGTATTATTCCATGGTTTATTACTATGCGTAACCTGCATCTTACAAATAACTTCTGGGCATATATTTTCCCAGTTGCCGTACAACCATTCTATATAGTTTTGTGTAAAACCTTCGTTGAAAGTGTTCCTAAAGAACTGGAAGAAGCTGCATTAATCGATGGTGCAGGTACATTGAAGATTTTCTTTAGTGTAATTCTCCCTGTAATTAAACCGATTGTTGCAACTGTTGCTATTTTTGCTTCTGTTGCTCAGTGGAACTCTTTCCAGGATACATTGCTTCTTGTAACTGATCCTAAATTGTATACATTGCAGTTTACTTTGTACCAGTACATTAATCAGGCAAGTTCTTTGAAGGCTCTTGTTAATAATAGTTCTTCGGCTGCGGCCATGGCTGCAAGTTTGGCTCATGCTCAAACTGCAACATCAATTCGAATGACAGTTTCTGTAATTGTTGTTCTTCCAATCATTTGTGTATATCCAATTTTCCAGCGTTACTTTACAAAGGGTATCATGATTGGAGCTGTAAAAGGTTAATAACAAATCTTTTGATTTGATATAAAAAATAGGAGGAAATCAAAGTGAAAAAAGGAAAGCTTATTTCTGCTATCACTATGATGGCTGTTTCTGCAGCAATGTTATGTAGTTGTGGAAACGCAAAAAAGAGTGCAAAGGTTGATGATAATGGCCCAATGACACTCGAAATGTACAATGTGGCTGCTAACTACCAGGGTATGCAGACTGGTTGGTTTGCAAAAGTTATTAAAGACAGGTTCAATATTGAACTTAACGTAATTGCTCCTCAGGTTGCAGGTGACGCAATCTATCAGCTTAGAGCAAGTTCAGGAAACTTAGGTGATCTTATCCTTTTGGATCAGGCACAGTTCAACGACTGTCTTGAAGCAGGATTGATTAAAGATATTAGTGACAAAATTACAGATTGTCCAAACTTGATGAAGTTTGACAAACAGATTAAGACATTCAATAATGCATTGCCAAACAACGGTGCAGGAAAATATTATGGTATTCCAACAGAAATGATGGATACTTCTCCAACTTCAGTTACAGCTGATAGAATTTATTCTTTACCACAGCTCCGTTGGGATGTATACAACAAAGTTGGTGCTCCTGAAATTAAAGATCTTGATGGCCTTTTGGATGTATTTGTAAAAATGAGAAAAGCTCACCCAACAAATGAAAATGGCGATCCAGCTTATCCACTTTCATTGTGGCCTGATTGGGATGGAGGAGACGGCATGATTGGTATCGCTAACGTTGTACAGCTTACAACTTGGTATGGCGATAAGATTAAAGGTTCTGCAATTCTTAACCCACAGAACGAATTCTACCCACTTACAGAAAAAACAGGTACATACTACAAAATGCTTAAGTTCTTGAACAAAGCTAGAAGAATGGGTGTTGTAGACCCAGATTCTGGTACACAGGACTGGAACTCTGTATGTGCTAAGATTTCTAACGGTCAGGTAGACTTTATTTGGTACACATGGGAAATTGGTTTCTGGAATACAACAGCTCGTTACACAGACGGTACAGCATTCTGTTTCGTCCCTGTAATGGATCAGAACTACTACACAGACTCAGATGCTTATTATGGTAGCGGACGTGTATTTGCTGTAGGTTCAAAAGTTGATCCTGCTAAATATGACAGAATTATGAAATTCCTCGACTGGTATGCTTCTCCAGAAGGATGTACATTCCAGCACGTTGGTATTGAAGGTTTCAACTATGAAAAACTTGCAAATGGTAAATACAACCAGATTAATGATAACGCTTTGATGGATAACCTCCCAGTTCCAGCTGAATATGGTAGTGGTGGATATTCTGATGGTAACAACGCTATTAACCAGTGGATCTGTAAATCTGAATGTACAAACCCACTTACTGGTGAAATCTATGCTCCACAGTACTGGGAATCTACAAAGATTAAGAACATGACTCAGATGAGAAAAGACTGGGAAGCTAAATATGATGCAAAAGATGCAACTGATTGGATGAGAAAGAACAACAAACTCGTTGTTAGCCCATCTGTATCTGTATCTCTTCCATCTGATACTCCTGATATTTCAGTTATCCGTAACAGTGTAAACCAGGCTGTTTGTGATGCTTCTTGGCGTATGATTTTTGCTAAAGATGATGCTGAATTCGACAAGATGTGGGATGCTATGACAAAAGAAGTTAAGGGATTCGGATTCGATGAACTTTACAAATTTGATACAGCTAAACATCAGATTGAAGTTGATGCTAAAATTGCAGCTACTAAATAGTTGTTAAATTAGCAATCTATAAAAACTAACAAAAAGCCCGCAGTTGTAAATAACAGCTGCGGGCTTTTTGTTTTAATATTTAGTTTAATTATTATTAGGCAACGTAAGCTTCAAGTCTGCGCATACGTGTTGGATGCTGCAATCTTGTAATAGCATGTTTTTCAATCTGGCGAATGCGTTCTTTTGTAAGATTGCAAGTTTCACCAACTTCTTTAAGAGACATAGGTTTAGCACCATTCAAGCCATAGCGCATTCTAATAACACGAGCTTCATTTGGCTGAAGTGTTTCAATAACAGTATCAATTTCTTCGTGTAAAGATTCTTCAATAGCTTTGTCTTCTGGACGAATGTATGTAGTATCTTCGAAAAAGTCGCCAACTCTTGTATGGCTGCCTTCACTTTCGTTAGTTTCTGCATCCAGGCTTACCATATCACGACTAATATTAATCATATCGCGAACATGACTTGCATCCATATTGAGCATAGCTCCAATTTCTTCGTATTCCTGCTGTTCTGTTTTCTTTGAACCTACAACTTTTCGTGCGTGTTCAATCTGAACAAGTTCATTTGCTCTATTTAATGGCAAGCGAATAGCACGACTCTTTTCGCATACAGCCTTAAGGATACTCTGGCGGATCCACCAAACTGCATATGAAATAAAGTGGTAACCTTTTGAAGCATCAAACTTATCTACCGCTGTAAGAAGACCAATATTACCTTCACTAATTAAATCGCTTAAATCTAAACCGTGATTCTGGTATTTTTTTGCTACATTAACAACGAAGCGCAAATTTGCATTTACAAGTTTATTCTTAGCGGCTGTATCACCATGCTGAGCCTTGTCTGCAAGTTCTAATTCTTCTTCATGAGAAACCATAGGAATTTTATTAATTTCTTTTAAGTACATAGCCAAAATGTTTTCATCATGTGTCATAGCATAATCTCCTATACATTTAATATATAGCAAGTTTCGTGCCAACTAGAGATTTTTCTAAAAATTAATCAAATTTAATGATTTTTCTTGCCTTTTGAGTGAAAATTTATTATAAAACGGCCAAATTTGATACATGAAATGTACTTTGCTTTATAATCGTGTAATTTTGACACACATTTTATAGAACAGTCCAATTTAGGTAAATTTTGACACAAATAATTTATTTGGTTAATGCGGAAATTGCATCAATTTTTGCCTGTTCCATAATATCCATATCTCGGCTTAAATCTGCCAGTTGAAATTCTAAAGCACCTGCTTGGACAGTGCCATTTATTTCTCCAGGGCCGCGAGTTTTTAAATCTTGTTCTGCAATATAAAAACCGTCTGTGCTTTGGCGCAAAGTTTTCATTCTTTCTATGCCTGTTTCTGTAAGATTTTTACTATATATAAGGAAACAATAAGATTGTTCAGAGCCTCGACCAACACGTCCACGTAACTGATGCAGCTGTGCCATACCAAATCTATCGGCCTGTTCTATTACCATACAAGTTGCATTTGGAACATCTACGCCAACTTCAATAACAGTAGTGGCCGCAAGAACCTGAATTGAACCATCATGGAAAGCTTGCAGGCTGCGAACCTGTTCATCTTCTTCAATCTTACTGTGGACTAATGCACATTTATATTGAGGGAAAATATTTTTAGATAATTTTTCAAATGCCCGCTCCGCAGATTTAATATTTTCATCACTGTCAATGGCAGGGTACACAAAATACGCCTGGCGACCTTTTTCCAGCTCTTTGCGAACAGCTTCGTAGGCATTCATTTCATTGCCTTCTTTTACAAGGTAAGTTGTAATTGGCTTTCGGCCTGCAGGCAATGTGTGGATTGTTGAAATGTCCAGGTCGCCAAAACCAGTAAGAGCCAGGCTTTGAGGAATAGGGGTTGCGCTCATCATTAAAAGATTTGGTTCAAAAGTTACCCCATGAATTGTGTATCTTCCCTTTTGAATAATAGCCTGTCGCTGCATTACTCCAAAACGGTGCTGTTCATCTATAATAGCAAGTCTTAAATCTTTATATTCTGTTTGGGCAGAAAACAGGGCGTGGGTTCCAATAACTATGTCAATTTCGCCGGCTTTAAGTGCTTTAAGTAATTGGGTTCGGCCTGCATATTTTATATTACCTGTAAGAAAAGCAACGCGAACTCCCAGAGTTTTAAGCAAATTCGAGGTAGTTTCTGCGTGTTGGCGTGCCAGAATTTCTGTTGGAGCCATAAGTGCACACTGGCCTTTCCAGCTAATAATTCTTAAGCAGGCGAAAATTGAAACAAGAGTTTTTCCAGAACCAACATCGCCCTGTAAAAGCCGTGACATTGTAAATGATGGACGGATTGGAGCTGGCATTCCTCGTTCAAGTTGATTAAGAATACGTTCCTGTTCTGTATAACTACGGTCAATTTCATCATTCATTTCGCAAATTACTTTTCGCTGATCTTCTGTAAGCGGGAATGGCAAAGTTTCAAAAAAGCGCTTTTGCAAAGGGGAAAGGTTAGCTGCAAAATCTTCTGTAGAAATATTTGCATATTTTTCTTCTGGAGTTTTTAGTGCACCTTTTCGCTTAAATGCCCGTTCATTTACTATATATTGAAAATTATATAGTTCTTCAAATACAAGCGATTTTCGTGCGTTTATTACCTGCTCAATATTTTCTGGCTGATGAATTAAACGTATGGCCATTTGTTTTGGCATAAGACCCCGTTTTTCAATAATTTCCAGCGGTACTTCATCTTCTATGCCGTGTGCGTATTGTTGTAATGCCTGCGAAATTGCCTTATGAATTGCTTTTTGGGTAAGACCTTCGTGCAGAGGGTAGATTGGGATAATTCCCGAGTTTAGAGGTTTAAGTTCTTCTAAGTTTAATTGATTATTTCCCTCTGGAAGTTCCAGCTTCATAGGGGTTGCTTCAAAGGCAGAACTTTGCAAAGAATTATACTTTATAAAAAAAGCGCCAGTTAATGTAATTATTGTCCCAGGAACCAGGACTTTTTCAAGGAAGCTTCTGTTAAAGCAGATAAGATCGGCAGTGGCTGTTCCATCTGTCACCACAATTTTTAAGGTGCGCATATTGCCGTAGCCAAACCATTCCTGGCGAATTACCTGCGCTACTGTGTGAACTTTACTGTGGTTTGCAAATTCCCGTAAAGGAATGCGGCGTGTTCGGTCTTCGTAATCTCGAGGGTAATAGCGCAGTAAATCTCCAACAGTAAAAATATTTAAAGCAGCGAGAATCTTAGTTAATTGGGGACCAATTCCCGTAAGCGATGAAACGGGATTTTTTATATCTGCTATTTTCAATTTTTAAACTAAAATGGCAGGTTGAAACAAAGTGTAGCAAGAATTCTGAACAAAATGTTTCCTGCAAATAAAACTACAGCAATAGCTATCCATGAAATTAATAAGGATTTTCTATAACTGAAGCTATTTTTGGTAAAAGTTCTGGCAATGTTGTATGTAAACTTGTTAATAATGCTGTCTATCTGATTCCAGCCAGAATCATAAGAGGTTTGATTTTTGTTAATAATCAGGACAATCCAGCGTACAAATACAAGAAGCAAAAGGATTGTAAGGAGGGAAGATGCAATATTCCAGATCATACTGATAATAGTTGCAATAATTCCACCAATGTAGATTCGTCCAGAAGCCTGAATTCCACCTAAAATAGAAGAAGCAAGGGAAAGTAAACCGATTGAAATGATTGGTGAAAAATCGATATTACCGAATCTAAGCCAGCCATGTCTTGAAAATAAATTCATATATGGTTCGCAGGCATTTGTAATAAACTTTCCAAAAGCAGTAAAGCGTAAGCCAGGGAACCAGGACATAATTATGTAGATAAAACATAAAATTGTATAAATGGTGAGGGCTGCTGCCAAAATTGAAAGTATTGTCGAAATCATATAACCTCCTGGTAGAATTCAGTTTTATTCTGTCCAAACTTGCTTAACAAAATCTACTTCCCGCAAACTTTTTAATGTATCTTCTGTTGCGGCTATAGAGATTTGATTGTTAGCCTTTATGACATAAGGATTTTTTCCAGTGTCTATATGAAAATATACTGAACAATTACCCATTTTATCAAATAAAAAATCTTTTAAATTTGCTAAAGATGCCTCAGAAGTAAAATTTGGATCAAGCATAATATGTACAGATTGTGCAGAATGGTTTTCTAACTCATTTGCATTTTCTATTGCATCAACAAGCATAGAAGGAGTGTCGCGGCTACCGTCAACTTTTCCACGCAAAGCATAAATGCCGCCATCTTCAATCTGAGTTTTTAATACTTCCCATGTTTTAGGGAAGAAAGTTAAATCTATCTGGCCGTCGTAATCGTTTAATTTTGCGAAAGCCATTCTGTCACCTTTTTTAGTAGTAATTTCGCGAATTCCGTTTATCAGACCTAAAGCAATATAGGATTTTCCGGCATCTCTCATTTGCCAGAAGTTAGCTCCGCTAGCTTGCATTGCTTCTTTTTCTGCTTTGCTTTCTGCTGCTACACGGTCTATGTTTCCAGCACGTAAAGTAACGGCACGTTCAATTGCTTTTTTGTAGGTGTCTAATGGGTGTCCACTTACATAACAACCAATACAGTCTCTTTCCATGTTGAGCATTTCCATTAATGGTAAATCTGGTACAATATTAAACTGGAATTCTGTATAAGAGTTATCTTCTTCGCCCAAGTCTCCAAACAAATCGCCCTGACCTATAAGTTTATCTTTTAGAATGCCAGAAGCAAATTCAATTGCTGCATCCATGTTTGCAAGTAAAGTTGAACGATTCTGAATCTGGCCTGAATCTTCGCCACAGTGATCAAAACCACCTGTTTTAATTAAAACTTCGACCGCTTTTTTATTTACTGCAACACGTTCAATGCCAGTTTCGTTATCGCGTTCTACACGAGTACATGCTCGTTTTATAAAGTCCATAAAACTTTTGTAAGGGCCGTTTTCTTTTCTTTCATTAATAATAGAACGGGCAGCGTTTTCGCCCATTCCCTTAATTCCCTTAAGGCCGAATACAATGCGTCCGTCTACAACGTCAAAGTTTACATCGGAACGGTTTACATCTGGAGGGTCAACTGCAATTCCCATACGACGGGCTTCTTCAATGTAAGCAGGAAGTCCATCGGTAGAGGTAATTTCGTTTGTAAGGTTAGCTGCCATGAATTCGGCAGGGTAATTTGCTTTTAAATAACCTGTTCTGTACGCAAGAACAGAATAAGCTGCAGCGTGCGATTTGTTAAATCCGTAGCCGGCAAAAGGAATCATAATTTCAAAAATTTCATCGGCATGCTGTTCTGTAAAGCCTTGTTTTAAAGCACCTTCAATAAATTCCTTTTTCTTTCCCATCAAAACTTCTGGCTTTTTCTTACCCATGGCACGACGAAGCATATCGGCACCACCAAGAGAGAAGCCCGCAATCTTCTGAGAAACCTGCATTACCTGTTCCTGATAAACCATTACTCCATAGGTTTCTTTAAGAATGTCTTCAAGACATGGGTCAGGGTAATGAATTGTTTCAGGCTTCCATTTACCATTGATGTAGTTTGGAATGTAATCCATTGGACCTGGACGATACAAGGCGTTTAAGGCAACTAGGTCTTCAAGTTTTTCTGGCTGGAACTGGCGCAAAATCTTCTGCATTCCAGGAGATTCAAACTGGAAAACGGCAACTGAGTCACCTCGGCGGAAAAGTTCGAAGGTTGTAGGGTCAGATTCGCTTACATTTGCACAAACAAAATCTTCCTGACCTTCTTTTTTATGGTTGTTAATAATTTCTTCTGCATAACGGATAAGAGACAATGTTTTAAGACCAAGATAGTCGAATTTTACAAGTCCGCAAGGTTCAATAATATCCATTGTGTACTGTACACCAATCTTTGTACCTTCTTTATCCTGAATGGCAAAAACTGGAGCCCAATCTGGCAATTCTGTAAGACCGATTACCATTCCCGAAGCGTGGAGACCTGTATTACGTTTACAACCTTCAAGTTTAATTGCAAGGTCAAACAACTTTTCATAGCGAGGGTCGTGGCGGTATTCTGCCAGCTGACCACCATCCGGGAATTTTTCGTTAGGTGGATCAAAACAGTTTTTAAGCTTAGTCTTTAAGTTTTCGCTGACCTTAGATTTAAGCATGTTTACTTCGGAAAGTGGAATGCCTAAGGTTCGTCCAACATCGGCAATAACGTTTTTTGGTTTTAAAGTACCAAAGGTTACAATGTGGCCAACTTTTTTATCACCATAAAGGTCTCGGGTATGCTGGATAATATCTTGTCTAAAGTCGAAATCCATATCTACGTCGAAGTCCGGCATAGATACACGTTCTGGGTTTAAGAATCGTTCAAAAATCAATTTGAAACGGAAAGGATCAATGTCTGTAATTCCAAGACAATAAGCAACTAAAGAACCGGCACCGGAACCTCGCCCAGGTCCAATTGGCATGTAAGGTTTAGGTCGGTTATTTACATTGTCCCAGGTAGATTTAGACCAGTTAATAAATTCCCATACAATAAGGAAGTAACCGCTAAAGCCCATACCAAGGATAATTCCCATTTCGTATTCACAGCGTTCACGAATTTCAGGAGTGATTTCCTTGTAGCGTTTTAAAAGTCCTTCTTCTACAAGGTGACGTAAATAAGCGTCCTGATTTTTTGTATAATCTTCGTGAATCTGGAATTCTTTAGGAAGTTCAAAACGAGGAAGGGTTCCTTTTAATTCCTGAGTTTTATACTGGTGAATTGTAAGATCGCACATATTGGCAATCTTAATTGTGTTTTCATAAGCATCAGGGCAGTCTGGGAAAAGCATACGCATTTCCTGTTCTGTTTTAAAATACCATTCGTGGTGTTCGCCACCCATACCAGATACAAACTGTCCGTCTGGGCCTACTGTCATGTTTTTCTTAAAGCCGATGTTACGCAAACATTCCTGAGCTTCCCAATCTTCTTTTTCTACATAGTGGATATCGTTTGTAGCAACAAGAGGTACATCAAGTTTGCGGGCAAGGGCTATAAGCTTTGGATTAAGTTCTTTTTGTTCTGGTAAACCATGGTCCTGAAGCTCAATATAATAATGGTCTGGACCAAAAAGATTTTTATATTTAAGTACAAGTTCTTCGGCTTCTTTATCCATTCCAGCCATTAAAAGCTGTGGAAGTTCACCGGCAATACAGGCAGAACAACAAATTAGGCCTTCATGGTATTTTTCCAAAAGTTCCCAGTCGATACGAGGTTTGTACCACATTCCTTCTGTGTAAGCCAGAGACGAAAGCCAGCACATATTCTGGTAACCTTTCTGGTTTTCACAAAGAAGAATTAAGTGGAAGTAACGTGCCTGACGGTCTCCATCTTCACCTTTATGACTATATGGAACAGAATTTTTTTCAAAATGGCTGCCATAGGCAACATAAAATTCGCACCCAACAATTGGGTTTATGCCGTTTACATGACAAAGCTTTTCAAAATTCAAAGCACCGAACATGTTACCATGGTCGGTTAAAGCCAGAGCCGGCATATTTAAGCTTTTTGCTTTTGCAACTAATTTATCGAGAGTTGCACAACTATCCAGCAGCGAATAATCTGAGTGTACATGTAGATGTACAAAATTCGCTACCGGAGTGCCCTCTGGGGCTGGGTCAAATTCGTGATAATCTGCCATACTTTTTTTCTAATTATTGGAGTTTAAATTCATCAATTTCATCAGCTACTTTTGAGAGACTCTTTATAGTTTCGTTAGAAGAAGCTGTAGTAATTGCAACGGCATCCGAAATCTGCTGCGAGAACATCTGAATCTGATTCATATTGTCTGTAATGTTTTTTGTAACATCTGCAAGATTCTGCATTTCATTAAGAATCTGTTCACCACCAACAAGCATTTCTGCGGAACCATTCTTTACTTCTGAAGTAGAATCGCTGATAGAATGCATAGCCTGCAATACCTGCTGGTTACCAGAGTTCTGTTCTTCCATAGCATTAGAAATAACCGATTCCTGCTGGTAAACTTTCTGAGAAAGTTCATAGATAATAGAGAAAGCATTTTGAACTTCATTAATATCAGAAGTAATTTTTGCAATTGACTGAGAAAGAGAATGAAGATTAACGTCGATAGATTTACTCTGTTCGCCAGACTGTTCGGCAAGTTTACGGATTTCTTCGGCAACTACTGCGAATCCTTTACCTGCTTCACCTGCATGTGCAGATTCGATAGCGGCGTTCATAGCAAGAAGGTTTGTTTGTTCTGCAAGGTTCTGAATAATGCTAGATGCCTGCAAAATTCCTTCAGACTGCTGAAGTACATCTTCGGCAGTTGTAACTGCTGTAGCAACCTGCTGCTGCCCCTTTTCTGAAGCGTCTGTAAGGTTTGCAACGGCAGTTCTGTTCTTTTCAAGAATCTGTGTAACACTTGCAATGTTAGCAACCATTTCTTCTACAGCAGCAGAAGACTGTGTAATTCCAGATGCCTGAGTTTCAATAGCAGAGTTCAAAGAGCGGATGTTTCCAATGATCTGTTCAATAGAAGAATTTGATTCTTCAACACCTGCCGACTGGTTCTGCATTTCACCTTTAATGTTTTCAAGGGCTGAAGAAATATTTGAAACGTTATTTTTTGTTACAGCCATGTTAGAAACAAGGTCGTCTGCCTGGCGTACAGTAGCAGCAGTAGATCTGTTCATAGCTGTAAGAATTGTAGAAAGCTGCATTTTTAAATCGTTAACGTCCTGAACAATAACTCCAAGTTCGCTACGGTTAGTTGGCTTTCCGTTTTCAATAGTGAAATCTTTTTTTACTAAAGCTTCTGTAATAACTCCAATTTTTACAATGGAACCTTTTACGTCGCCAACAAGAATAACTTCAATTACAAAGAAGTAAACCATTGAATATATTGCAAAAGGAAGAATTTTTCTTGTAATACTTGCAACTCCATGTTCAAGGTTTGCAGGAACAAGAAGCATCGAGAACAAGAGTAAAAGTAAACCTAATAAAGCAAAAAGAAGAGTAAGAAGGTTTCGCTGAGTAACATCCATAGTAATTTCATCAGCTTTGAAAGGAATGTAAGAAATCTTTGTTTCCAATACACGGATATTAATTACATAAAAAAGTAATGCAACTTCAAATACAACTGCAAATGAATAACAAACAATTGAAAGAACAGGAGATGTACCTTCAAAAGCTGCAAAAACTGTTATTCCTTTTTTTACAAAAGAGCAAATAAGTACAGCCTGAATTGCTGCAACTAAAAGTGGAATGGCAATGTTTACTTTAGCAAGAATGAAAAGACGTTTATTCATTTCTTTTGATTGAATTTTTCCGCTGTTGTAAGACTTTAATGATCTGCTTACTGTAATACATGCCAGAATGGCCAAAAGATTAACAAAAACAAAGTAAATTAAAGAAAGAGGATGTGTGGAAACAGCTTTGTATTCACGCATCTGAAATAAACCTGCTAATTGCCCTATAAATTGAAAGAAGATGACAGGCGAGATGTATATCAAGTATTGAAGTATATAAAAATAAAGAGGAAGTTTTTTTGAATTTTCATTTTTAGACATATTACCCTCCAGGAAATATAACATCCATTTATTATAGCATATAATTGAAATCCTGTAATTAAAAAACTAAAATAATATTATGATAAAAATATTATTTGTATGTCACGGAAATATATGTCGTTCACCAATGGCAGAATTTGTTATGAAGAATCTTGTTAAAAAAGCAGGATTAGAAAAAGAATTTTTAATAGAATCTGCAGCCACAAGTACAGAGGAAATAGGCAATGATATTCATTATGGAACCAGAACAAAGTTGCAGAAAGAAGGAGTGCCTTTTACTCGCAGAGCTGCACGACAGATTACTGTGGCTGATTACGAAAAATACGATTACCTTGTGGCAATGGATGAAGAAAATCTCTATTACATGAATCGAAGATGGGGGAATGATCCAGAAAATAAAATTTCTTTACTTTTGGAATTTGCAGGAAAAACCCGTGAAATTGCTGACCCTTGGTATACTGGTAATTTTGATCAGACTTACCTTGATGTAGAGGAAGGCTGCCAGGCTTTATTGAACACAGTAATGCAAAAATAACAAAGGTATAAATTTGTAAAATAGGGAATTCAGTTTATAATTATAGGGTATTTTTTTACAGCGGAGATACCTAATGAAAAAGAAAAGTTTATCATTAATTGCATTTTTATTTTTGTTTATAATTACATCTTGCCAGGGCTTTTTGGGCGACAGAAAAAGTGGATTAACAGTTCGATTACCGGGAACAAAACACAGCCGCACTCTTGGTACTGATGGATCCGATCTATTCTTTACAATTCTTTGTGAGAGCGAAGATAAAACAATTTCTATTCCAAAAGAAGGGGAATCTGGCGACGAAGTTATATTTGAAGAACTGCCACCTGGAAAATATACTATTTATGGTGAAGCATATTCTGATGAAGAAAAAACAATTCTAAAATATAAAGGCCAGACTACCGCAGTAGTAACTAGTGGCATTAATACTCCTGTACAATTGATATTGAGTCTGGTTGATGGTGGCAGTGGCTCTGGTGGCAGTGGTGATGAGGAAGAGGAAGAAATTTTCACATACTCATATATTGCTTCAGGTGATGATATTCTTTATTTAGATGATTATTTTAATTCCATAGAACTTACTCAATATAAAACTGTAGACGGGGGATTGGTAGAAACAGGTGTTACTTCACGATTAAGTACTTTAGCTTCTACATACAATGTCTATATTGGAGGAAGTTTAGTTAATTCATCTGGTAAACTTGAAGATAATTCAGATGCAATTAAGAGCTTTATCGGTAAAACCCATATTTCGATTAAAGATAAAGATGATGAATCAAATATTATAGAAGATTTTGATATAAACATAGAATTAGATGGAATTGATATAGCAGTATATGAAGGTGGAAGTGAAAAAGATTTTTCTACTCTTGTAATTACAGAAGATAATATTGAGTCATTAACATTTAAACCATTGTATTCTCATAGTGGTGCAAAGTATTCATTAGACGAGTTGCCAATAAAGAAGGCTTTCGATGTTTCTACAGGTACTGAAATAGCTGGATTCACGCTAAATTCAAATTCTTATTGGCAGTGGATAAGTAATTTAGTAACAGGAACAGAAAATAGTTCTGGTTATACTATTATTAAAAGTTCTATAACTGATCTTGCATCTGATGTAGATGATAAAGATTTTAATTTGTCTTGTAGTTTTATATACAGTAATTTGAATATAAAAACAGATACTGCACAAAAAGAAAATCTTGTTTTCCATAAGAAAAAACTGGAAATAGTAATAGACGGGGCTGGTTATGGTTTTGGTCGAAATTATTTGGGTGATATTCAAGTAAAAGAATACTATTTAGTTGATTCAGTCAAAAATTATATTACTGATACATCAAAGTACCTGGTAGATTATGTTAATGATTATGATATTTACGTTGGAAATGATACTACAAAAGTGACAGAAACATTTAGCAATAAAGAGAAGTATTATGGTGGTGTTCCAATTAAGATTACAGAGAAAGGTAATATTACTAATACTTTGTATAATAAAATTGCAAAAGTATTTTTTACTGATATAAGTATTTATTATTCGGTAAGTGGTGGTAGTGGATCTATTGATGAATATACTTCTTTTACATTGGATGAGTTAAAGGGGGATCCAGAATTTAGTGTTATAGTATCTTACTATGATGATGATGGAAATTTACAAGCTGCAAATACCGATAATCTGGATACGTTCTTTAATAGTAGTGGAGAAGTTGTTGCAGAACCTGATAATATGTACAACTGGACTTTTACTTACGCTAGTGAAAATATTAGTAAAACAAACAAGGTGGGGACTTTAACCGAAGCAGAAGAAAATTCTGTATGGGGAGGACTTGAAGCAGGTCAGTTCTTTACAATTGATTTTACAATTGATGTAACAACATTAGGTTTTAATGAGGAAGATAATCAAAAACCTCTACAGGTACCTTTCTCTTTTGAAATAGGTTAAAATAATCCCCTGAATCCCCTTAATCTGTGGTTCCTGTCTTTCAAATTAAACCTACTATTTCCTAATAGATTAATACAACATTTTTAATTCTATCCATATATAATGTATGTGGAGTAAAATTATGGATATTAAGAAATTAGGTTTTGGTTTGATGCGCCTTCCTCAAATTGGTAGAGAAGATGGGGAATGGGGAAATATTGATTTAGAAAAAACTCGTGAAATGATAGATGCTTACATGGCAGAAGGTTTTACTTATTTTGATACTGCCTGGGTTTATCATGGTGGCCACAGTGAAAGAGTTTTTGGTGAACTTGTAGCTAAACGTTACCCTCGTGAAAAATTTCAGGTTACAACTAAAATGCCTTTGTGGGGCATGACAGATCCTGCAAAACTTCAGGAAATTTTTGATCAGCAGCTGGAAAAATGTGGCGTTTCTTATTTTGATTATTATTTTCTACACTGTTTAGGTAAAGATATCTGGCAGGTTGCAGAAAAAATGCATGCCTTTGAATGGATGCAGGAAATGAAAAAGGCTGGAAAAATTAAACATGCAGGTTTTAGTTTCCACGATACAGCCGATGTTCTTGATGAAATTTTAACTGCTCACCCAGAAGTTGAACTTGTTCAGTTGCAGATTAACTATATTGACTGGGAAAGCGATGGAGTTCAGAGTCGCAAGTGTTACGAAGTTGCCCGCAAACATGGAGTTCTTGTTTCAATTATGGAACCAATTAAAGGTGGTAGCCTTGCAAACGTAATGGATGATGCAAAGAAAATCTATACTGATTACAATCCTAATGCTTCTGTTGCAAGCTGGGCTGTACGCTATTGTGCAAGTCTTGATAATATTCTTGTTGTTCTTTCTGGTATGAGCAATATGGAACAGCTTAAAGATAATATGTCTTACATGAAAGATTTTGTTCCATTTAATGAAGAAGAAAAAGCTTGTGTAGAAAAAGCAACTGCACTTATCAAATCTACAATTGCAATTCCTTGTACTGCCTGCCGTTATTGTGTAGAAGGTTGTCCAAAGAAAATTAATATTCCACGTTACTTTGAATTAGTAAACGAAAGTAAACGCTATGGTGTAAACAGTTTTAAATGGCACTTTAACGAAGAAAAGAAAAAAGGCGGTGCGCCTGCAGATTGTATTGGTTGCCGTGCATGTGAAAAACACTGCCCTCAGAAGATCCAGATTGTGGACCAGCTGAAGGAAGTTACAAAAACTTTTGAAGGTTAATACTTTCTGAAAAAATTACACTCATCGTCGTTACATTGTTTTCCATAATCTAACTTTAAGTTTAAGTGGAAAACATGTACGGCTTGAGGATCTTCTTTTGTTCCATATATTTTAGATTCTACAGGAACACCCTTGCTATTCAATAAATCTACTAAAGGTTGCAGCTGGCACAATAAAAAGTCATTTGGTGCAGATACAACGTAGGCTGGTGGAAAATCACCAGTTACATATTTTTCAATCTTTAAATTTTCAGCATATTCCTTTTTTCCGGGGCCTACATAGGCTTTTGATACCAGCACGTTAATATCGTTTTCAATCTGGTAAAGTCCGCAGTTTAAGGCAACTGCCTTTGGCTTTATAGAAGGCACTTCAAAATCATATAATCTGGCATACTCTGGGTTTGTAAGAATTACGGAATAAAAATAAACAAGATTTGCGCCGGCACTGTCGCCAACAAAGTAAATGTGTGAAAGGTCTAAATTGTATTTTTCTGCGTTATTGCAAATCCATTTATAAGCAGCATTACAGTCTGTTAATTGTTTTGGAAAAAGATTTTCTGGGCTTAAGCGGTAATTAAAGTTTACAACGGCAAAGCCATGGGCAGCAAGATGGGAAGCGTAAATGCCGTAAATATCTTTGGTGCCGTAGAAAAATCCGCCGCCGTGAAAATTTACTATAACAGGAAGTGGGCCTTCTTTATCTTTTGGAATATTTACATCAAGAAGGTTCCACTTTTTTACTGGCCCATAAGGAATGTCGCGAATAACTTCAACATTTTCTGGAATTGAAAAATCTTTGTCGCGCAACATGTCGCCATGGGACCAGTCTTTACGAAACTTTTTAGCAATAATTTTATAAATAGGATTTGTCATATCTTTATTATATCACAGATTTAGAATTTCCATGCAGCCCCAATTGATGGACGAAGTAAGAAATATGGTCGCATTAAATGCTCGTGAGTTGTTGTAGCTGTATCATCTTCATCTGAAAGATTCTGCTTTACAGTTTCTGTTACAACTGCACCGTATGCGGCATTAGCAGAAAGGGATGCGTAAATTGAGAATGTTTTTACAGGTGTGAATAATGCTGTAACATCGGCACCTACAAAGTAAGATACTGTAGCAACTGCATTTGCATACGCATAATCATTATCCTGATTAGCTGCCACACCACAGTTTACAGATGCACCAATATTACCGAATAATCCCAAGAAAAGATTATCTGTATTAATGAGACGGTAACCAACTCCTAATGTCTGAGTTGCGTTAAAGTTTATAGGACCAAGTTCTGGATCAGCAAAACTGTCGAGGAATGCTGCATCTACACTTCCAATACCGATACTTGTGTTTGCTTTTACTGCAAGGTTAGATTCGAAAACACCAATATAGCCAAGGTTGAGACCAGTACTGTTAAATTTATAATCCTCTGAATCTTTACCTGTAGTAGTAATAAAATCTGGGAAGGAACCTGTAACACCAACTTCAACAATGTTTGTCCAGGCAAAAAGACTACCCATTCCAATAATTAATGCAGCAACACCTGCAATAAGTTTTTTCATAATTAATACCTCTCTTATATAATATCTAGTTGTGTATAAAAATTGAACACGCGGGAAAGAAAAAAATGTTCCTAATAATGAAATTTATATAGGATTGAGAAAGTTATTTTATTTCATTATTATATAAATATATAGTAAAAAATCGTTCTGCGCTCAAACAGACGACAAATCTCAACATTATCGAGAAAAGAGGATTTATATGGAAAACATTAAAGAAGTTCGTGTTCGTTATGCTCCATCTCCAACTGGAATGCAGCACATTGGTGGTGTTCGCACTGCTTTGTTCAACTACTTGTACGCTCGTTCAAAGGGCGGAAAATTTATTCTTCGTTTGGAAG